>JBAWAV010000535.1:0-3864 GCA_049589475.1 Mycobacterium sp.
GAAGAAGAACATGGAGGGCTCCGACGATCTGACTATCGAAAAGGCGATCGACATCATGGTCGACGACATCAGCTCCAAGGGCACCAGGCTGGACATACCGAGCGAGCCGTTGCACGACCCGGCATTCATCACTGCGCTCAACTCCGCCTATGACATCGGCGGGCCGTCAACCTATCCCGAGGAGGCGCCGATCAGCGCCTTCCAGCTCACCTAGGTTGCGACATTTTTTACTGGTTCGGCTCTTTCGTCGACGACCGGCACATCGCCGCTCCGAACACCGTCGACGATTGATTCGTTAAGCGCCGCGCAGGCCAGGAATATCCCCCGCCTCGAGCACGCGGTCGGACTAGCGGTGCGCCGCTCCAGACAACGCGTCGATGCATCAGCGTTCCATTGCACGCTGGTCTGATTCCAACTGCTCTTTCGAACCAGGACGATACTTCCGCAACGACGGCAGGCCACTGACACAAGCGGGCAATCGGATAGTCGAGCATCGACCCGAACCGCCATCAGGCAGTCCTCGCCATAGATCGACCGGCCATGTTCGTCTCGACAACCTTCATCCATTCGGCCCGTGGGCTGCTGGTGTCCAGTTCGTGCTCGAAACGGTCCACCATGTCTGGCGTGACGTCGGCGACGTCGACGTAGAACTGCTCGTACCAACGTCGAAGTTGATATACCGGGCCGTCTTCCTCGCACAACAGCGGATTGTCGATGCGCGTCTTGGTCTTCCAGATCGCGACGTCCTGCTCGAAGCCCATTTTGACGAAGTCGCCGAGTGCTGTCGCGGTCTGCACGGCGAGGTCCTCAGGGAGCGCCTCGGATTTCTTCACGATAATGCCGTACTGCAGCACAAAGGAATTCGCGTCGATTGGGTAATGTCAGTTGATCAGCACGGTTTGGTGATCGTCCTCTTCATAGTGGTATGTCAGGTCGTCGATCATGAAAGACGGACCGTAGTAGGACGCCACCGAGGTGGTACCGAGCATTCGGGCCCCCTCAGTACCACCAAGGTCGGGGCGGCCCTGGCTGTTCATGTACTGGATCGCCACATGCCCTTCGAAGATGTTCTTGAAGTGCGTCGGCAATGAGCCGTGGATGTAGAAGAAGTGCGCCATATCAACGACGTTATCGACGACCTCCCGACAGTTGGTGCTGACGGTAGTGGTGTACCAATGCCAATCAGTCCATTCGTCACTGGCCGCACCATCGATCAGCGGGATCGAGACACCGGGCGGCGGCGGATTGCCTTCAGGGTCGTTCCACACGAACAACATTCCGTCTTGCTCCAGCGTCGTCCACTTCGCGGTGCGGGCCAGTCGGGGTGCCCGTTTGCTGTACGGCACCCGCTTACAGCGGCCGTCGCCGCCCCAGCGCCAATCGTGGAACGGGCAGGCGATCTCGTTTCCCTTTACCTCACCCTGAGTGAGGTCACCACCCATGTGACGGCAGTAGCCGTCGAGAATGTTGATCGCGCCGTCCCCGCTTCGGAACACAACCAGCTTCCTTCCAAAAGCGTTGACGCCGTGCGGCTTGCCGTCGCCGAAGTCCTTGGTCAGCCCCAGGCAGTGCCAGCCTCGGGCGAATCGGGACGGGGCCGTCGTGGCTTCGATCTGGCGAATCTGTTCGGTGTTCGACTGCAACGTCATGTCGTTGTTCTACAACCGGCGACGGGATTGTGGCGACCGACCTCCCGCTGGCAGGGAAAAGCACTCGCCGCGGCTGTTCCACGACCTAATGTCATCTCCGTGAGCTCAGCCCAGCCGACCGCAATCCCGGACGAGATCACGGTCGACCTTCTCGTCGTGGGGTCCGGGACAGGAATAGCGGCTGCATTGACCGCTCACGAATCTGGGTTGACGACGTTGATCGTTGAGAAGTCCAGGTATGTCGGCGGGTCGACCGCGCGATCGGGCGGGGCACTGTGGTTACCGGCGAGCCCGATCCTCGAGGAGAAGGCCGCCGGCGACAGCTTGGAGCGCGCGACGACCTATCTGCGTTCGGTGGTTGCCGACAGTGCTCCCGCCGCCCGGTCCGACGCCTTTCTGCATAACGTCACGGCGACAGTCGAGATGCTTCGACGGACCACCCCGATTCGATTGACATGGGCCAAGGACTATTCCGACTACCACCCTGAGCTGCCCGGCGGAACCGCAAGCGGGCGCACCTGCGAGTGCCGCCCGCTGAACACCGCAATCCTGGGTGAGCACCGAGCACGGCTGCGGCCTGGCGTCATGGAAGTCAAGATCCCGATGCCCACCACCACAGCGGACTACCGGTGGATGAATTTGATGGCCCGCGTTCCACGGAAGGGCCTGCCGACCATCGCCAAACGGCTCGCCCAGGGGGTGGGTGGACGTGCACTCGGCCGACGCTATGTCGCGGGCGGGCAGGCCCTGGCCGCAGGGCTGTTCGCCGGTGCGCTGAACGCGGGTATCCCGATATGGACTGACACCGAGTTGATTCAGCTGACGTCCGATGGCGGACGGGTCACCGGCGCGGTGCTGAGTCATGACGGGCGCGAGGTCACCGTCACCGCGCGTCGCGGGGTAGTGCTGGCTGCCGGCGGATTCGACCACAACATGGCCATGCGAAAAAAGTTTCAATCCGAGTCCCTCGGCGAGCACGTGAGCTTTGGCGCCGACACCAACACCGGCGACGCGATCCACGCTGCCCAAGACATCGGTGCCGCAATCGATCTGATGGATCAGGCGTGGTGGTTTCCAGCTATCGCGCAGCTGCCCGGGGCGAGCCCGTCGGTGATGTTGGCGGAGCGATCGTTGCCGGGCTGCGTGATCGTCGACCAGAGCGGCACCCGATTCACCAATGAGGCAATGGATTACATGTCCTTTGGACAGCTGGTGCTGGAACGCGAACGCTCCGGCCATCCAGTGGAATCCATGTGGATCGTCTTCGACCAGAAGTACCGCAACAGCTACGTCTTCGCTGGCGAACTGTTTCCGCGCATGCCGATACCACGGTCGTGGTATGCGGCGGAAATCGCTTATCGGACCGATGATCTCGGCGACCTTGCCGACAAGATCGGCGTTCCCCGTACCTCATTCATGGCCACGATGACACGGTTCAACGAAATGTCGCGAACCGGATACGACGCTGACTTCGGCCGCGGCAGTAGCGCCTACGACCGGTACTACGGTGATCCCACCATCGCCCCGAACCCAAACCTGCGCGCACTCGACCAAGGTCCGTTCTATGCGGTGAAGATGGTGCTCAGCGATCTGGGCACTTGCGGCGGTCTGCGCGCCGACGACCGCGCGAGGGTGCTGCGCGAAGACGGCAACGCCATCGGTGGTCTGTACGCGATCGGCAACACGGCAGCCAATGCGTTCGGGAACACCTATCCTGGCGCGGGCGCGACCATCGCCCAAGGACTGGTGTACGGCTACGTCGCCGCCCGGCACGCCGCCGGGTACTGATCAGTCCGGCTCCTCGGCATCGGCCTTCTTTTCGATCTCGTACCAGAATTCCGGTGGGGGCCAAAGGATCTTGGCGCGACTGGCCTTGCCATGCTGAGGAAAGGCCGCTTCCGCCTCGTCAAGTTCTTTGATCATCTTCAGGGCGAGCTCTCGCTCATTGGCGTAATACCGCTCCGCCCACTCCAACGCGACGCGTGCGTATGCCCAGGACGGATCGGCGCCAGCCCACCGCGCATCCTTCGCGGCCTTGCGGTGCATCTCGTCGGCGTACGTCAAGTGCTCTTGCAGCACCTCTTTGATCCTTTCCGGACCGGTGAGATGCCCGAGCGTGACCCGCAGCAGCGGGCCGTGCTTGAGCGTTGGTGGGTCGACGGGCGCTTCATTTGCCCACCGGGTCACCGCCTCGAGCCCCTCAGCAGTGATTTTG
>JBAWAV010000536.1:0-1679 GCA_049589475.1 Mycobacterium sp.
GTCCTCGGAAGGGCGTACACCTCGAAGACGGTCGATATCGTCGAATTCTTCGGTCTGCTCAATGAATTGGCTCGGATAATGGACCGGATCACGGTGTTTTACGGCCGCGAGGTCGGGCCGATCGTCAACGGACTCGAGGACATCACCGACACGTTGAACGCGCATCCCGAACGTTGGGGCCAGGCGCTCGACGGCCTGGGCCAGAGCCTCAACATCGTGATGCCGATGCTCAGCGGGAACGGGGTCGTCTTCGACAAACACAAGCAGCTGGTGCCCGGACAGGACCTGTGCCTGCCCAACGTCATGAGGAACTGTTGAGATGACCAGGCTGTCGGCTGCCCGCTCGTGGCTGCGTTCCCCTTGGGGTATCGCGGCAGTGGTGACCCTTGTCGCCGCAGTCGCGGCAGTGGTGGTCATCGGAGCCAAGATCGTAATGCCCGAACACACCCGGGCGATGTGCGCCGAATTCACCGACGCGGTAGGGCTATACCCAGGCAACAAGGTGGCGCTGCTGGGCATCGAGGTCGGCTCGACCACCGCGATCGTCAACCAACCCGACCACGTCGAGGTTGACTTCACCGTACCGACCGACCTCGACCTGCCGGCCGACGTCGGGGCGGTCACCTACTCGCAATCGATCGTCACCGACCGTCATATCGAACTGACCAAGCCCTACACCGGAGGTCCTAAATTCACCGGGCCGGGCTGCATCAAGCTGAAGTCCACTAAAACTCCGATCAGTATCAGCGAAACCTTCTCTGCCATAGGCAAACTCGCCGATACCATCATGGAACCCAAACCCGGCCAAGACCCTTCGCGGGCGCCTGGCGTGCAAGCCATCAACGACAGCGTGCGCGCGGCCAGTCGCTCGCTGGACGGGACCGGCGCCGGCCTCAACCGGACACTGGGAAATCTGGTCAGCATGCTCGCCGACCCTTACAAGGCCGACGCCGACTACCGGCAGCTGTTCGAGAACAGCGAGATCCTGACCTCGGACTTTCTCAAGAACTGGGACAGCTTCGCCTCGGTGATCCGGTCGCTTCCGTCGACCACCCAATTGGTCGAGGGCCTGTCGGACAATTTCGGCGCGGCCTTGAGTCACCTGTCGCATCTGCTGCCGATCCTGGTCGAGGCGGTGAATCGGTGGGGGCCGCGGCTGTATCAAAAGATGGACAAGCTGATCACCTGGATACGGGACGTGCTCAACAGACACACCCCGGCCATCCTCGCGATGATCAACTCGTGGCCACAGTTCAGCCACTGGCTCAGCGATATCTACGAGCCGGCGTGGGGAACCCACAACGTCACCTATATTCCACCGCAGGTGGCGATTTCGCCGTCGCAGGCGGGCGCCATCTGCCAAGGGCTGCGACAGCGCAACATCCCCGGTGCTGCGGCGGCGTGCGCGTCGGGCAGCGCGTCGGATCCGGTCACGCTCGGCCTTACCGATCTCATCCTGGGAGCCGCGCTGCCATGACCCGACGATCGATGCGCGCTGGACGCGTGTTGCTGGCCGCCCTGGCGATCAGCCTAACGGCGGCATGCTCGCTGGATCCGACCCGGCTGCCGGTGCCGGGCGCCTACAGTCCACACCACCCCTACCGCATCAAGATTCAGTTCTCCAGCGTGCTCAACCTGCCCGCCCGGGCCAAGGTGGACTCCGGGGGCATCCAGATCGG
>JBAWAV010000537.1:0-2760 GCA_049589475.1 Mycobacterium sp.
GCCAAGCTCTGCTTCACCTGGCCATGCATCCCGCGGATATGCATCTGATTCCGGGCAATGTGCTCGTGGACATCACAGCGCCAACGGTATTCGGCGCCAAGTTCGTCGACCTGGTGCCGCCGGCCGAACCGTCCGCGCACTCCCTGCGGGCCGGTCAGGTACTCGACAGCCAGCACGTCACCGTCGAGATCGACACGCTATTCCAGCGACTTACGACGGTGTTCGACAAGATCGACCCCGCCAAGCTGAACGAGACGTTCGGTGCGCTGGCGCAGGCAGTCAGCGGCCGGGGCGAAAAGATCGGTCAGGCCTTCAGCGACCTGGATTCGTTTCTGGCCAAACTGGATCCAGCTCTTCCCACGCTGAGTAACGACATCGCGATGACGGCGGTGGTGGCCAACGCCTATGGCGACGCGGCGCCGAATCTGGTCAAGACGGTGGACAATTCGGTGAAGATCAGCAAGACGATCATCGATGAACAACGCAACCTCGACGCCCTGCTGGTCAGCGCGATCGGGTTGGGCGAGATCGGCAACGACGTGCTGGGCGCCAACCGTAAAGCGCTGGCAACCGACCTGCGGCTGTTGGTGCCGACCACTGATCTGACCAACCAGTACAACAAGGCGCTGGAATGCGCTTTGGGTGGGATGTCGACCGCGTCGAAGGCGCTGCCGTTCAAGGAACCGGGCGTTCAGGTGGTAGCCAGTTTGACGTTGGGTGCCGAGCGCTTCCGGTACCCGACGAACCTGCCCAAGGTCGCGGCGACGGGCGGCCCGTTCTGCTTCGACCTGCCGGGCCATACGTTCGACGCCTCGACGCCATTCCTCGTCACCGACGACGGTGCCAACCCGGCCCAGTACGGCAACCAGCAAGCGCTGATCAACTCCGATGCGCTCAAGCAACTGCTGTACGGTCCGATCGCCGGCCCACCCCGCAACACCGCGATGATCGGGCAGCCGGGATGAGCCGGTCGCTGCGCCCCACGCTGATCAAGTTCGGCGCCTTCGCGTTGGTGATGGCGTTGCTGACCATGTTCCTCTTCTTCGTCTTCGGCCAGTACCGCACTGGAGCGACGAATGGCTATTCAGCCGTGTTCGCCGATGCGTCGCGTCTGAAGGAGGGCCAGTCGGTTCGCGTCGCCGGGATCCGGGTGGGAACGGTCAACAGCGTTTCGCTGCGACCCGACAAAAAGGTCGTCGTGAAATTCGACGCCGACCGCAACATCGCGCTCACCGACGGCACGCGAGCCGCGGTTCGCTACCTCAACCTAGTCGGTGACCGCTATCTCGATCTGGTCGACGGTCCAGGGTCCACCAAGCGGCTGGGCGCCGGAGGGCAAATACCGGTCGACCACACCGCGCCGGCGCTCGATCTCGATCTATTACTCGGCGGCCTGAAACCCCTTGTGCAGGGCCTGAATGCGCACGACGTCAACGAGCTCTCCGCGTCGCTGCTGCAGGTCTTCCAAGGCGAGGGCGGAACCATAGACTCGCTGTTCTCGAAGACAACGTCGTTCTCAAATGCTTTGGCCGACAACGACCACACCGTCCAACAGCTGATCGACAACCTGAACACCGTTGTGGGCACCCTGTCCAAGGATGGCCCCAAGTTCTCCGGTGCTATCGATCAACTCGAGCATCTGCTCACCGGGCTCGCGCACGATCGTGAACCGATCGGCGCGGCGATTGATGCGTTGAGCAAGGGAACCGCGTCGTTGGCCGACTTGCTGAGCAATGCCAGGCGACCGCTGGCCGGCACAGTGGAGCAGCTGAGTCGGCTGGCACCCAACCTTGAGGAAGACAAGGACCGGATCGACGTCGCCTTGCAAAAGGCCCCGATCAATTACCGCAAGCTGATTCGACTCGGCACGATGGGCGCCACCATCCCGTATTACCTGTGCGGGGCTTGGCTGCGTGGCACAGACCTGCAGGGCAAGACCGTCGTGGCCCCGTGGTTCAGATCAGATGCCGGAAGGTGCGCGGAACCTGATGCTTAAGTATCGCGGAGTTGGCCTGATCAAGGCGGGATTCATCGGCGCTGTCTTGATGGTGTTGGTGATCTTGATTGGTCTGTCGCCGGATCGGTTGGTGGCGTTGGCCACCTCGGTCAAGTACCAGGCACTGTTTACTGAGGCCGGTGGCCTTTCCGCCGGCAACCCGGTGACGGTGTCCGGAATCAAAGTCGGTGCGGTGTCGGATGTTGCGCTGCGCAACGGTGACGCCCTGGTCACATTCACAATGAAAGGCAACGTCCCACTAGGCACCGACACCACCGCGCACATCAGGACCGGCACCCTGCTGGGCGAGCGGGTGCTGACATTGGAGTCGGCAGGTCACGGCGCCATGCATCCAAATGACATCATCCCCGTTGGGCGCACCGGCTCGCCGTACTCGTTGACGGAGGCGGTCACCGACCTCACGACCAACACCGCGGGAACCAACACCCAGGTGCTGAACCAGTCACTCGACACGCTGACGACGACGCTCAACCAGATCGCGCCGCAGCTCGGTCCCACTTTTGACGGTGTCACCCGGTTGTCGCGAACCCTCAACGGCCGCAATACAAACCTGGCCGAGCTGTTCAAGAGCGCGGCCGACGTCACCGGAATCCTCTCGGACCGCAGCCAGCAGGTCAACAGGTTGATTCTCAACTCTGACGATCTCCTCCAAGTTCTGGCGGCGCGCCGGCAGGAGATTGTCGAACTGCTGTCCGCCACATCGACGGTGTCTCAGCAGCTGACCGGACTGGTACACGACAACG
>JBAWAV010000538.1:0-62609 GCA_049589475.1 Mycobacterium sp.
CCCAAGCCGCGGCGCTGTTCCGGACGGCCGACGATCGCCGCCATGCGGTGGACGCCGCCGCCACCGCCGACCGGCTCGCGGCGGCCTGCGGCGACGTGCACACGCCGGCTCTGGAGATGGCGTCGCAACCGTTGCCGTTGAGCCCCCGGGAACGCGAGATCGCCGGCTTCGTCGCGCAGGGGCTGAGCAACCGCGACATCGCCGACCGGCTCGTCGTCTCGACCCGCACCGTCGAGGGCCACATCTACCGTGCTTGCATCAAGCTCGACGTCACCGATCGGGAGGGACTGGCGCTGGTCATCCGCCGGGGCCGCGGCGACTGAGACGTCGGTAAACGTCTCACGCCGTCGCAAGTATTCTGTTGGTCGACTATTACTGACCAGTACCTCCCGGACCGAGAGAGCAACAGTGGCGCTCGTCGTGCAGAAATACGGTGGATCGTCGGTGGCCGACGCCGACCGGATCCGCCGGGTTGCCGAACGCATCGTCGAGACCAAAAAGCAAGGTAACGACGTCGTCGTGGTGGTTTCGGCGATGGGAGACACCACCGACAACCTGCTGGATCTGGCTCAGCAGGTGTGCCCGGTCCCGCCGGCCCGCGAGCTCGACATGCTGCTGACCGCCGGCGAGCGCATCTCCAACGCGCTGGTCGCGATGGCCATCGAATCGCTCGGGGCCCAGGCGCGCTCCTTCACCGGCTCGCAAGCCGGCGTCATCACCACCGGCGCGCACGGCAAGGCCAAGATCATCGACGTCACCCCGACCCGGCTGCAGTCCGCGCTCGACGAGGGGCGGATCGTCCTGGTGGCCGGATTCCAGGGGGTCAGCCAGGACACCCGCGACGTCACCACGCTGGGCCGCGGCGGCTCGGACACCACCGCAGTGGCGCTGGCCGCAGCGCTGGGCGCCGATGTCTGCGAGATCTACACCGACGTGGACGGCATCTTCAGCGCCGACCCGCGAATCGTCGCCAACGCCCGCCGACTGGACACCGTCACCTTCGAGGAGATGCTCGAGATGGCGGCCTGCGGCGCCAAGGTACTGATGCTGCGCTGCGTGGAATACGCCCGCCGCTACAACATTCCGGTTCACGTCCGCTCGTCGTACTCGGACAAGCCGGGCACCGTCGTCACCGGATCGATTGAGGACATACCCATGGAAGAGCCCATTCTGACCGGCGTCGCGCACGACCGCAGCGAGGCCAAAGTGACCGTCGTCGGCATCCCCGACTACCCGGGCTACGCCGCCAAGGTGTTCCGCGCGGTCGCCGACGCTGACGTCAACATCGACATGGTGCTGCAGAACGTCTCCAAGGTCGAGAACGGCAAGACCGACATCACCTTCACCTGCCCCCGTGACAGCGGGCCGGCCGCAGTGGAGAAGCTGGACACGCTCAAAAACGAGATCGGGTTCAGCCAAGTGCTTTACGACGATCACATCGGCAAGGTGTCGCTGATCGGCGCCGGGATGCGCAGCCACCCCGGAGTCACCGCCACGTTCTGCGAGGCGCTGGCCGGAGTCGGTGTCAACATCGACTTGATCTCCACGTCGGAGATCCGGATCTCGGTGCTGTGCCGCGACACCGAGCTCGACAAGGCGGTCGTCGCGCTGCACGAGGCGTTCGGGCTGGGCGGCGACGAGCAGGCCACGGTGTACGCGGGGACGGGTCGCTGATGGCCGGCCTGTCGATCGGAGTCGTCGGCGCCACCGGCCAGGTGGGCCAGGTGATGCGCACGCTCCTCGACGAGCGCGAGTTCCCGGCGACCAGCGTGCGATTCTTCGCGTCGTCTCGCTCGCAAGGCCGCAAACTGCCGTTCCGTGGCCAGGAAATCGAGGTCGAGGACGCCGAGACCGCCGACCCGACCGGCCTGGACATCGCGGTGTTCTCGGCGGGCGCGACGATGTCGCGGGTGCAGGCGCCGCGGTTCGCCGCGGCCGGGGTGACGGTGATCGACAACTCATCGGCCTGGCGCAAGGATGCGCAAGTCCCGCTGGTGGTCTCCGAAGTCAATTTCGCTGACGCCCGGAACCGGCCCAAGGGCATCATCGCCAACCCGAACTGCACGACGATGGCCGCGATGCCGGTGCTCAAGGTGCTGCACGACGAGGCGCAACTGGTGCGGCTGATCGTGTCGAGCTATCAAGCCGTGTCCGGCACCGGACTTGCCGGCGTCGCCGAGCTCGCCGACCAGACCCGCGCCGTCATCGACGACGCCGAGCAGTTGGTGCACGGTGTCTTCCCTGGCAGCGCCGTGCAATTTCCGGAGCCGAAGGCCTACGTCGCGCCGATCGCCTTCAACGTCGTCCCGCTGGCCGGGAAACTGGTCGACGACGACTCCGGCGAGACCGACGAGGACCAGAAGCTGCGCTACGAAAGCCGCAAAATCCTGGGCATTCCGGATTTGCTGGTCAGCGGTACCTGTGTGCGGGTTCCGGTTTTCACCGGCCACTCGTTGTCGATCAATGCCGAGTTCGCCCAACCACTTTCACCCGAGCGGGCTCGCGAAATCCTCATCCACGCCCCGGGCGTCAAGTTGGTCGACGTCCCGACACCGCTGGCTGCCGCCGGTGTCGACGACTCCCTCGTCGGGCGGATACGCCGCGACCCGGGCGTGCCGGACGGACGGGGTCTGGCGTTGTTCGTCTCCGGCGACAACCTGCGCAAGGGCGCGGCGTTGAACACTATCCAGATTGCCGAGTTGCTCGCCGCCGAGCTGTGATTCGCGGGTGAGCCTCGCCCGCCGCGCACTGATGGCTGCCGCGGTGACATGTCTGTCAGTCTGCCAAGGGTTTTCGCTCGCCTACGCCGATCCGCCGGCCCCGATGCCGCAGCCCGTCCTGCCGCCGCTGGCGCCCGGTGAGGTGATCCGGATCGGCCCGACCGCCGGCACCGGTACGCCCACCGGCGATTACGGCATCGGTGCCACCGACCTGTGCGTGTTCATCGAATTCCCGACCGAGGTCGAACAGGTCTGCGGCGACAGCTTCGCGGGCCAGGGTGTCGGGTTCGGTGGCTACTACTCGCCGATCGCCTTGCGGGTCGACACGTCGTCGGTCGACGATCCGGACGGCGTGAAATACACCGGGGTCACCGGCGTCACCGAGCCGCTGCTGGCCGACCCGACGCCGTCCGGCGATTCGCAGCTACCTGCCGGCGTCGTGCAGATCAACCGGCAGAACTACCTGCTGGTCACCACCACCGAAGACCTGGTGCCGCAGAGTTCTCGTCTCGTCAAAGCCGAACCGACACATGGCCTTTGGCAGACTGTTCCGGGTTCGGTGCGCGATGGTGACTACGCGGACGGCCAGCAGTCGCAGGTCAGTGGTTACTACGATCCGATTCCCACCGCGCAGTCGCAGAGCGGCTGGGTCTACATCGTCGCCGACAACTTCGACCGCAGCCAGCCGGCGGTGCTCTACCGGGTCACGCCGGAGAATTTCGGTGACCGCTCCCGGTGGCAGGGCTGGGCGTCGGGACCCGACGGGGGCTGGGGCAGGACACCAACGCCGTTGTGGGGCGACCAGATCGGCGAGATCAGCTTCACCCAGATCGACGGCAAAGCGGTGCTGTCGTACTTCGACGCCAGCACCGGCGACATGGAAGTACGGGTGGCCGACGACCCGACCTCGCTGGCCAGCGCGCCGGTGACCACGGTGGTCCGGCACGACGAATGGCCCGAGCCCGCCGAAAGCCTGCCGCCGCCGCACGACAACCGGCTGGCCCAGCCGTACGGGGGCTACATATCGCCGGGTTCGACGCTGGACGAGTTGCGGGTGTTCGTCAGCCAGTGGCACAACAGCGACCCGCAAGCGCGGGCTCCATACCGGGTGATTCAGTTCGCGGTGAACCCGTTCAAGCCAGAGGCGCTGGGCAGCTAACGGCTCTCAGCGGCATTTCTTCATAGGTGTTTCATAAGTTGCACCCAGCGCACCCTGGCCGTTGGGCCCGCATCATCTCAGGTATGAGCGAAACACCAGAAATCCCAACCAGGCCGACCACCGTCGCCACTGAGCCGGCGACCGTGGTTGAAAAACCCTACTGGCTCTACCGATTCGCGGCTTGGGTCGTGATCGTCGCCGGCATCGTGTTCATCGTCACGACCGTCTTTTTCGCCGGCTTCAAGGTCGCGCACCTCGGCCATCACGGCAGCCATCACCACGGCATGCACCACCTGCACTCCATGGGCCAAGGCGGCCCCGGGGGCCCGGGAGGCCCGCAAGGCCCGCACCACCACGGTGAAGGGGCGGCGCTCCACGGTGGTTTCGGCGGTCCCGGACCGTCGCACCTGCCGGAGTCCGTTGCTCCGTCTCTTGCACCAGCAAATCCGTAATCTGTTCTGAAGCAATGGCGTTCATCAATCGCTGAGCCGCAGAACAGCGTTACTGCCATGAGCCCGGCGTCCCGAGGGGGGCGCCGGGCTCCGACGTTCAGGCGTCGGTTCACCGGTTGTGCAGCCAGGACGGACGCCTCGCGGTCGGTGCTGACCTGAGGCATTATGCGAGGTATGAGCGAGACTCACGAGCCGTCGACCCCGTCGCCGGGCGCGCCGCCGCCCGTCATCGCACCGGCGCCCGATTCCGAGCGGCTTTACCAGTTGGCCGCCTGGGTGGCGATCATCGCGGGGATCACGCTCATCCTGGTGGTCAGCTTGAAGTTCGCCTGGGTGTTCTGGTCGTAGGACGGCCGCGACTCGCGAGCGCGGTTGGTTGATGGCCGGGGCGCGCCTCGGCATGATCAAGTCATGACCCAAGCACCGGAACCCCAGTCGCCTCCCGGCCCACCCCCTCGGCCGCAACCGCTCGCGGCACAGCACCACAGGCTCTATCAGGTCGCGGCGTGGGTCGTGATCGTCGCCGGGATCGTTTTCGTGGTCGCGGTCGTGTTCTTCTCCGGCGCCATGCTCGCCGGCGAGGCTCACCCATTCCGCCACCACCACCATCACGGCATGTCCGGCCCCGACGGTTCCGGCGACCCCGACGGTCCGCCCGGGTGGCCAGGGCCGTGGGGCCCGGGGATGGGTCCGGGATGGCCGGGGCCGTGGGGCCCGGGGATGGGTCCCGGAGGTCCGGGTGGCCACGGGGGTCACGGCGGCGGCCCCGACGAGCCGCCTCCGCCGCCGAGCCCGTAGAAACATTCCGATCCTTCTGTTTACGGTGCTCAGTTGGCAGAATCGAGCGCCATGACCATGGGCCGGCGTAGTCGGATCGGCGCGGGGATCGTCAGCGCCGTCGTGGCCGCATCCGTCGCCCCGTCGGCGGCGGCCCGGCCGTCGGACCCCGGCGTGGTGAGCTACGCGGTGCTGGGCAAGGGATCTGTGGGCAACATCGTCGGCGGGCCGATGCGCGACGAGTCGCCGTTCACCCAGCCGGCGCAGAATTACTTCGTCGACAATCCGGTCTGCAACAACTGGGCCGACATCGGGTTGCCGGAGGTCTACAACGATCCCGACCTGGCGTCGTTCAACGGTGCCAGCGCCCGGACCTCGCCGACCGACCAGACGCATTTCGTCAAGCAAGCGGTCGGCGTCTTCGCCACCGCGGACGCTGCCGGCGCCGCCTTCCATCGCGTCGTGGACCGCACGGTGGGCTGCGCCGGGCAGACGACCGTGATGCACTTGGATACCGGGATCACGCAGGTGTGGTCATTCGACGGCGGTCCGGCGGGCGCCGCCGACGCGGCGTGGACCAAGCAGGAGGCCGGGACCGACCGCCGATGTTTCACCCAGACCCGTCTGCGGGAAAACGTGCTGCTGCAAGCCAAAGTCTGTCAGTCCGGCAACGGCGGTCCGGCGGTGAATGTGCTGGCCGGTGCCATGCAGAACGCACTGGGGCAATAGACACCCCGGGGCGGCGGGAATATGTCGGTGCCTTCTGGAAGATGGAATCTTGTGACTATCGTTGGCTAGCCGCGCGCAACCAGCGGGCTCGATCTCTCGGGACCGCCGGCTTTGGTGCCGAAGGGATCGGAATATGGCGTTTGCCGTCGCGTCGCAGTCCGATTCCGCGTGTCTGGCGGACGGCGAACTGACCAGCGCATCGGCCGCGGCGCAGAGCATCAGCGAACACTGCCTGTCCGACGGCCCGGTCGGGCGGGTCGGCCTGGAAATCGAAGCGCACTGCTACGACCCCGGCGATCCGCACCGCAGACCGTCCTGGGATGAGATTTCCGACGTCCTGGCATCGATTCCGTCGATGCCGGGTGGCAGCATCGTCACCGTCGAACCCGGCGGCGCGGTCGAGCTCTCCGGCCCGCCGGCAGGCGCCGTCACATCGGCGATCGACGCGATCACCGACGACCAGGCCGTACTCGGCAGCGCCTTCGCCGCCGCCGGCCTCGGCCTGGTGTTGCTGGGTGCTGATCCGCTGCGGCCGGCCAAGCGCATCAACCCGGGTGCGCGGTATCAGGCCATGGAACATTTCTTCACGGCCAGCAACACCGGCGTCGCCGGTGCGGCGATGATGACGTCGACCGCGTCCGTTCAGGTCAATGTCGATGCCGGGCCGCGCGACGGATGGACGGACCGAGTCCGGCTGGCGCATGCGCTCGGGCCGACCATGGTGGCGATCGCGGCCAATTCACCGCTGCTGAGCGGGAAGTTCTCCGGCTGGCGTTCGACGCGCCAGCGGGTCTGGAGTCAACTCGACTCGGCCCGGTGCGGGCCGATCCTGACCGCGAGCGGCGAGGATCCCGGGATCGACTGGGCCCGCTACGCGCTCAAGGCGCCGGTGATGCTGGTGAACAACCCGGAGGCGGTCCCGGTGACCCGCCGCGTGCCGTTCGCGGACTGGGCGGACGGCCGCGAGATGCTCGGCGGTCGGCCGCCGACCCGCTCCGACCTCGAATACCACCTGACCACGCTGTTCCCGCCGGTACGTCCACGGCAATGGCTGGAGATCCGCTACCTGGACAGTGTTCCGAACGCGATCTGGCCCGCAGTGGTCTTCACGTTGGTGACGCTGCTCGACGACCCCGTTGCCGCCGCGCTGGCGGCCGACGCCGTCGAACCGGTCGCCACCGCCTGGGACGCCGCCGCCCGGGTCGGGCTCAACGATCCGCGGATCTACGCGGCGGCCAACAGGTGCGTGGCCATCGCCGCCGAACGGGCGCCGGCCGGGCTCGCCGAAGCGATGCAACGGCTGGCCGACGCGGTGGAACTGGGGCGCTGTCCCGCCGACGACGTTGCCGACCAAGTGGTCGAGAACGGCATCGCGGCGACGGTCACCCAGCTGGCACTAGGGCAGTTGTGACATCACGCGAGGCACTGGTCAGAGATCTGCACCGGGCCCGAGAGCGAACCCTGCGACTGGTGGATTTCGATGACGCCGAACTCCACCGCCAATACGACCCGTTGATGAGCCCGCTGGTTTGGGATCTGGCGCACATCGGTCAGCAGGAGGAACTGTGGCTGTTGCGCGACGGCGACCCGGATCGGCCGGGGATCTTGGACGGCGCCGTCGAGAGTCTCTACGACGCCTTCGTGCATCCCCGGGCCAGCCGCGTCGAGCTACCGCTGTTGTCACCGGAGCAGGCGCGGGTCTACTGCCAGACCGTCCGCTCGGCCTCGCTGGATGCGCTCGACACGCTGCCGGACGAACCCGACCGCAACTTCGTCTACGGGTTGGTGGTCAGCCACGAGAACCAGCACGACGAGACGATGCTGCAGGCACTGAATCTGCGCAGCGGGCCGGCGCTGCTGCCCGACACCCACCGGCTGCCGGCGGGCCGGGCCGGTCTGGCCGGCACATCCGTTCTGGTGCCCGGGGGCCCGTTCGTCCTCGGTGTCGACGCGACCGACGAGCCGTTCTCGCTGGACAATGAACGCCCGGCCCACGTCGCCGACGTCGCCGCGTTTCGAATCGGGCGGGTCCCGGTCACCAACGGCGAATGGCGGCAGTTCATCGACGACGGTGGCTACGCGCAACCGCGATGGTGGTCGGCCCGCGGCTGGGAACACCGGCGCAGGGCGGACCTGACCGCGCCACAGTTCTGGCACGCCGACGGCCAGACCCGCACCCGGTTCGGCCACGTCGAAGACATTCCCGCCGACGAACCCGTCCAACACGTCAGCTTCTTCGAGGCCGAGGCCTACGCCGCGTGGGCCGGCGCCCGGCTACCCACCGAACGCGAATGGGAGAAGGCCTGCGCGTGGGACCCGCAGCTCACGGCCCGGCGTCGCTATCCGTGGGGCACCGACGAGCCGTCCACGGCCCGCGCCAACCTCGGGGGCGACGCGCTGCGCCCGGCTCCGGTCGGTGCTTACCCGCGGGGCGCGTCGGCCTACGGCGTCGAGCAGATGCTCGGCGACGTCTGGGAATGGACCAGCTCGGATCTGGAGCCGTGGCCGGGCTTCAGCCCGATGATTTACCGCCAGTACTCTGAGCCGTTTTTCGGCGGGGACTACCGGGTGCTGCGCGGCGGGTCGTGGGCAGTGGAGTCGGCCATCCTGCGGCCCAGTTTCCGGAACTGGGACCACCCCTTTCGGCGGCAGATCTTCTCCGGTGTCCGGTTGGCGTGGTCCGTCGACAACGATGGGGAGGGCCGCCGCTGATGTGCCGACATCTCGGTTGGCTGGGCCACGAAACCTCGGCTTCCGCATTGGTGCTCGACCCGCCGCACGGCCTTCGGGTGCAGTCGTACGCTCCGCGCCGGCAGAAGCACGGCCTGATGAACGCCGACGGTTGGGGTGTCGGCTTCTTCGACGGCACCACTCCCCGGCGGTGGCGCAGCGCCTCGCCGCTCTGGGGGGATGTCTCCTTCGATTCCGTGGCGCCGGCACTGCGCAGCCACTGCGTGGTGGCAGCGGTGCGCTCGGCGACGGTCGGCATGCCGATCGAGGCCAGCGCGACGGCGCCGTTCACCGACGGGCAGTGGCTGTTGTCGCACAACGGCATTGTCGACCGCGACGTGCTGCCGGCTCCCTCGACAGCCGAATCGACCTGCGACAGTGCGATTCTCGCTGCGTTGATCTTCGAACGCGGCCTCGATGCTTTGGGCGAGACGATCGCCGAAGTGGGAGCCGATGATCCGAATGCGCGGCTGAACATCATGGCGGCCAACGGATCCCGGCTCCTCGCGACCACCTGGGGCGACACCCTGTCGATACTGCGCCGGGATGACGGCGTGGTGCTGGCCAGCGAGCCGTATGACGACCAGCCGGGTTGGCAGGACGTCCCCGACCGCCATCTCGTCGAAGTGTCTGCCGAGCACGTCACGTTCACCACGCTGAATTCAACGAAGGGACATTGATGACACTGACGTTGTCGAACCATCTGGCCGCCGACTCGGCATACGAGGCGCTGTGTCGTGATGTGCGCGACGGACTGCAGAGTTCACCGAAATCCCTGCCGCCCAAGTGGTTCTACGATTCGGTCGGCAGCGATCTGTTCGACCAGATCACCCGGCTGCCGGAGTATTATCCGACCCGCGCAGAGGCGGAGATCCTGCACGCCCGCTCGGCGGAGATCGCGACCGTCACCTGCGCCGACACTCTGGTCGAACTCGGCAGCGGGACATCGGAAAAGACCAGGCTGCTGTTGGACGCACTGCACCAGGCCGGTTCGCTGCGCAGGTTCGTACCGTTCGACGTCGACGCCAGCATCCTGTCTCAGGCTGCGACCGCCATCCAGCACGAGTATCCCGGTATCGAAATCGCAGCCGTCTGCGGTGATTTCGAGAAGCATCTGGCCAAGATCCCGGGCGGCGGGCGGCGGCTGTTCGTGTTCCTGGGCTCGACGATCGGCAACCTGGAGACCGGCGTGCGGTCGGAGTTCCTCGCCGGGCTGGCGTCGGCGCTCCAGCCGGGCGACAGTCTGCTGCTGGGCACCGACCTGGTCAAAGACGTCGGCCGGCTCGTCCGCGCGTACGACGATGCCGCTGGAGTGACGGCGCAGTTCAACCGCAACGTGCTCGAGGTCGTCAACCGGGAACTCGACGCGGACTTTAACGTCGGGGCTTTCCGGCACGTCGCCGCCTGGAACAGCGATGAAGAACGTATGGAGATGTCGCTTCAGGTCGACCTACCGCAAAAGGTGTGCATCCGTGCATTGGACCTCGCCGTCGAGTTCGGCGCCGGGGAACAGCTGCTGACCGAAGTGTCCTGCAAGTTCCGGGCCGAGGGGGTGGCCGCCGAGCTGGCTCAGGCTGGGCTGCGCCGTACCCGGTGGTGGACCGATGCCGCGGGTGACTTCGGGTTGTCGTTGTCGGTCAAATGACCGCAAGCCTGGCTGCGCTCTGGCGGGCCGCCAGGCCGCAGGTCGTCGGGCTGCACCTGGACAGCGCGGCCTGCTCGCGGCAGAGCTACGCCGTGCAGGACGCCGCGGCACGGCATACACGACACGAGGCCGAGGTCGGCGGCTACGTCGCGGCTGAGGCGGCGGCGCCTGTTCTGGACGCCGGACGCGCCGCCGTGGCCGCGCTCGCCGGCATGTGCGACGCGGAGGTGGTGTTCACCACCGGATCGCAGCATGCCCTCGATCTACTGCTGTCCAGTTGGCCGCCCGGCGAGCGGACGCTGGCCTGCCTGCCCGGTGAATACGGACCGAATCTGGCGCGGATGGCCGCACACGGCTTCAGCCGCCAGACGCTGCCGACCGACAGTGAGGGGCGGGTCGTGGTCGAGGAGGCAGCGGCCGGCCTGGCCGCCGACCCGCCTGACCTCGTTCACCTGACACCGGTGGCCAGCCACCGCGGGCTGGTGCAGCCGCTGGCCGACATGGCACGCGTCTGTCATGAATTGGGGCTGCCGCTTGTGGTCGACGCTGCGCAGGCCCTCGGGCAAGTGGACTGTTCGGTCCGCGGAATCGATGCGATCTATGCCTCGTCGCGCAAATGGCTGGCCGGGCCGCGGGGCGTCGGTGTTCTCGTGGTGCGCCCGACCCTGATGCAGCGGCTGCAGCCGCGACTGCCACCGCCGGAATGGGTGGGGTCGATGTCAGTGGCTGAGCGACTCGAACTCGGTGAAGCGAATATCGCTGCACGCGTTGGTTTTTCGGTCGCGGTCGGCGAACACATTGCAGCGGATCCGGGCGTGATGCGCGCTCGGCTGGCGGAGCTCGGCCGTAGCAGCCGGACCGTACTCGCCGACGTCCCCGGATGGCGGGTGGTCGAACCGGTCGGCGAACCCAGCGCCATCACCACGCTGACGCCCGTCGACGGCGCCGACCCGCAGAAAATTCGGGCGTGGCTGATCGAAGAACGCCGCATCGTGACCACGGCGGCCGGAATCGAGCGGGCCCCGCTGGAGCTGACCGGGCCGCTGTTGCGGATCTCGCCGCATGTCGACACCACCGCCGACGATCTGGAGACTTTCGCGGCGGCACTCGCGGAGGCGACCGCCGCGGGGTGCTGAGGGTCAACCGGCCTTGTGCGCGCTGAGCAGATAGGCGGGCAGTTTCATCCGGCCCTTCTCGTCACGGTCGTGCTCCGGCATCGGAATATCCGAATCCGGCGGCGACGGCGGGATGAAGGCATGAATGAAGGCCGGGCGAATCTCGTCGACGTGCCAGTGCTTGCTCACCGCGGCACGTAACTCGTCCTCGTCGACTTCGTTGGGCTTCTGGTCCCACTCGGACGGGAACGCGCCCTTGGCGAACACCAGCACGAAGTAGTCGGCACCGTCGGCAGCCGCGCGGTGCACCGAGCGCAGGTAATTGTCGCGGCCTTCGACGGGCAGCGAGTGGAACAGCGTGCTGTCGACGATGGTGTTGAAGCGGCCGTCGTGGCCGCTGAACGTGGTGATGTCGGCCTGCTCGAAGGTGGCACTGCTCAGCCCGCGCTGCTCGGCGGCCTTGGTGGCGGCGGCGACAGCGGTGGGCGTGAGGTCGACGCCGTGCACGGTGTAGCCCTCGGCGGCCAGCGCCAGCGACAACTCGGCATAGCCGCACCCCGCGTCGAGCACGTCGCTGCGGAACTTTCCCGCGGCGGCCAGCGCGGCCAAGTCAGGTTGCGGTTCGCCGATGTTCCACGGCGGCGGGCCTTCGAACTCGCCCGCTTGGCGATACGCGCTATCCCAGTCCATCACTTCATTTGCCATGTGTTCCAACCTACTCCGGCACTTCCCAGCTGTGGACGGGCTCGTTGCTGTGCATGTGGTCGCAGTACCGGCGCAGCATGTCGGCCAGCGCCGCGGGCCGGGTCAGACCGCGTTTTTCCAGCGCTCGCACGGTGGACACCTGCC
This sequence comes from Mycobacterium sp., assembly GCA_049589475.1. GTDB lineage: Bacteria > Actinomycetota > Actinomycetes > Mycobacteriales > Mycobacteriaceae > Mycobacterium. The sequence continues at coordinate 12,177 of JBAWAV010000538.1, forward strand.
ACGTCGCACCGTTGCGCCCGGCGCGGGCGCGGCCTTCGATCACGCCGAGCAACCGGTCGCGCACCTCGGCGGCGACACCCCAGCGGTCCAGTCCCTCGAACGCCATCGGCAGCAATTCCTCGATCACCAGCTCCTCGGTGCTGACCGTGCCCAGTCCGGGCCAGTACAAGTGCGCTTGCATGCCATGGCGAGCTGACTCGACGAAATTGCGTTGCGCGGCAGCGAATTCCATCTTCGTCCAGACCGGGCGGTCGTCTTCGGACAGGGTGCGCAGCATGCCGTAGTAGAACGCGGAGTTGGCCAGCATGTCGATCACCGTCGGACCGGCGGGCAGCACCCGGTTCTCCACCCGCAGATGCGGCTTGCCGGCGACGACGTCGTACACCGGCCGGTTCCATCGGTACACCGTGCCGTTGTGCAGGCGCAGCTCGGCCAGATGAGGGGTGCGGCCTGCGGCGAGTTCGGCGGCGGGATCCTCATCGGACACCTCCGGCAACAACGACGGAAAGTAACGCACGTTTTCCTCGAAGAGATCGAAGATCGACGTGATCCAACGCTCGCCGAACCACACCCGGGGCCACACGCCCTGGGTGATCAGCTCGTCGGGCCGGGTGTCGGTGGACTGCGCGAACAACTCGATGCGGGTTTCGGCCCACAGTTGATGGCCGAAGAAGAACGGTGAGTTGGCGCCGAGCGCCAACTGTGGGCCGGCCAGCGCCTGAGCGGCGTTCCAGTTGGCGGCGAAATCGTCCGGCGAGACCTGCAGGTGCAACTGCGTACTGGTGCAGGCGGATTCGGGCGCGATGTCCGCCGAAGTCAGGGCGAGCGGCTCCGGTCCGTCGATGTCGATGTGAATGTCCTCGCCGCGCGCGTTGAAGATGGATTCGTTGAGCGCGGCGTATCGGGCCGACTGGCTCATCCAGTCGCTGGCCAGGTGCTCGGGCATCAGCGTCGGCAGGATCCCGATCATCACGATGTGGGCGCCGTCGGCATTGGCCTGGATCTCGGCGGCGTTGAGGCTGGCCCGCACCTCGTCTTCCAGCTGCACGCTGGTGTGGCCGCTCAACGCCCGGGGCGGCACATTGAATTCAATGTTGTAAGCGCCCAATTCGGTCTGGTATGCCGGGTCGGCGATGGCGGCCAGCACGTCCTGGTTGGTCATCGCCGGTTGGTAATCGTCGTCTACCAGATTGCATTCGATTTCCATCCCGGTCAGCGGGTGGTCGATCTCGAAGCTGGACTGGGTAAGCATCGTCTCGAAGACGTCCAGGCACAATTGCACCTTGCGCCGGTACTCCTGCCGGTCGACACGTTCGTAGGTAGTCCGCTTGACGTCTTCGCCCACTACGCCGATGCAACCTCTTCGCGTCTGCCCGCGCAATAGATTTCCGGCATCAACACCGAGCCGAGGTGGCGTGACCCGGAACGTGAGATTGACGCATCCGTCGTGACATTGCAACAATCTCAGCCTAGTCTTACGGAATTCACAGCAGAGTCAGGGGATTGCGAATGGGAAGCAACCGCCGCCACACCGCCGGACTCGCCATGGGCGCACTGCTGGCGTCTCCGCTCATCTCGCTTCTCGCCAGCCCCGTCGCGAGCGCCGACGACTTGTCCACCATCGGGCCCTACACGGTCGACGGGTACACCGATACCTTCACCTACGACACCAGCACGTCGGGATTCGACAATTTCCTCACCGGGTCCTTCGACTCGTATCCGTTCGACGTCGACATCTATTCGGGCGGCCCGGGTTCGGGTGACTCAGAAGTCCTGTTCACCATTCCGCTGCTGTTCCAAGGTGGCTTTGAAGACGTCAACGGGACGATCACGCCGATCTCCTCGGTCGACGCGGCGAACTTCGTTAGCCCCGACGTCGGCCTGGCAGACCTCGGCGGCACCCCGGCGCCCGGCGACATCGTGTCTCTGGGACCGTTCACGATCGGCGGATACGCGGACACGTTGAGCATCAACTCCAACACGTTCGCGATCGACAACTTTGTCACCGGAGCATCCCACTCGTTGCCGTTCGACCTCGACTTGTTCGCGGGCGCACCGGGTTCGGATTCGTCGGAGTTCCTGCTCACGGTTCCTTCGCTGTTCCAGGTCGGCCTGGACGATGTCGCCGGCGTCATCACTCCGCTGTTCTCGTTGAACGCGGCTGACTTCATCACCCCCGATATCGGTCTCGCCGGTCTCTAACCGGCGGCTTCCCGCGTGGTCCATGATTGGACACAATCGCGGGAGGAAAGCAGTTGGCCGAGTTCGTCGCTTCGATCGACCAGGGCACCACCAGTACCCGATGCATGGTTTTCGACCACTCCGGCAGCGAGGTGGGCCGCCACCAGCTGGAGCACGAGCAGATCATGCCGCAAGCGGGCTGGGTCGAGCACAACCCGATCGAGATCTGGGAGCGCACCACCGCGGTGCTGATGTCCGCGCTGAACGCGACCGACCTGTCATCGAAAGATGTTGCCGCACTGGGGATTACCAACCAGCGAGAGACGACCCTGGTGTGGGACCGCCGCACCGGCCGGCCGTACTACAACGCGATCGTCTGGCAGGACACCCGCACCGACCGTATCGCGACGGCGCTGGACCGGGACGGCCGCGGCGAGGTGATCCGGAACAAAGCGGGCCTGCCGCCGGCGACGTATTTCTCCGGCGGGAAACTGCAATGGATTCTGGACAACGTCGACGGGGTGCGTGCCGCCGCCGAGCGTGGCGACGCCGTGTTCGGCACCGCTGACACCTGGCTGCTGTGGAATCTGACCGGCGGCCCGCGCGGCGGAGTGCACATCACCGACGTCACCAACGCCAGCCGGACCATGCTGATGGATCTGGAAACCTTGGACTGGGACGACGAACTGTTGTCGTTCTTCGGTATCCCCCGGAAGATGCTGCCGTCCATCGCGGCGTCGTCGCCGACGCAGCCCTACGGCGTCACGACGCAGGCCGGACCGCTGGGCGGCGAGGTGCCGATCACCGGGATCCTCGGCGACCAGCATGCGGCCATGGTCGGCCAAGTCTGCCTGAGTCCCGGCGAGGCCAAGAATACTTATGGCACAGGCAATTTCCTGCTGCTGAACACCGGCGAGCAGATCGTCAAGTCGCGCAACGGCCTGCTGACCACGGTTTGCTACCAGTTCGGCGACGCCAAACCGGTGTACGCCCTCGAAGGTTCGATCGCCGTCACGGGTTCTGCGGTGCAATGGCTGCGCGACCAGCTCGGCATCATCAGCGGGGCGGCGCAGAGCGAAGCACTGGCCCGCCAGGTCGACGACAACGGCGGGGTGTACTTCGTCCCGGCGTTCTCGGGCTTGTTTGCGCCGTATTGGCGTTCGGACGCGCGCGGCGCGATCGTCGGGCTGTCGCGGTACAACACCAATGCCCATCTGGCGCGGGCGACATTGGAGTCCATCTGCTATCAGAGCCGTGATGTGGTCGACGCGATGCAGGCCGATTCGGGCGTGCGCCTCGAAGTGCTCAAGGTCGACGGTGGGATCACCGCCAACGACTTGTGTATGCAGATCCAGGCGGACGTGCTGGGTGTCGACGTGGTGCGACCGGTGGTAGCCGAGACGACGGCACTGGGTGCGGCCTACGCCGCGGGCCTGGCGGTCGGCTTCTGGTCCGGCCCGGACGAGTTGCGGGCCAACTGGCGAGAAGGCAGGCGGTGGACGCCGCGGTGGAGCGACGACGAACGCACGAGCGGATATGCGGGGTGGCGAAAAGCGGTGCAGCGCACACTGGATTGGGTCGACGTGTCCTGACGCAGACAATGGGGGCCGGCGCGTGCCGGCCCCCATCGCTGAAGGGTTCGATCAGTCGTCTTCGCCCAGGATCGTGTAGATCTCGCGGCGCGCATTGTTGACGATGTCAAGAATGCGCTGTTGCTGCTCGGTGCTGGCGGCGTGAGCGGACTGCGCCACCGCGCCGAACAGCTGGCCGACAGCGGCGCGCAGGTTCATCTGCGCGGGGTCGGCGCCGTCGGTGATCTCGTCCCACGGCGGGGTCTCGACCTTCTCCGCGGCTTCCTTGCCGGCGTCGGTCAACTCGAAGAGCTTTTTGCTGCCTTCGGTCTCCGTTCCGACGATCAGTCCCTCGTCGACCAGCAGCTGCAGGGTCGGGTAGACCGAGCCGGGGCTGGGCTTCCACAGGTCCTGGCTGCGCTCGGCAACCTGCTGGATGATCTCGTAACCGTGCATCGGCCGCTCGGCGAGCAGCACCAGGATGGCCGCGCGGACATCGCCGCGGCGACCGCGCCGGCTGTGACCGCCGCGGCGTCCACCGCGCGGTCCGGGCCCGAAGCCGGGCCCGAAACCGAAGCCAGGACCGATGCCGCCGGGGCCGAAGCCCTTACCGAAGCGGGGGCCGAAACCGGGCCCGAATGGCCCGTCATGGCCGGCATCGTGGCCGCGGACGTGGTCGCGGAATTCGCGGCGGGCTTGCCGGCGCTGTTCGCGCAGTGCGTGCCGCTCATGAGGACCGAAGCCGAAGTTCGCGGGTCCGTGCCCGCCGGCGAATGGCCCCCCCACATGGGGCCTGCCTGTTTCAAAGAATGGGGTGTTCATAGCTTGTTCTCGTTTCTGGAAAGGCAACACCGTGTGCGTTACCGATACTCTGACGATATATCGGAACCTATCGTTGTGCAAGGCCGAATGTGGGCGGTGGGGGTTGACCGCCGCGGGGAGTGGGTAGCAATCCACTGATGAGCCAGGAAAAAGGTGACGTGAAAATAGGCGACGCGACGTTCGTGCACCACGCGGAGTCAGCCATGCCCGGCAACCCTGATCGCAGCAGACGATTCCGGTTGTGGGCGAACTGGACGCTGGCCCTGCTCACGGTCGTCGGTGCGGGAATCGTCATGGCGGTGGCGCTGGGCGCCGTCATGAGCACGGCAGCGTGCAGCGACAAGCCATGCCCGAACATCGGGCCCGCCGGAATCAGCTTCGACGTGCTGTTCTACGGCGCGCCGGTGCTGGCCGCCCTGACGGTCATCGTCTCGTTCTTCACGGCGAAACGCCGATGGGGTTTCGTCATCCCGGTGTCGGCGCTGGCGTTGATGATCGCCGTCACCGCCACCATCGCCGTCACCGTTGCGCAATAGCTAGCGGAACGGCTGAAATGCGCTGGGCCACGGCCGTGGTCGGGCGAGTGCCCGACGGTGTCGTTCGGCCAGCACCGCGGCCAGCGCGAGTTGCGGCGGGGTTCCCGGCGGCGGTGGCGGAGCCACTCGACTGAACACGTCGCCAGCGATCCGATAGGCCATCTGCTCGCGTACCTGTGGGTCGAGTTGCCTTGCGCGCGAAAGGAACTGGCGTGCCAGCTCAGCTTGTTCGGCGCTGAGCCCAGACAGCTGCAGCGAGGCAGCCCACCAGGCCAGGTGTGGCGGCATGACCGGAGGTCGACCCGGTTTCGGTCCCCGCTCGCTGATTACCACCGTGCCGGCGAAGATGTCGCCGAGCCGTTGGGCTTTCGGCGAGAGCATGCTGCTGATGACGGCCGGGCTGCCCAACAACGTCCAGATCTCCACGACTGACGCCAGGGCGCGAAACAGGGCCTGGCGGAAGCGCTCCGGACCCCCGTCGTCGGACACCACGCGCAGGCCCATCGCCATCTTGCCGAGTGTCCGTCCGCGGGTCGCCGTCTCGAAAATCAGTGGGTATCCAACGAGCACGAGCACCGTGAAGATGACCATGATGGCCGAGCTCACGGCTGTGTCGAACTGGCTCAGCGTGGCCGCCCACAACACCAACGAGATCAGGTAGCCGACCAGGATGACGGCGATGTCGATCAGGGCACTCACGGCGCGGACCGGCAGCTGGGCGATCCGCACGTCCAGTACCACGGCGTCCCCGGTCACCACCTCCGACATAGTGCGAACGCTACCCGGCTAGCCTTGCGGGGGTGGATGTCGACGCGTTCGTGCTCACCCACCGCGACACCTGGGATCGCCTCGATCAATTGGTGAAAAATCGGCGTCGGCTGACCGGCGCCGAAGTCGATGAACTCGTCGATCTCTACCAGCGGGTGTCGACGCACCTGTCGATGTTGCGCTCCGGGTCCTCTGATTCCGCGCTGGTCGGCAGGCTGTCGAGTTTGGTCGCGCGGGCCCGAGCCGCGGTCACCGGTGCCCACGCGCCGCTGTCCCGGGAGTTCATCCGGTTCTGGACGGTGTCCTTCCCGGTGGTGGCCTATCGGGCCGGGCGGTGGTGGCTGGCGACGACGCTGGTGTTCTTCGCCGTCACGGCCGCCATCACGATTTGGGTCATCGGCAGCCCGGAAGTGCAGTCCACCATCGGAACACCAAGCGAGATCAGCGAATTGGTCAACCACGACTTCGCGTCGTATTACAGCGAGCACTCTGCGGCCGCGTTCGGGCTGCATGTGTGGGTGAACAACTCCTGGGTGGCCGCCAAGTGCATCGCCTTCTCCGTCCTACTGGGTATCCCGATTCCGTTCGTGCTGTTCGCGAATGCCGCCAACCTCGGTGTGGTGTCCGGTCTGATGCTTTCGGCCGGCAAGGGTGATGTCCTGCTGGGCCTGCTGATTCCGCACGGCCTACTGGAGATGACGGCGGTGTTCTTGGCGGGTGCCGTCGGGATGCGTTTGGGCTGGTCGGTGATCGCACCGGGTGACCGCCCCCGCGGGCAGGTGCTCGCCGAGCAGGGTCGCGCCGTGGTCTCGGTCGCGGTCGGCTTGACGATGGTCTTGCTGGTCTCGGGTGCCATCGAGGCATTCGTCACGCCGTCGCCGCTGCCCACAGTTGTGCGGATCGGCATCGGAATACTCGCTGAGGCAAGCTTCTTGGCCTACGTCGGGCACTTCGGCCGTCGTGCCGTCCGGGCCGGCGACACCGGCGACATCGCCGACGCGCCCGACGTCGTGCCGACCCGGTGAGCTACAGCCGCCCGGTGGCTTTCATCGCCAGGTAGCGATCGGCCAAAGCCGGCGCGAGCTCGGTGGGCGGAGCATCGATCACCTCGACGCCACTGTGGCGCAGCCGGGAAGCGATGGACGACCGGTCGTTTCGGGATCGCTCGGCTGCCGCCGCGTCGTACACCGCGGCCGCATCGGACCGGCCCGAGGCTAACTGGTCAACCCGTGGGTCGGTGACTGCGGCGACCAACACCCGGTGCTTGGCCGCAAGTTGGGGCAGCACGGGCAGCAGGCCCTCGTCGAGTGCGCTCGCGTTCAGGTCGGTCATCAGCACCACCAGCGCTCGGCGCCGCGTCCTCCGAAGAACGGCGGAAATCATTGCCGTTGAATCGGATTCGACGAGCGAGGGCGTCAGCGGCGCCATCGCCTCCACCAGCCGGTTCAGCAATTCGGTGCGGGACGCGCCGAATACGCCGGCCCGGGTGACGCGGTCGTGGGCGAGGAAGTCGACGTGATCACCTGCCCTCGACGCCAGCGCAGCCAGCAGCAGGGCGGCATCCATCGACCAGTCCAGCCGCGGCCAACCGCCCGGGTCGCTGATCGTCGGGTCCACCCCGACCCGTCCGGCGGCCGTGCGCCCGGTGTCGAGGACGATGACGACCCGCCGGTCGCGTTCCGGCCGCCACGTCCGGACCACCACGTCGGATCGCCGGGCGGTCGCGCGCCAGTCGATCGAACGGACGTCGTCACCGACCACGTACTCCCGCAGCGAGTCGAATTCGGTGCCCTGGCCTCGTGTCAATGTCGGCGATATACCGTCGATTTCGCGGAGCCGGGCCAGCCGCGACGGCAGGTGCTTGCGGGACAGGAACGGCGGCAGCACCCGCACCTGTCCGGCCACCGCGCGCGACCGCTGCCGACCCGCTAACCCGAGTGGCCCGATCGAGCGGGCGGTGACGGCTGCGGAGCGCTGATCGCCGCGGCGGACCGGCCGCAACCAGGTGTCGACCCGTTGCACCCGCCCGGCAGCGATGTCGACGGCGTGCGCCGGCGGCTCGGCCTGTGCGCTGGGTGGCCAGGCATCGCGGACGTGTCCGCGAAAGCGGCGTCGACCGCCGTTGTGGATCAGCAGACCGAGACCGACCGGCTCACCGAGACGAACGGAGTCGTTCGGCAACCTGTCGTACTGCAGCTGCGCGGGGCTGGCCGCCAGTCCGATGTCGACGAGCACCGCGACCGCCAGCAACGCCAGCAACATCACGAAAGACGCCCCCGGCGTGGGTGATAACGCGACCGGCAGGACGCACAACAGCGCGAGCACACCGGTGCGCCCGGTCAGCACCACTAGCGTGGCACCGGAACCGACGCCAGGATGCCGTCGAGCACCGCATCTGCGGTGGCGCCCTCCAGTTCGGCTTCCGGCCGCAGCATCACCCGGTGCCGCAGCGTCGGACGGGCCATCGCTTTGACGTCGTCGGGGGTGACGTAGTTGCGGCCGGACAGCCATGACCACGCCCGCGCCGTGGCAAGCAAAGCGGTTGCGCCGCGCGGTGATACGCCGAGCTGCAGCGCAGGCGAATGCCGGGTGGCGCCGACGATGTCGACGATGTAGCCGAGCACCTCGTCGGCCACCCGCACCCGACGCACCGCATCACGGCCCGCGGTCAACTCGGCGGATCCGGCGACCGGGCGAATCGCCGACAGGTCGCGTGGGTCGAAACCGTGCGCATGCCGGCCCAGGATCGCGATCTCGGCGTCCCGCGGCGGCAGCGGTACCGTCAGTTTCAGCAGGAAACGGTCGAGCTGTGCTTCGGGCAACTGGTAAGTGCCCTCGTATTCGATCGGGTTCTGCGTGGCCGCGACGATGAACGGATCAGGCAGCAACCTGGGCTCGCCGTCCACGCTCACCTGACGCTCCTCCATCGCTTCCAGTAAGGCGGCCTGGGTTTTCGGGGGAGTCCGGTTGATCTCGTCGGCCAGCAGCAGATTGGTGAACACCGGGCCGCTGCGGAAGACGAACGCGGCGGTGCGGGTGTCGTAGACCAGCGATCCGGTGACGTCGCCGGGCATCAGGTCCGGGGTGAACTGCACACGCTTGAACTCCAGCCGCAGTGCGGCCGCCAGTGAGCGAACCAGCAGCGTCTTCGCCACGCCCGGAACGCCTTCGAGCAGTACGTGACCGCGGCACAGCAGAGCGACCACCAGGCCGGTGATCGCCGCCTCTTGGCCTACGACGGCCTTGCCGATCTCGCCCCGCAGCGCGAGGAGCGCATTGCGGGCCGACTGCTCAGTCGGATGAGTCATGGATGTGCGACCTGCCTTTCGATGTCATCGAGCGCACGGGCGAGCTGTGTCAAGTCGGTATCGGTGTCCGGTGGCGGGCCGAAAAGAATGTGCTGCAGCGTATCTGGCCTCATGCCGGATCGCTGAGCGACGGCGGCCACGACAGTATGCGTCGGTGTCTGCGCACTCAGCCCGAGCCTGGGCGATATCCGTTGCAGCGTCGCGGCCCGCAACGCCTGCGCAGCCCGGTCGCGGGCTCGGCGCGACCGGTACAGCCGCCCGCGTCCTTCGACCGTCTCCGATGCCCGAACGACGACGGGTAGCTGCTCGGCGACCAGTGGACCGATTCGACGGCCCTTCCACACCGCGACCAGCAGCACCGTCAACGCCAATTGCAGCACGACCCAGGCAACGTTGTCCGGGATCAAATCGTAAATCGTTGCCGAACTGGAGGATTGACCTTCCAGGCGCTGCGGCGCATACCACACCAGCCGGGCATGCTGGCCCGTGAGATTCATCGCCAGCGCAGCATTGCCGGCGCGCAACAGACCCGCGTTGGTCATGAACTCGGTGCTCCCGACCACAGTCACCAGTCGTTCGCCATCCCGGTAGCGCACCAGGGCTCCGCCGTAGCAGCTGCTGACCGCTCTGTGGTCGGCAGCGCGAAAAGTGTTGGACGGTCCGAAATCCACCGATCCCGCCTGATTCGCTTCGCGCAACGTGCAGTCCGGGTCGGTGTCCTGCACGCTCGTGTCGGCATTGTGGATACCCGGGGCGAGCGTAGCCCGGGCATGTGCCGTCGGTTCCACCAGAAGCAGATCACCGGGGCTGTCGGCCAGCCGTTCGAGCAGAGACTGGTCGGTGACGCGCTGGATCTGTGCGAACAGCAGCAGCGCGCCTGGGCGTGCGGCGCTCTGCACGTCGTCGAGGTTGTGGGCGACGACGACGGTGACGCCGCGATCCCGCAGCAACTCCACCAACGCGTGCGCGCCCTGCGGGCCGGTGGAATCGGGATCCATCTGTCCGCCTGCGCGCGGCGCGGTGAGGTAGGTGCCGACCGCGGCGACGATGCAGATAGCGATCAGCGCAAGCGCTATCGACAGCCATGGTCGTCTCCGCACCGCGCCGGGCGCGCCTGCGACCGTCATCGAACCGGGGCCCACGAGTCGACTGTGGGTTGCCGGACCGGCCCGAATTGACCCGGCACAGAACGGAACCGCAGATGGTCGTCGAGATCGGCGATCATCTGGTAGGCCTCAGGCGTTCCTGGGCTTTCGCCGTAGGTCACGTCGTTGAACGCGTTGGCCGCTCTGACCAATTCGGGGCCCAGCTGCGGCAGGTGTTCGGCGGCGTCGCGGGCCAGCTCGTTGGCGGTCCGGCCGGGCGCGGGGCCCAAGGTGCCACCCTCCTCGAGGGCACGGGCTACCGCGCGCAGCCGGTGGCGGATCGCGGCGGTCCAATTGCCTTCGTTGGCACAGCGTTCCGCGATGGCACGATGTTGGGCGGCGCTGAGTAGACCGGCATCGAACAGCAGATAGTCGCCGTCATGGCGGGTGCGGATGGTGCGTCGCACGATGCGGACCGCGACGACGACCGCGACGACCAGCAGGGTCAGCAGCACACCGGCGGTGAACCAACCACCCGGAAGCGATGCACCTTGTTCCACAATGCGGTACAGCAGCTCATGAAACCACTCTTGGATGCGTTGGGGGATAGAATCTTTGGGATAGATCGGCTTGTCGAGTTCACGCTGTGCGGCGTGGTGCGCGGTGTCGCGGTCGACATCGATGGCGGGCATCCGTGACGTGTTCTTAGACCGGCCGCGTCAGCCAGAGGTAGTCGGTCGACCCGCCCGCGGCCGGACCCGCTGCGGTACCGGATTGCAGCACCAGATCGAATGCCTCAGAACGGATCCGGCGGTCGGTGTAGAGCAGGACGACGACTCCCGCGCTGAACGGGGCGGTGATGATCCGGCCGATGGCGGCGCCGACGGCCCCCACCGTTGCGGCGGCGATCTCCGGACCGCCGGTGAGGTGACCGAGGAAGTTGAACGGCGTGGCGATTGCGCCGGCGATCAAGGCCACCACCAGCCAGGTCAGTATCCGGATGCCGAGTACCCGCCAAAAGCTGTTGCGTACCAGGGCAAGTGACCTCGATACCGAGTCGATCACCGGCAGACGCTCGAGCACTATCAGCACCGGTGCGAACGACAGCGCGGTGTACAGGTACACCACCGTTGCGACCGACATCAACACCAGCGGAAGGCCGATGATCACCGCGGCCGCAGGGTTGCCTGCGGCGGCGATCGCCCCGACAATCAGCCCGACGACGCCGGCCAGCAGCACCAGCCCGGCGCACTCCAGCGCCACCAGGCCGATCAGCGCGGGCAGGCGCCCGCGAAGCCTGGCCCACGTTTCGCCGGCACTGATCGTCGAGCCGAATATCGCGCGGCCGGCGACGACCGTGAGCATGCCGGTCAACAGGACCCCGGCCAGCCAGCCGACCACGCCGGTGAGCGCCGCCGAGAGCATCCAGGCACCGACATCGGCGCCGGTGAGTTCGTCGGACGGGGCGGTGGTCATGCGGTTGGCTGCCGCCAGCGGTCCGATGGCGGCAGCCAACGTGATGATCTGGGTGATGACGACGATGACGGCGGTCAGACCCAGCGTGGCTTTCGGGTTGGCCCGAATGTAGACGGCTGCGCCGTTGAAGATGTCGCTGAGGCTCAACGGCCGCAGCGGGATGATGCCCGGCGCGAAAGTCGGGCGAACCGGTGGCCGCGGCACGCCGTAGCCGGGTTGCGGCGGGTACTGCGGGTAGCTCGGGTACGGATAGGCATATCCGGGGCCCGGGTAGCCGGGCGGGGGATATGCGGCCGGCGGTGGATACGCGGGTGGGCCGTAACCGGGTGGCGGGTAGCCCCACACTGGGTAGTCCGGGTAGTCAGACGGCGGCGTGCTCACCGGGTGGGGCCATCGTCGCCGGCGGGGAACATGGCTTCCATACTGTCGAGCACCGGGGCATTTCTCAACGTGCCGCGGTGTTTACGGGCTTTGGCCTCTGACCGCGGGCCGGCGCGTAGCGTCTCACCCATGGCGGAACTGAAGTCCCGGTTGCGGGCAGACCTGACCGATGCGATGAAGTCGAGGGACAAGCTGCGCACCAACACGCTGCGGATGCTGCTGGCTGCGATCCAGACCGAGGAGGTCTCCGGCAAGGCGGCGCGCGAGCTCTCCGACGACGACGTGCTCAAGGTGCTGGCCAAGGAGGCCAGAAAGCGTAGTGAGGCCGCCGAGATCTACACCCAGAACGGCCGGGGAGAGCTGGCGGCCGAGGAACACGCCGAAGCGCGGGTGATCGACGAGTACCTGCCGACTCCGCTCACCGAGGCCGAGGTCGCCGACGTCGTCGACACCGCGATCGCGCAGGTGGCCGAGGAGTTGGGTGAGCGTCCGGGCATGAAGCAGATGGGCCAGGTGATGAAGGCGGCCACCGCGATAGCGGCGGGCAAGGCCGACGGGTCGCGGCTGTCAGCGGCGGTCAAGGCCCGGCTCTAGCGGTTTCGCGGACTTGCTTTTTGGGCATTAAAGAGCTGAGGGCCGTGACCGCCACGGTGATCATGGGCTCGGAAGGTCGACGTGACGATCGCATACACCCCACCGTCGGCTTCGCTGAACGTCGACGGTGTTTATCCACCGCAACATGATTCGATGTTGTTGATCGAAACGCTGGAGCGGACCGAACTGGCCGTGGGGCGGCGGGTGTTGGATCTTTGTACCGGAAGCGGCGTTGTCGCGATCGCCGCAGCCGCAATGGGGGCGGCCAGCGTGACGGCGTTCGACATCTGCCCGCACGCGGTTCGGTGTTCGCGCGGAAATGCCGTCGGCGCCGGTTTCCACGTCGATGTGCGCGAAGGGTCGTGGACAGGTGCCCTGGACCACGACCCGTTCGACCTCGTCGTGTCCAATCCACCTTACGTACCAACGCCATCGGGCGGGGGTGGCGTGGTGTCGATCCCTCGGTCCGCGGGCCCGGCGTGGGCGTGGAATGCGGGTCTCGACGGCCGCACGGTGCTGGATCCGCTGTGCACGTCGGCGGCAGGATTGTTAGCCGACGGCGGCTCGCTGCTGATGGTGCACTCGGCACTCGCCGGCGTCGAGAGGTCGGTGAATCTCCTGCGGTCGAGCGGCCTGAATGCGCATGTCGTTGCCTCGCAGTGGATTCCCTTCGGGCCAGTCTTATCGGCTCGGGCTGATTGGCTGGAGCTCACCGGACAGATCGAGCCGGGTTGTCGCACAGAGAAATTGGTAGTCATCCGGGCGGACAAGCCGTGACCGGCCGGACCCGGGTACAGGTGATACCCAATGGCCCCATCTTGATATCGGGGCCGGTGCGAATCGAGACACCCGGGGGCGCCGTTGTCGAATCCGACCGGTTCATGGTGGCCGTCTGTACCTGCCGGCGCAGCAAGAACTATCCGATGTGCGACACCAGTCACCGACGGTGTCGTCCTGTCCGCGGCCGCTTGGCTGACGAGGCTGCGGGCCAACAGGATTCAGCCGAGCGGTCGTCGTAACGACGTCTTGCCGGCCTTCCATGACGCCATGATCGTATCGGCAAGACGGTCTTCGACCACAGCGTGAGCGCGGATGCCGAACACCACATCGCGGTCCAGGTGGGGCTCTCGCCTGACCAGATCTGTGACCACGTCGTTGCGCACCACCTGCTCGTGCACCGCGTCCGCCTCGACGTGCTCACGGTAGAACGCAACACATTCCGACGGCGCGGCCAGTCGTTGCAACGCCTCGACCAGTCGGCGCGATCCCGGCGACGAGGTGATCTCCGTCGACGCGAAATGCCCTACGGCGGCACCGCGGAACTGGCGATGCAAACCGAACAGTGACATCACATTGACCACCGCCAATGTCTCGGCGGGAACGACTTCCAGGTACGCCAGATACGTCGCATCCAGACCGGCGGCGGTCAAGAGGTCCGCGAAAAGCTGCTGATGAACGTTGGGGCCGTGTCCGGCGCCGTACTCGTCGAACTCGACCGCGACGAACGACGCTTTGGCCTGCCCGACCAACCGGGGGATGGCCCAGGCGTGCGGGTCGCCCTCTTTGAGGTGATAGAGCGAGCGGTGTACGAAGTACTCGCGCATCTGGTCCCATGTGCCGTTGTCGCGGAGCCAGTACGATGGCCCGGCTCCGTCACCGGATTCGATTGAGAGGCCGTCCATTTCGGCTTCCGCAGTGTCGCCTGGTTCGATGGGGCCCACATCGCGGCGCACCGCCGCTAAAAAAGTGCGCTCCATTTTCGCACGCAAGTGCAGTAGTCCGGGATTCCACTCCCAGGCGGGGTCGACGCCGGCAAACCCGCGGTAGTGCAGCTCGTAGCACATATAGAGGGCGACCTGCAGATCCAGGCCGTACGGATCGGAGTCCAGCACCGAACCGTCGATGCGGTTCAGGTGATCGCGGGGCGCCGATTCGGTGAGACTGCGTCGAACAGCCATCGACAGCGGCCCGTGCGCTGCGGGCAGCCGTGGTTCGATCGTCGTTCCTACGTGAGTCACGTGGGTGTGTACCCGCGAGTCCGCACTCGTCAAACGGGCCAGTCGCACCCGGTCAGCTCGACCGAGACGTCCCACAGCCGACGGGCCATCGCGGCATCGCGGGCTTTCTTGCGCGGCCTGGTCGGCTTCGGCGCACCCCACTGGTTGAAGCGCGGTGCCAGATAGCTACCGGCCGGCAACTCGGTGGTGACCGCCTGAATGCTCGCCCGCGCACCGGTGGCTGCGCTGTGCGCCGGAAATCGGCGGAAGGTGTGGTCACGTATCCAGGGCACGACGCCGGTGGCTTCTCTGGTGATGTCGGTGTCCGTCGCACCCGGATCGGTCATGTATGCCCGCATGCCGCGGCGGACCAGCTCCAGATTGAACAGCATGACGGCCAGTTTGGATTCGCCGTAAGCCGCCCACTTCGAGTACGTGCGGTCGTGCCAATTCAGGTCATCGATATGCAGGCGGCTCAGCGCGTAGGCCGCGCTGACGACCGAGATCACCCGATCCCGAATCCGGTCGCCGAGCAGGCATGTCAGCGCGAAGTGTCCGAGGTAGTTGGTGCCCATGTGCGCCTCGAAGCCATCGGCCGTGCGGGTCAGCGGCAAGCCCAGGACGCCGGCATTGTTGATCAGTACGTCGACGCCGTTCACTGAGTCAGCGAACTTGCGCACGCTGGTCAGATCGGCGAGATCGAGGTAGGCGACTGTCACGTCGCCGGACATGGCGGCGGCGGCCCGCTCAGCTTTCGGAATCGTGCGACAAGCGATCACGACGCGATGGCCGGCGGCCGCCAGTGCAGCGGCGGTCGCTTCCCCGACACCGCTGTTGCCGCCCGTGACGATGATGTCCACCCGGCGATCATCTGATGTTTCGGGCAGTCGCGCAGCGGCTTTTTGGGCTAAGCGACCGATCGAGCGCGAAGCGCTGAGCCGGCGAGGCCGACGACCAGTCGCTGTGTGCACATAACGGTCAGCTTCACGTGCGTCAGCGAACGCATACAACAGGATGTCCCGTCGGTAGGACGCTTCGCGAGAAGCCATGCGTGCGCAGTTCAGGGCCCAGGGATCGGCGACAAGTAAGGCGGTTGACCGTACCCGAGGCGCATGGATTCCGACGATGAGCAAATCTTTCTGCATTTTGGACGCTTCAAGATCACGCTCGTAGTACGCTTCCCGAATTCGGAAGCTGTTGCACGTGAGTAGCACAACAGTAGGGGGCTCACATGGTCATTCAACGTCGTCTTCTGTCAGCGGTTGCGGCCGCCGCGGGAGGTCTTGCCGCCGCCGCATTTTTCCCGAGCGCCTTCGCCCACGCGGATGGCTGCAACCTCGGCGAGTGCACATTGGTGTCCGGCGGACACCCGACCGACGTGAACTACTCGGGGTTTCGGCCGTTCTTCGCGGACTGGAAAGACACCCAACCGGTCAACGTTGACGTGACCCAGGGTGGCGTAACGACGATCGCGGGGAGCTACGACGTCAACGAGCAGGACTACGAGAACCAACTGCTCGACCAGGCGATCTACAAATTCGGCAACTTCACCCCGTCCGCGGACAACATCACCGGCATCAACTCAGACAACTTGGCCGGGACGACGGTGTACGACTTCTGGACCGGGCCATTCGGCACAAACGCCGCGGGCGACCCGACCTATCACTTCAACAATCTGAACGTCTTCTACGGCAACGGTGCGCACACCGAGATCACCACCGTGTCAGGCCAATACACGAACTTCCTGATCGGCGATGGACATGCCACGGGGGACTGGATCCTCGAGGCGGGCCAGACAACTCCGCGCCTGATATGGGATTCGCTGCCCAGCTCGGAATTCCCTTCTACGTACATCGCCGACCTGTTGCCGAACGTCCTGCCCCCGGATGAGTGGTTCCCCTTCGGTAACGCCGACTTGGGCGCTTCCGGGGCGGCCAGCATTGTCGCTGAACTAGGCAACCTGCTCGATCCTGGTGCTGCCGCGGACGCAGCGAGCAGCCTGATTCCCTGATCGGATTTCGCGGCTGTTGCAGGGCTGCAATCGGGACTAAAATTTTGGCGCCGATGTCGGTTAGTCCTTGAAGGAAACAGCCATGAAAATCGTGGTGATTGGCGGCTCGGGCGTACTCGGGTCGAAAGTCGTGCAAAGGCTCAACGACCACGGGCATGAGGCGGTGCCGGCGTCGCCGAGATCCGGCGTCAACTCAGTCACCGGCGAAGGTCTCCTGGAAGCCCTGTCCGGTGCCGACGTCGTCGTCGACGTCTCGAACGCGCCGTCGTTCGACGACGACCCGGTGATGGCCTTCTTCACCAACTCGACGATGAGCTTGATCGTCGCGGCCAAGGCCTCGGCAATCCGCCACTACGTCGCGGTGTCGATCGTGGGCTGCGATCAGTTACCGGAAAGCGGCTACATGCGGGCGAAGGTCGCGCAAGAGAAGCTTATCGAGCAGGCGACGATTCCCTACACGATCGTGCGCGCAACCCAGTTCGTGGAATTCACCGATGCGATCACGGCGTCGCTGACGGTCGGCGACGAGGTGCGGGTGCCAGACGCGCTGATTCAGCCCATCGCAACCCAGGACCTTGCCGACGAGGTCGCCCGGGTGGCCGAGACTGCGCCGCTGAACGGCATCGACAACATCGGCGGGCCGGAGAAGATCTCGTTCGAGCAGATGGCGAGCGATGCCCTGGCCAGGCAGGGCGAATCGAAGGCCGTCGTGGTGGATCCGCAGGCCACCTACTTCGGCACGCCGCTGTCGTCGAACAGCCTGGTGGTCACGTAACTTACGACACCAGCCTGACGGCCGGAATTTCGAACTGCTGCAACATGAGTCGGGGTGGCGGGATTCGAACCCACGACCTCTTCGTCCCGAACTCTGCGTACTGGGCGTTTGTGATTGTTGGCTTTGTTGGTTGCGTTAAGTACTGGCAGGTCAAGAGGTTGGCGACGTTGGCCGTCCATGGGGGTCGGTGGGGCTTCTGCGGACGCGCTGCGGACGGAATGCTCACGAAGATTCTCCGGAGAGAGCGGGCGCTAGGCTGTCCAAGGCGGGTATTGGTCGCTTAAGGGGTCACCCCCCACCCGTCGCGCCCCTCGCGAGCGGAGCCCGTTGTCGTTGGTTCCGTTGCCCGTCAATCCAGCGCGTTGATGTCAGCGATTCCAGTGCATGTTGGACCGACGGGCGTGGCATCTTCAAAACCCCACCGCAAGGCGCGCGCTATAGAGGTAACCCACATACGTTCGCGTGCGCCGTCGTGTTGCCGCTTGATCCAGGAGGGATGCGGTGCAAACAGAAGGTAAGGCGCGCGCGAGCGCCTGCCACGTGGAGTGCCGAAAGGCCACGGCGAGACGCGGGCTGAAGGGTAGAAGAACTCCAGAACACGTTTGGCATCTTCCCCCAAGCCGATAACGAGTCGTGGACGGACGATCTCAAGCTCGCGGTGCAGATATGGGGAGCAATTCACGATCTCATGGTCATGTGATTTGCGATTGCCGCGCGGGTGACAATGCACCGCATTGCTTATAAAGGTTTCGGCCTTGGCGTGGCCCGCGAGTTTCAGGCTCTCGTCGAGTAAGACTCCGCTGCCCTCGTAGAAGGGCTCTTGCGGCTTCATGCACTGCTCGCAAAGGCTTTGACCCACGATCACGACCGGCGAGTACAAAGAGCCCCAGCCCGGTGCAGCCTGTGTCACGCCTTCCTCGTTCATGTCGTCGCAACGGCTGCAACCCCTGATCTCGTCGTCGAGCAAGCTCTTTCGGTATTCACGCGATTCGCCGGTGCGTACATCTTTCGTCATCCGGTTACCTCCAATTCGGCCTGCGTGAACACCCGATACACGGTCGCGCACCAGACTCCGAGCATAGGGCCGATCACCGACACCGGTTCTCGGCCACGCGCATCTGACACGCCGGCGATTCCGCGGCATCTATGGTGGCTGGGTCCGGCTAAAGCGGCTCCCGGGTGACGATCCAGCCCTCCTCTTCTAGGGCTGCTTTCGCAAGCTCTTGATTCCGTCGAACTGCCGCCTTCAATTGCAGTTCTTGGAACGGGCGCCGCGTCTTGTTCAGCGCGTCCTGCCACTGGGGCCGAGCTTCGACCAGTTCCTCTACGACCAGGAGTTCGATGACGTCCTCGAGTGATGGCCGGAATCGTCGTCCCCCTCGGGGGCCAACTGGAAGATGCATCTTCGACAGCATCAACTCGTCGCCCGTCACCCGCTGACCGGCCGCGTCCCAGTGATCGGATGTGGCGCAGACTTGGAGGTGAGCCTCGGGATAGCCCTTGCCTTGCGCCGGTTTGTCGCGTTCGTAGTCGTAGTGAAGTAGTTCCTTCGAGAGATCGGCATCGAGAGCGAGTATCGCCATAGACTCGGTAACCATCGTGAACCGCTTGTCGTCGTCAGCCCGCAAATGCATGAAGAAGCCGAGGAAGAATCGGGCGCGCTTGCTTGAAATGGTGAGAGGGATGCCCGTCGTGAGGTCCTGGTCTTGCGGTGAAATGTTGTAGCCGATGTTCATCGCACTGGCGACTCCTGTGGTTCCCTCATCACGGATGACAGCCTTCAACCTGATGCCGTTGCATACCGAATTGTTGAGCATTTCACTCAAGGAACTTGCAAGTTGCAAAGCCTCCCAATGGAGGTTGAGCCCAGGCAACGATTACAGGTTCACGCCGTAGAGGTCGCCAATAGCCATCCAGGCGAGGCGTGCCCTTGTAGAGGAGTAATGGCCCGACCTTGCCTGTTCTGCTAGCTCGTCAAAACTGCAGCCAGCACGCTTGAGCGCATTAGAAATCGCGGCCTTTACGTCTTCCTCGTCCGCAACCTGCACCTGCGCCTCTGGATCTGCGACTGCTGTCATGCCTTGCTCACCCCTTAGCGCGCTCTTGACCACATCCGGCACTGTAAACGCGACCACTGACAAGTATGCCTGTCAGGTGTCGTGACAGCATACTCTCGGTCGAAAATCCCTGGTCAATGCGGCGCGGTGAACCTACGAGCTGTCGTCGCCACAGCCAAGACGCGGTACACAGTGGCACGGCTAACCCCGAGCGCCTGGGCAATCGTTGTCGCTGGTTCGCCGCTGGCATGCATCCGCTGAGCCAGCGCGGCTTTCGCCTCATCCAATACCTTCGGACGACCAATCGACTGACCCCGTGCCCGCCGCGCCTCACGCGCCGCCGACCGGCGCTCGCGCCCCAGTTCCAGTTCCAGTTCGGCGAGGCTGGCCAGCACGCCGGCCACCATACGACCTGTCGCGTTCGAGGTGTCGATGCCCTCGCGAAGGGAACGCAGCACAATGCCGCGCTCGCCCAATTCGCGGATGGCTGAACCACGGTCGTCACGCGGGCGTATACGTGGACGTGTCACGTCGAACCCCGTTGGGCGCATGTCGCTGTCGCTGACGTGCAGACTTCGGCGGTGCGATCTTGGGTGCAAGACATGGTGACTGCGGGTGCTGGACCTGCAACCGTCGAGAATGCCCTAAGCGTTCTCCGTCAAATCCTGGCGTTGGCCGTCGAGGACAGGCGCTTGTCGCGCAATCCGTGCAATGGGGTTAAGGCACCTCGCCGCCAACACCGCCAACGTGGCTATCTCTCCCATGAGCAGGTGGAGCTACTCGCTTGCGAGATCAGCCCTTACGGCTCGGTGGTCAGGTTCCTTGCTTATACGGGTCTGCGATGGGGCGAGATGGCCGCTCGTCGCGTCGACTCCTTCGAGATGCTCCGCCGCAGGGTAAACGTTCGCGATGCGGTCGCCGAAGTAAAGGGCCGGATTGTCTGGTCAACACCCAAATCGCATGAGCGTAGATCGGTGCCGTTCCCTCAGTTCGTTAGCGAGGAATTAGCTGCGTTGATGGTCGGGAAGTCCCCCGAAGACTTGGTGTTCACCGCGCCTGATGGCGGCATCCTCCGTGTTTCGACTTTTCGTCCGCGAACCTTCGCGCCTGCGGTGCGTCGCCTAGCGGCGGCTGATCCCGACTTCCCGAGGGTGACCCCGCACGATCTGCGGCACACCGCCGCGTCGCTGGCGATCAGTGGCGGAGCAAATCCGAAGGCTGTTCAGACGATGCTGGGGCATCAATCGGCGGTGCTCACGCTGGACACCTACGCGGACCTCTTCCCAGACGACCTAGAACTAGTTTCAACCGCGCTCGACAAAGCTCGACAGGCCGCGCTGAACAGTACTGCGGACCAGCTGCGGACTGACACAGAAAAAAGCCCCGACCAGAACTACTGGTCAGGGCCTGTGATCTGCGACGACACGAGTCGGGGTGGCGGGATTCGAACCCACGACCTCTTCGTCCCGAACGAAGCGCGCTACCAAGCTGCGCCACACCCCGCGTGAAGCCACGACAGCGTATCGCACCGACCCGGCTAGCGGCGAAACGGGATTGCGGGGCCGGCCCGCCACGCCACCCGAGGACCTGCTGGTGCCACGCAGATCACACCTGCACTGAGCTTTGCGCTGCAACCCGGCGTGGAATAACGGGGATCTTCGCGCCATTAAATAAACTAATTACCGCGCAAGTGGTGCAAATGGAAGCGAGCAAATCATGACGATGTTAGGCGCCATGGTGTTCGGCGGATTCCTGGCCCTCGGGGTGCTGTGGCTGCTGGTGACGGCTCCTCCGGGCAGCGATGTCGATCAGGCGTGGGATCAAACCCCGACTTCAAGCGGTACGCCCGAGGGCGTGCCCGGTCCCCGGGTTTTGACCCACTCGTCGTACAACTAGCCCGCGCGAAAGCGCTCAGCGAGCCGAATATGTGGGCTGCGACCGTCCCTGGAGGCGTTGCGGATCGCGACCGCCGGTCGGTGCCGCGATCAACGTCAGCAACGTAGCTTCGGGCCTGCAGCAGAAGCGCACCGGCGCGAACGGCGACGTGCCGATCCCGGCGGAGACGTGCAATTGCATGTTCGCACCCCAGCGTGACGGGCCTTTGGCCCGTGAGCGGTCCAGACCCGAGTTGGTCACCAGGGCGCCGTAGAACGGCAGGCACAGCTGCCCGCCGTGGGTGTGGCCGGCCATCACCAGCTGGTATCCGTCGGCGGCGAAGCGGTCCAACACCCTCGGCTCCGGCGAATGGGTCAGACCTAACCGCAGGTTGGCGGCCGGGCTGGCCGGCCCCGCGATCGCGTCGTAACGATCCCGGGCGATGTGTGGGTCGTCCACTCCGGCGGCGGCGATGTGCAGCCCCGCCACCTCGAACTCGCGCCGGTTGTGGGTCAGGTCCTGCCACCCGCGCTCGGTGAACGCTGCCCGCAGGTCCTGCCAAGGCAGTGGCTGACCGTGCACCCGGCGACTCGGGTCGGTCAGGTAGTTCAGCGGGTTCTTCGGTCGCGGCCCGAAGTAGTCGTTGCTGCCGAACACGAAAATGCCCGGCACCGAGAGCAGATCACCGAGGCTTTGCACGACTGACGGGACGGCCCTGGGGTGTGCGAGGTTGTCGCCGGTGTTGACCACCAGGTCCGGCTTCAGGCCTGCGAGTTCACGCAGCCACGCTTGCTTGCGGCGCTGCCCGGGGCGCATGTGCAGGTCACTGATGTGCAGCACCCGCAGCGGCGACGAGCCGGGCGTCAGCACCGGCATAGTCAGCTCGCGTAACGCGAAGGCATTGCGCTCGATGATCGAGGCGTAGCCGATCCCGGCGACAGCCGATCCGAGTGCGACGGCGCCGGTACTTTTCAGAGCGGTGATGGTCCGACGACGATGCAGGCCGGAACGGCCTGAGGAGGAGTCGGACAATCCGGCAACGACGGAAGGCATGCAGGCCAGCCTACTGCCGCTTGCCGAGTGGGTACGCGACTGACACCGGCCGAATCGTTACGGAGGCGGCGGAGCCAGGATCGGAATAGTGATCGGCGGAAGACCCGGGATCTCGATCACCTGCGAACCCACCGGCGGCGGTGCCCCGAACCCTTCGGGCGGTGGCGGCGGAGCAGGCGGGATGCCGTTACTGGTCTGGATTGTGATGACCGCGCCAGGGATGGTCTGGCCGTTGGGAGTTGTGCCGACCACCTCGCCGTACTTCGCACTGCTGTTTATCGACTGTGGCTGGTCGGCGACCTGGAAGCCGACATCCTTCAAGCGTTGCCGCGCGGCGTCGACGTCGAGACCCGCGACGCTGGGCACCCTGGATCCCGGGCCGCCATCGACGTACTGCGGGTCGGTCGGCGGCAGCTTGATGTCGCCGAAGAGGGTGGCGATCGGCTTCATCGCGGTGAACCAGGTGCGGGCCGGTTCATTACCGCCGTAGAGGTTGCCGTCGCCGCAGCGGCGAAGCGGCGACGAGCACAGGTCCGACGGCGAGGTGGAGTCGTCGTAGATGTAGTTGGCCGCCGCGTACTGGCTGGTAAAGCCGACGAAGCCCGACGACCGGTGCGCCTCCGTGGTGCCGGTCTTTCCGGACACCGGCAGATTCCATCCGGCCGCACCGGCGGAGCCGGCCGCGGTGCCGCCGCCCAGCGCGTCCTTGCTCATCGCGTTAGCCAAGGTGTTGGCCAGTCCTTCGGGCACCACCTGGTCGCAGGTCTCGGTGGTGACGGACACCTGGTTGCCGTTGCGGTCGATCAACTTGTCGACGGGGTTCGGTGGGCACCAGGTGCCGCCGGAGGCCAACGTCGCTGCGACGTTCGACAGCTCCAGCGCGTTCAATGCGAACGGGCCCAGCGTGAACGACCCGAGGTTCTGCCGCTTGATGAAATCAGCCAGGCTCTCGTTGCTCTCCGGGTCGTAGTCGCGGGCGCTGCCAGGTTCGGCATACGACCGCAAGCCGAGCTTGATCGCCATGTCCACCGCCCGGGGAACCCCGATCAGTTGGATCAGCCTCGCGAACGCGGTGTTGGGAGAGGTGGCCAGCGCGTCGGTCACATTCATCGACCCGCGATAGTTGCCGGCGTTGATCACGCACCACTGTTCCTTGGGGCAGCCCTTGGCCCCGCCGCTGCCCATGCCCTTGGCTTGAAACCTGCCCGGCACCTCGAGATTGGTGTTGATACCCATGCCCATTTGCATCGCGGCGGCGGTGGTGAAGATCTTGAAGATAGACCCGGCGCCATCGCCGACCAGAGAGAACGGCTGCGCCCGCATGGTCTCGCCGGCCTCGCTGTTCAACCCGTAGGTGCGATTGCTGGCCATCGCGACGACCTTGTGCGCGTTCTTGCCCGGCCGGATCACGCTCATCACGCTGGCGATGCCCTCGAGGGTGGGGCTGGCGAACGTGTCGACGGCGTGCTTGACGGGCTCCTGCACCTCGGGGTCGAGATTGGTGCGGATCAGGTAGCCACCGCGGGCGAGCTGCTCCTTGCTGATGCCGGCCCGTGACAAGTAGGCCTGCACGTAGTCGCAGAAGAAGGCCCGGTCGCCCGCCGCGATACAGCCGCGCGGGAGTTCTTTGGGCTGCGGCAGAATCCCCAGCGGCTCGGCCTTCGCGGCGCGTAGCGCGTCGGCCTCGCTGGGCAGGTTCTCGATCATGGTGTCCAGCACCAGGTTTCGGCGGGCCAGCGCGCCGTCGGGGTTGACGTAAGGGTTCAGCGCACTGGTCGATTGGACCAACCCCGCGAGCAGCGCCGCCTGCTGCCAGTTCAAGTCGGACGCGTCGACGCCGAAGTAGGTCTGCGCGGCGTCCTGAACACCGAATGCGTTGTTGCCGAAGGACACCAGGTTCAGATAGCGAGTCAAGATCTCTGGCTTGCTGAAGGTCTTGTCCAGGGTGAGCGCCATCCGGATCTCGCGCAGCTTGCGGGCCGGGGTGGTCTCGATGGCCGCGCGCTTCTCGGCGTCGCTCTGCGCGATCACCAGCAGCTGGTAGGTCTTCACGTACTGCTGCTCGATCGTCGAACCGCCGCGGGTGTCGACGTCGCCGGACGCATATCCGGCGAGCCCGGTCAATGTGCCCTTCCAGTCAACGCCGTTGTGCTCGGCAAACCGCTTGTCTTCGATCGAGACGATGGCCAGCTTCATCGTGTTCGAGATCTTGTCGGTGGGCACCTCGAAGCGGCGCTGATCGTAGAGCCACGCGATCGTGTTGCCCTTCGCGTCGACCATCGTCGTCACCGCAGGCACCTCGCCCTCGAGGAGCTGAGCCGAAGCGTTCCCGACTACCTCTGAGGCGCGGTTGGACATCAATCCGATGCCGCCGGCGACCGGAAACAACAGCGCGGCGACGACAACGCTGGCGAGCAGACAGCACCCGGCGAGCTTGGCGATAGTGACCGCGGTTGCGGACCGATCTGGCATGGCTACTACACTAGCGGCGCTATACCTGGAGTCTTCGCGAGTGGCGTGTGAAAACAGTTTCCGCCACGGACTCAGCTCAGGTTTCTCTCAGCCGCAGCTCAGGCCGCTATTAGCCGCCTCGAACGCCGGGTTCCGGCGCCCTTTCATGATCGGACTGCACGGTCGTCCCAAAAAAGACGTTGTCGGACTGTTGCGTAATTGGTATCTGACCACGTAGCTTATCCACACAATGAGATGCAGGTAACACCGAGCGGCATAGTGTGGCATAGATCGCAAAGGTGGGACCGGTGGCAAGAGCGAAGGGGAATCGCTGGTGTCAGGATTAGGAATCGTGGTACAGGACACGACCGCAGCACCGACAAATGCCGTCCTTAGCGGGGCGGACGCAGAGTCGAGAATCGCTTGGGTTTCCAAGGCGCTGTGCCGTGCCGCTGACCCCGACGAGCTGTTTGTCCGGGGGGCCGCACAACGTAAGGCCGCGGTGATCTGCCGGCACTGTCCAGTGATGCTGGAGTGCGGCGCCGATGCATTGGACAACCGCGTCGAATTCGGTGTCTGGGGTGGGATGACCGAACGTCAGCGCCGGGCGCTGCTCAAGCAGCATCCCGAGGTGGTGTCCTGGGCCGAGTTCTTCAGCGCGCAGCGCAAGCATCGCAGCGTCGGCTGAAGAAGTAGAGGCAAGTCAGCGGCCGGCGTTAAGCCGGCCGCTCTTCATTGGCCAGAGGCCGTCATCTGGTCAGCGATCGCCCGCAGCGCCTCGAGGTCGGAGACGTCGAACGGTAGCGACGGCACCCCGACGATGGCGACGTGCGGATTGGCCCCGGTGAAGCGGGACAGCAGCCGAATCTCGCGCTTGGACGTCGCAGCGCGGTCGGCGTGGATCTCCAAGATGGACCTGGTCAAGTCGCTGCCGTGGGTGGCCTGCACCCCGTTCTCCAGGCTCGTGGCGCCGTCGATGGCACGCTCGACCGGCAACGAGCACAGCATCGGATGTGTGCGGTTCAGGATCAGCCCGGCCAGCGGCATGCTTTCCTCCGACAACCGGTCGACGAAGAACGACGCCTCCCGAAGCGCATCCGGCTCGGCCGCCGACACGACGACGAACTGCGTGCCGCGTCGCTTGAGCAACGCATAGGTACGGTCGGCCTTCTCCCGGAAGCCGCCGAAGGTGGCATCCAACGACTGCACGAAACTTGCCGCGTCGGAAAGCATCTGCGAACCCAGCACGGTCGACAGCGCCTTCATCGCCAAGCCGACCGCACCGGTGACCAATCGCCCGATGCCGCGGCCGGGCCCCAGCAGCAGTTTCCATAACCGGCTGTCCATGAAGCTGCCCAGCCGTTTCGGCGCGTCGAGGAAGTCCAGCGCGTTGCGCGACGGAGGGGTGTCGACCACCACCAGATCCCAGCGATCCTCGGCCAGCAACTGGCCGAGCTTCTCCATCGCCATGTATTCCTGCGTGCCGGCCAGCGAGGTGGCAACCGTTTGATAGAACTGGTTGTCCAAAATCGCTTGTGCGCGATCGCCTCCCGAGTACTGGATCACCATCTCGTCGAAGGTCCGACGCATGTCGAGCATCATCGCGTAGAGCTCGCCGGGGACCTCAGGGGCGAGCGGCACGCGCTGCGGCGAGTTGCCCAGGTCGTCGATGCCCAATGCCTGCGCAAGCCGCTTGGCAGGATCGATGGTCAGCACGACGACGGTCCGGCCGTATTCCGCCGCGCGCAGCGCCATGGCCGCGGCGGTGGTGGTTTTACCGACTCCGCCGGCGCCGCAGCACACCACCACCCGGTTGGAGGTGTCGCCGAGGATCCCCGCGATATCCAGCGTTTGCGGCGTGGTACTCATCGAACCCCCTGCTGGGCAAGTGATTCCGACAACTCGTAGAGGCTGCCGAGATCCACACCGTCGGAAATGGTCGGTAGCTGCAGCCGCGGCACTTTGAGCTCGTCGAGCTGCTCCGCGGTCACCGCCCGGGCATTGATCCGGGTGGCGTGCTGGATGGTCTCGGTCAGCAAGCCCGCGAAGTCCTCGTCGCTCAACGTGATTCCGGCTGCGGTCAATCCCGCTCGCACCGCGTCGGCGTCGACATCGCCCTCGGCGGCTTTCGCGAGATCATCGGGCTGCAGGTATGCCTCGATGTTACGGTTGACAATCACGCTGCCGATCGGCAAGCCGATCTCCTGCAACTCGTCGATCGCTTCGATCGTCTCCTGCATGGGCAGCGCCTCCAGCAGGGTGACCAGATGGATGGCCGTCTGGTCGGAGTGCAGGATCTTCACCACTCCTTCGGCCTGCGAGTACACCGGGCCGCCCTTGGCCAGGTCGGACACCGCGCGGGTGACGTCCAGGAAGCGGGCGATCCGACCGGTCGGCGGCGCGTCGACGACGATCGCGTCGTACACGGGGCTCTTCGCGCCCTTGTCGACGCGGATCACGGATTCCTT
Organism: Mycobacterium sp.; assembly: GCA_049589475.1. Lineage (GTDB taxonomy): Bacteria > Actinomycetota > Actinomycetes > Mycobacteriales > Mycobacteriaceae > Mycobacterium. The sequence continues at coordinate 39,586 of JBAWAV010000538.1, forward strand.
GATCTTGCCGGTGAGCAGAACGTCACGCAGGCCCGGCGCGATCGTCGTCGCGAACTCGATCGCCCCGATGCGGCGCATCGCCCGGCCGGCGATGCCGAGGTTGTAGAACATGTCGAGGTATTCCAGGAACGCCGCCTCGATGTCGATGGCCAGCGCGTTGACTTGGCCGCCACGCTCGGCGCTGGCGATCTTGAGCTCCTTGTAGGGCAGCGGCGGCACGTCGAAGAGTTGCGCAATGCCTTGGCGCCCTTCGACTTCCACAAGCAAGACCTTGCGCCCACCGGACGCCAGCGTCAGCGCCAGTGCCGCAGCAACGGTCGACTTGCCGGTACCGCCTTTGCCGGTCACGAAATGCAGGCGGGCCTTCGACAATCGCGATGGCCAGCCGACGGGACTGCCGCCGCTCGGTGAGGTCGCCACCACTGCATGCTAACCAGAGGGCCCGGCGGGCCTGTCGATAAGCTCGGGATATGAGCCAACCCACCACATGGGAGTACGCCACCATCCCGCTGTTGACCCACGCCACCAAGCAGATCCTCGACCAGTGGGGCGCCGACGGTTGGGAGCTGGTCGCGGTGCTGCCCGGGCCGACCGGTGAGCAGCACGTCGCGTATCTGAAGCGACCTAAATGACCGCGTCCGCCCGGCTCGCCGAGCTGGGTATCGAGCTGCCGGCGGTGGCCAAGCCGCTGGCGTCGTATGTGCCGGCGGTGCGAACCGGCAACCTGGTCTACACGTCGGGGCAGCTGCCGACGCAAGACGGCAAGCTGGCTCAGGCCGGCAAGGTCGGCGCTGACGTGACACCCGAAGACGGCAAAGGGCTCGCGCGCGTCTGCACGCTGAACGCTCTGGCCGCGATCGATGCGCTGGTCGGCATCGACTCGGTGGTCCAGGTGGTCAAGGTGGTCGGATTCGTCGCCTCTGCAGCCGGATTCAACGGTCAGCCGGGCGTCGTCAACGGCGCCTCAGATCTGCTCGCCGAGGTCTTCGGCGGGAGCCATGCCCGCTCGGCCGTCGGCGTATCCGAGCTGCCGCTGGACTCCCCGGTCGAGGTCGAATTGGTGGTCGAGGTCGGGTAGCGACGTGACGCCCCCCGCAGAGTCGCATCCCGCGTACGGCCGGTTGCGCCCGGTCACCGACACCGCGTCGGTGCTGCTGGCCGACAACCCCGGCCGCATGACGCTGGAGGGCACCAACACCTGGGTGCTGCGTGGTCCACGCAGCGACGAGGTCGTGGTGGTCGATCCCGGTCCCGACGACGACGAGCACATCGCGAAGGTCGCCGCCGTAGGGCGCATCGCCTTGGTGCTGATCAGCCACCGGCACGGCGATCACACCGATGCCATCGACAAGCTGGTCGACCGGACCGGTGCGCCGGTGCGTTCGGCGGGCAGCGGATTTCTGCGTGGCCTGTCCGGTGAACTCACCGACGGCGAAGTGATCGACGTGGCGAACCTGCGGATCACGGTGCTGGCGACACCGGGCCACACCGCCGACTCGCTGTCGTTCGTGCTCGACGACGCCGTGCTGACCGCGGACACTGTGCTGGGCCGCGGAACCACCGTGATCGACAACGAAGACGGCAGCCTGACCGACTATCTGGAGTCGCTGCAGCGGCTCCGCGGGCTCGGCCGGCGAACCGTGCTGCCCGGTCACGGACCCGACCTCGCAAACTTGGAGGCGGTGGCGTCGGGATACCTGGCGCATCGTGAGCAGCGGCTCGAACAGGTCCGCTCAGCACTGCGGGTGCTCGGCGAGGACGCCACGACGCGTCAAGTCGTCGAGCACGTCTATGTCGACGTCGACGAAGAGCTGTGGGACGTCGCCGAATGGTCGGTTCAGGCCCAGCTGAATTACCTACGCCGCTGAGCCCCGCGAGTCAGAAGCTGCGGCTGTAGCACAACGCCAATCGCAGCCCAGGCTTCTGCTTCGCGAACGACACGCGCTTACCGAGCGCGCCTAGCCAGCCGTTCGGAGTCCGAGATCAGCACGCTCTTGCCCTCCAAGCGAATCCAGCCGCGGTGGGCGAAGTCGGCGAGCGCCTTGTTCACGGTTTCGCGTGAGGCACCGACGAGTTGGGCGATCTCTTCCTGAGTCAGGTCGTGGGTCACCCGCATCGCGCCACCCTCCTGGGTGCCGAACCGCTGAGCGAGCTGGAGCAGCTGCTTGGCGACCCGGCCGGGCACGTCAGTGAAGATGAGGTCGGCGAGGTTGTTGTTGGTGCGGCGTAGCCGGCGGGCAAGCACCCGCAGCAACTGCTCGGCGATCTCGGGACGATCAGCGATCCAGGCCCGCAGCGCGTCGCGGTCCATCGAGACCGCCCGCACCTCGGTGATCGTGGTCGCACTCGATGTCCGCGGCCCCGGGTCGAAGATCGACAACTCACCGAACATGTCGGACGGGCCCATGATGGTCAATAGGTTTTCTCGGCCGTCCGGCGAACGGCGACCGATCTTCACCTTGCCGGAGATGATGATGTACAGCCGATCACCCGGCTCGCCCTCCGCGAAAACCGTATGCCCGCGCGGGAAGTCGACGGGCTGCAGTTGCTTGGTCAGCGCCGCGACAGCGCTCGGTTCGACCCCCTGGAAGATTCCGGCCCTCGCCAGGATCTCGTCCACGTTGCCCCTTCAGCTATTCACATGACTCTGGTCGGCGCTGGTCTGTTGCCCGATTCCTCCTCGGGCCGCCAAAGCGGCTCGCATCGTCATCGGGCGGTTAGCGCCCGGGTGGATTGCCCGGCCGATCCGAAGTCTAAAGGCAGGCTATCGACTCGACGTGCCAACGCTACACACGATTGGCATGCTGACGCGGCCCAAATTGCCGATTCGCCCGCGAATGCTTCTGCGGCTGTCGGTGTCCGTCGGGCTGTTTGGGCGGAGAAATCACGGCCGCCGCCCGTAATTGATCCGTCGCCCACTCGCCATCACTGGGCAAATAATGCGACTCGTCGGCGATACGACGGTGCAGGCGGTCGAGCGCATCGGGCATTCCGTTGCTTGCCAGCGTGCGCACATCAGTCGGCTCCGCCTGCTCGAGAAATTCCGCGACATCACTTGCGGTGAGCGTGTCGTTTTCCAAACCTGATTCCAGCCGCTGAAGCCCGAAAGTCGCGAACATCAGCAACCCCGGGATGAATGCAACGAGCAACCAAGACACAAGCAGCAAGTAAACACGGCTAAGGTCTCAGCGGGATCACGAATTAGTACTCTGTCGGGGTGACAATGGGCAAACCTTCCCGCGCTGCCGCCAAGGCCGTAGGCGGGGCTGGTGGCGCTGAGGCCCGCCGTTGGGCCTCGGAAACCCCGCTGGGTCTGGTGCGCCGAGCTCGCCGCATGAATCGCAAACTGGCAGAAGCGTTTCCGCACGTCTACTGCGAGTTGGATTTCACCTCGCCGCTGGAACTGGCGGTGGCCACGATCTTGTCGGCGCAGAGCACCGACAAACGGGTGAATCTCACCACCCCCGCACTGTTCGCCCGCTACCACTCCGCAGTGGACTATGCGCAGGCCGACCGTGAAGAACTCGAAACGCTTATTCGCCCGACCGGTTTTTATCGTAATAAGGCGTCGTCATTGATCGGCCTTGGTCAGGCATTGGTCGAGCGTTTCGACGGCGAGGTGCCGCACACCATGGAAGAACTAGTGACGCTGCCCGGCGTGGGGCGCAAGACGGCCAACGTGATTCTGGGCAACGCGTTCGACGTCCCCGGGATCACCGTCGACACCCATTTCGGTCGGCTGGTTCGGCGCTGGCGCTGGACTGCCGAGGAGGACCCGGTCAAGGTCGAGCACGCCGTCGGTGCACTCATCGAGCGTAGCGAGTGGACCCTGCTCAGCCATCGGGTGATCTTCCACGGCCGCCGGGTGTGCCACGCCCGCAAGCCGGCGTGCGGGGTGTGCGTACTGGCCAAGGACTGCCCGTCGTTCGGAACCGGCCCCACCGAGCCGTTGATCGCCGCCGCGTTGGTGCAAGGCCCGGAGACCGAACACCTTCTGGCGATGGCCGGCTTGTAGTTTGACCGCGTCCATCACCCGAACCACTCGCTGGACCGTCGCGGTCCTGGCGGTCGTTGCGGCTCTGATCGCCGCGTTGCTGGTTCAGCTGAGGCACGCCTCGGATTCGCCGACCGCCCCGCAGGCCGGTTCCGCGCGCGAGCACCGCGACGCCGACACCCCCGCGGCGTTGTCCGGGCCTCGTCGACGTGCCGACTTGGCGCCGTGTCCCCGACCCGGCGGGCTGCCAGGCTCGGTGGCGTTGCGCGCCGTGACCGCCGAATGTGCTGCGGACGGCTCGCATGTCGACGTCGGGCCGGCGTTGGCCGGACACCGCGTCGTCCTCAACCTCTGGGCGTATTGGTGCGGACCGTGCGCGACCGAACTTCCCGCGATGGCCGAGTTTCAACGGCGGGTCGGCCCCGAGGTGATGGTGGTGACGGTGCACCAAGACGAGAACGAGACGGCAGCGCTGTTGAGGTTGGCCGAACTCGGCGTCCGGCTGCCGACGCTGCAGGACGGCGGGCGTCGGATCGCGGCGGCGCTACGGGTGCCGAATGTGATGCCCGCGACGGTCGTGCTCGACTCGGACGGTAGCGTTGCCAAGACGCTGCCGCGCGCTTTCGCCAGCGCCGACGAGATCTCGGCTGCGGTTGGAGTTCAGCCCCGATGACGCCTGATGACGATGCGGGGCGCACCGCGGCCCGAGGAGGAGTCGGGCCATTGGACACGCCTGATGACGATGCGGGGCGCACCGCGGCGCGGGGGCAGCGGATGAACAAAGGAGGCGCCGGTGAACGGTGGCGGCACTCCCCAGAAGCTCGGCGAGACATTGTTGACACCTGAGCTCGCGCCGCCCTGGTTGTCGCCACTGGTCGACAACGTCGCCGAGATGCCCGGGGCGTTCCGCAAGCGTCTGCCCCCCGACGTTCTTGCGATGGTGACCGCCGCCGAGGCGACGGCGACCGCCCGCAACAACGGGCGCGACGCGGCGGTGCTGATCTTGTTCTCGGGTCCGTCGTCCGACGCTCTTCCCGAGGACGCCGACCTACTGGTGACCGTGCGGGCGGCGACGTTGCGCCATCACGCCGGCCAAGCCGCGTTCCCGGGCGGTGCATCCGACCCCGGTGACGACGGGCCGGTGGCCACCGCGCTGCGTGAGGCCCGCGAAGAGACCGGTATCGACACCAGCAGACTGCATCCATTGGTCGCGATGGATCGAACGTTCATCGCGCCGTCGGGTTTCCACGTCGTCCCGGTCTTGGCGTATTCGCCGGATCCGGGCCCGGTGGCCGTCGTGGATCACGGCGAGACAGCCGTGGTTGCCCGGGTCCCGGTCCGGGCCTTCATCAATCCCGCGAACCGGTTGATGGTGTATCGCCGCACCCTCAGCCGCCGCTTCGCCGGGCCTGCATTCCTGTTGAACGAAATGCTGGTATGGGGTTTCACCGGTCAGGTGATTTCGGCGATGCTGGACGTCGCCGGGTGGGCAGAGCCCTGGGACACCGGCGATCTCCGCGAACTGGACGAAGCGATGGCCATGGTCGACGACAAGGATGATGCCCGATGACCAGCTCACAATGGTTAGACATCGCCGTGCTGGCGGTCGCCTTCATCGCGGCGATATCGGGATGGCGTTCGGGCGCGCTCGGCTCGTTGATGTCGTTCATCGGCGTCCTGCTGGGCGCGATCGCGGGCGTTCTGCTGGCCCCACACCTCGTCGCGCACGTCACCGCGCCGCGGGCCAAACTGTTTGCCGCGCTGTTCCTGATCCTGGCGCTGGTCGTGGTCGGCGAGGTCGCCGGTGTGGTGCTCGGTCGCGCGGTCCGCGGTGCGATCCACAGCAACTCGGTCCGATTCGTCGACTCGCTGATCGGGGTGGCGGTGCAACTGGTGGTCGTCCTGGTGGCGGCGTGGCTGCTGGCGACTCCGCTGACATCGTCGGCCGGTCAGCCGAGTCTGGCTGCCGCAGTGCGTGGCTCGCGGGTGCTCGCCCAAGTTAACGACTACGCGCCGGAGTGGCTGAAGACGGTGCCCAAGCGGTTGTCGGCGTTGCTGGACACATCTGGGCTGCCGCAGGTGCTGGAGCCGTTCAGCCGCACACCGGTGGTGGCGGTCGCTGCGCCCGACTCGGCGCTGGCCAACAACCCGGTGGTCGCCAACACCGAACCGAGCGTGGTGAAGATTCGTGCGATAGCTCCCAGTTGCCAGAAAGTGTTGGAGGGCAGCGGATTCGTCTTGTCACCGGACCGGGTGATGACCAACGCCCACGTGGTCGCCGGCGCGAACAGCGTCACCGTGGAGTCCAGCGGCAACCCCTACGACGCGACCGTGGTGTCCTACGACCCGACCACCGATATCGCGATCCTCTCGGTGCCGCACCTGCCCGCCGGGCCACTGGCCTTCGCCAATGCACCGGTGACATCGGGTACCGAAGCGATCGTGATGGGCTACCCGGGCGGCGGTGGCTTCATGGCGACACCGGCCAGAATCCGCGAGCTCATCGAACTCAACGGGCCTGACATCTACCGGAATGCGACTATCAACCGTGAGGTCTACACGGTCAGAGCCAATGTGGAACAAGGCAATTCGGGTGGACCGCTGATCGACCTCAACGGCCAGGTGATCGGTGTGGTGTTCGGCGCGGCCGTCGACGACAACGACACTGGCTTCGTGCTCACCGCCAAAGAGGTGGCCGCGCAGCTGGCGCACATCGGCGACACGGCGCCGGTGTCCACCGAGGCGTGCGTCAGCTGAGCGGAGACCGATACACCCGGTCGAGGAATCGCGACAGGTGACCGTTGACTTCGTCCGGCTTCTCTTCGTGGCTGAAATGCCCTGCCCCGGCGATTGATACGTACCGGCCGCGGGGCGCGTACCGCTGCGTTCGTTCCACCGGGTCGGCCAGCACGTACGGATCGGCGTCCCCGTGCACGTGCAACATCGGGATACCGAACGGCCGGCTCATCGTTCGCATGAAGCGCCTGCCCTCTTCGCGTAGCTGACTGCGGACCGCCCACCGCTGATACTCCAGCGCGCAGTGCGCCGCCGAACGAATCTGGACCGCCTGTCGCAAGTGACCGGCCGTATCGGAAAAGTCTTCGGAGGCAACCCATTTGGCGCTGGCACGGCTGCGCACCAGACGTTCGATCTCGTCGCCGTTGTGCCGGGTCAACATGCGTTCCGGCCAGATCGGCGCCTGGTAACGCAGCAGTGAGGGCAGCAGCGCACGCCGTTGGTCGCGGTGGCTCAGCACCGACTTGCGCAACGCGGCCGGATGTGGCGAGCTGACCACCGCGATGGCACGCACCAGTCGCGAGTGCAGCACCGAGGTGGCCCAGCAGACCAGCCCGCCGTCGGCGTGGCCGACCAGCGTCGCCGATGTGTGCCCCAGCGCCCGGATCAGCCCGGCGGTGTCACCGGCCAGCGTCCAGCCGTCATACCCGCGCGGCGGTTTGTCGCTGCCGCCGTAGCCCCGCAGATCCACCGCGACAACGCGCGCACCGGTCAGGCCGCGGAGTTGGTGACGCCATGACCACCAGAACGAGCCGAAACCGTGCAGCATGATCACCAGCGGCAGCGCGGTCGACGGGGTGGATGCGACCTGCTCGGCGGGCGTCGCCTCGACGACGTGAAACCGAATGCCGTTGGCATGTACGTCCAGATGCCGCCACGGCCCGTCGATACGGGTCACCGACGGATCTGGTGGCCCCATTCACCAACCCGAGGGATCGGTGGGCGTCCCGCCCGGCGCCGCATCGAGCGCGGGCGCCGAAGACTTGTCATGGCCGGGCGTGAACGCCGATCGGGTTTCCTTAACCGATTCGATGGTCTGCTGCGGCCCGCGGATGCGCCGGACCTTCAGGTAACCGAACAGGGCCAGCGCCCCGGTGACCACCACCATGATTCCGAACACGATCAGGAACGCCGCCCAGCGCCAGAGCCAGTTGTCGAGCAGTTCGGCCAGGAAGAAGAAGAAAAAGAACGTCGAATAGAACAGGACGACCAGCGCTGCGATGAAGAAGACGCTGCCGGTCAGGCCCTTCTTGACGTCGCGGGTGATCTCCGCGCGAGCCAGTTCGACTTCCGCGCGCACCAGCGTCGACATCTGCGACGTGGCTTCCTTGACCAGCGCGCCGATCGACGGCTCGCCGGACAGTGCATGCGGGTCGGTCAACGGGATGGTGGTCAGCGTGCGGGGAACTCCGTCCTTGAGGTCGGCGCTCTTGCGGTCGTGCTTGCTCACAGACGGTCCTCCCGGCCGGGTTCGATCATCCGGCTCCAATTGTCCGATTGTCTGACTGTCGTCGCGGTTCATGTTGCCATGCAGTCCGATGCCAGACGAGGCCAACTCGACACCGACGGCAGCGTTTGAGGATCGGCCCCAAAGGGCAGTGGTCAGGCTAGACTGGCGCCGCCATTTTGGTGTGCGTCAATTGCCGACGGGGGTACCGCTTTGCCGACCATGTACCGCGGGCTCCTTCACTTCTCGGCGGTCATGGTCGTGATCGCCGTGGCGGGCCTGCCCGGCGCGCCCGCGAGAGCCGATGACCGGGTCCCGCTCGGCGGGGGTTCGGGCATCGTCGTCAACGGCGACACCCTGTGCACGCTGACCACCATCGGCGCCGACCCCAAAGGCGACTTGATGGGCTTCACCTCCGCGCACTGCGGCGGCCCGGGCGCGCAGGTGGCCGCCGAGGCGGCCAAAGACCGCGGCGTTCTGGGCACCATGGTGTCCGGCAACGACGGCCTCGACTACGCGGTCATCCAATTCGATCGGGCCAAGGTGGCGCCTGTCGCCAATGTCGCAGGCTTCGTGATCAATGGCATCGGCCCTGATCCGGCTTTCGGTCAGGTCGCGTGCAAGCAGGGCCGCACCACCGGCAACTCGTGCGGCGTCACGTGGGGGCCGGGTCAGGACCCGGGCACCATCCTGATGCAGGTGTGCGGGCAGCCGGGCGACTCAGGCGGCCCGGTCACCGTCGACAATCGGCTGGTGGGGATGATCCACGGCGCCTTCAGCGAGAACCTGCCGGTTTGCGTCACCAAATACATTCCGCTGCACACCCCGGCGGTGGTGCAGTCGTTCAACGCCATCATGGCCGACCTGCAGAGCAAGGGCCGCCCGGGCGCCGGGTTCGTGCCCGTACCCGCCTGATTACTTGCTGGCCCGGATCGCGTCGAAGACGCCGGGGTCGAGCAGCGTCGAGGTGTCGCCGAGGTCCCGATTCTCGACGATGTCGCGCAGCAGGCGGCGCATGATCTTGCCGCTGCGGGTCTTCGGCAGTTCGGGCACCACGTGCAGTTCGCGCGGCCTGGCGATGGGCGAGATCTCCTTGGCCACTTCGGCGCGCAACTCGTCGATGATCTCCTCGCCCACGCTGTCGGCATGGTCGGCCTGAAGCACGACGAACGCGCAGATCGCCTGCCCCGTGGTGTCGTCGGTCGCGCCCACGACTGCGGCCTCGGCCACCCCCGCATGCCCGACCAGCGCTGACTCCACCTCGGCCGTGGAGATGCGATGCCCCGACACGTTCATCACGTCGTCGATGCGACCCATCACCCAGATGGCGCCGTCGGAGTCATAGCGGGCGCTGTCGCCGGCGAAGTAGTAACCGTGCTCGGCGTACCTCGACCAGTAGGTCTGACGGAAGCGGTCCGGATCGCCCCAGATGCCTCGCAGCATCGACGGCCAGGGCTGATCCAGCACCAGGTATCCCGCCGTGTGCTCACCCGCGTCGGTCGAGGGCGTGGCGAGTTCGTCGCCGTGGTCGTCGACTACCTTGGCCGAGATGCCCGGCAGCGGAGTCATCGCCGAACCGGGTTTGGTCGCAGCGACGCCGGGCAGCGGGGAGATCATGGCCGCGCCGGTCTCGGTCTGCCACCAGGTGTCCACGATCGGAATGTCGTCGCCGCCCATGACCGTGCGGTACCAGCGCCAGGCCTCCGGGTTGATCGGCTCGCCGACCGTGCCCAGCAGTCGCAGGCTGGACAGGTCGTGGGCGTCCGGGATGTCGCGACCCCACTTCATGAACGTCCGGACCATCGTTGGCGCCGTGTAATAGATTGTGACGCCGTACTTTTCGACGATCTGGAAATGACGGTGCTGGGTGGGTGTGTCCGGGGTTCCCTCGAAGAAGATCTCCGTCACCCCGTTGGACAGCGGCCCGTAGACGCCGTAGGTGTGTCCGGTGACCCAGCCGATGTCGGCGGTGCACCAGAACACGTCGGTCTCGGGCTTGATGTCGAAGACGTTGTGGTGGGTGTAGGACGCCTGAGTGAGATAGCCGCCGCTGGTGTGCACGATGCCCTTGGGTGTACCGGTGGTGCCCGAGGTGTACAGCAGGAACAGCGGGTGCTCGGCGTCGAACGCTTCGGCTTCGTGTTTAGGCGACGCCGAGTCGACGACGTCGTGCCACCAGACGTCGCGGTCCGGCGTCCAGTCGACGTCGATGCCGGTGCGTCGGACCACCAGGACGTGCTCGATCGTGTCCGAGTTGGCGACCGCTTCATCGGCTGCGTTCTTCAGCGACGCCGGCTTGCCGCGACGGAACTGCCCGTCGGCGGTGATCAGCAGTTTGGCTTCGGCGTCGTCGATCCGGGCACGTAACGCGTTAGCGGTGTAGCCGGCGAATACCACGCTGTGCATCAGCCCCAGCCGTGCGCAGGCCAGCATCGCGACGATGGCTTCCGGGATCATCGGCAGGTAGATCGCGACGCGGTCGCCGGCGACCAGTCCCAGACCGGTCAGCGCGTTGGCGGCTTTGCAGACCTCGTTCTGCAGGTCGCGGTAGGTGAGGCTGCGGGCGTCACCGATCTGCTCGCCCTCCCAGTGGATCGCCACTCGATCACCGTTGCCGGCCTCGACGTGGCGGTCGACGCAGTTGTAGGCGACGTTGAGCTTGCCGTCGGCGAACCATCTGGCGAACGGCGCGTCAGACCAGTCCAGCACCTGGGTAAACGGCGTCGCCCAGGACAGCCGGTTGGCCTGCGCAGCCCAGAACGCTAACCGGTCGCTCTCGGCGTCTCGGTACAAGCCCTCGGCGGCATTGGCTTGCGCAGCGAAGTCTGCGGACGGCGGATACGACAACGGTGCTTGCGCGTGCGTCTCGGTCACGCGCACGAGCGTAACCAGGCTGGGTTAATTTTTCGGGTTGCCGTAGGCAATACAGTCGCCACGGGACTAGGTGATCGTTTTGCTATCGGAGGAGGACGGCTTGCGGCGGTTGCGCATCGCGGCGATGGCCGTGGCTCTACTCGCCATGGCACCCCTCGTCGGCTGCGGAGCAGGCAGCGTCCGCACCGACGTGGTGATCGTCAACGCCGGCGAGCCGCAGAACCCGCTGATCCCGACGAACACCAATGACTCCAACGGCGGCCGGATCGTCGACCGACTGTTCGCCGGTCTGATGTCCTACGACGCCAACGGCTTGCCGTCGCTCGAGGTCGCCCAGTCGATCGAGACCACCGACGACGTCAACTACCGGATCACCCTCAAACCCGGCTGGACGTTCAGCGACGGCTCGCCGGTGACCGCGCACTCGTTCGTCGACGCCTGGAATTACGGCGCGTTGTCCACCAATGCTCAACTGCAGCAGAGCTTTTTCAGCCCGATAGCCGGCTTCGACGAGCTGGCCGTCGCCACGTCGACGGCGAAAGCGATGTCGGGTCTTCGGGTGGTCAACGACCGCGAATTTACCGTTCAGCTCAAAGGCCCGACCATCGATTTCACTCTGCGGCTTGGCTTTTCGCCGTTCTACCCGCTGCCCGAGTCCGCGTTCAAGGACATGGCGGCCTTCGGCCAGCACCCGGTCGGCAACGGCCCGTACCAACTCGCCGACGAGCGAGGAATCCCTGCCTGGCAGCACAACGTGAAACTCGACCTGGTGACCAATCCCGGCTATCACGGCAACCGGATGTCGCAGAACAAGGGCCTGCGATTCGTCTTCTACGCCAACCTGGACACCGCCTACGCCGACCTGCTGTCGAGCAATCTCGATGTGCTGGACACGATTCCGCCCAGTGTGCTCACCGTCTACCGAAGAGACCTCGGTGATCGAGCGGTCTCCGCGCCCGCCGCCGTCAACCTGACATTGGACACGCCGCTGCGGCTGCCGCACTTCGCCGGCGAGGAGGGCCGACTGCGCCGCCTGGCGTTGTCGGCTGCGATCAACCGGTCCCAGATCTGTCAGAAGATCTTCTCCGGGGCCCGCGCACCGGCCCGCGATTTCACCGCCAGCTCGCTGCCCGGCTATGACCCCCACATCGACGGCAGCGGCACGCTGAACTTCGACCCCGAGCGCGCGCGCCGACTGTGGTCGCAGGCCGACGCCATCTCGAAATGGACTGGTCGGTACGCGATTGCCTACAACGCCGATGGGTCGCATCAGGAATGGGTCGACGCGGTGGCCAACAGCATCAAGAACACCCTCGGCGTCGACGCAGTCGGGGCGCCCCAGCCAACCTTTGCCGGGTTCCGGACCCAGATAACCACCCGCACGATCAGCACCGCATTCCGCGCCGGATGGCAGGGCGATTTCCCGTCGATGCTCGAGTTCTTGGAGCCGCTGTTCGCCACCGGCGCGAGCGCCAATGACGTCGGATATTCCAATACTCGGTTCGACGCCGCGATCGCGGAGGCCGAAGCGGCGCCCGACCTGCCGCGATCGTATGCTCTCGCCAACGGCGCTCAACGAATCCTGTTGGCGGACATGCCTGTTGTGCCGCTTTGGTATACGGTCGCCGTCGCCGGTCGCTCCCCGGCGGTCAGCCAGGTCAGGCTAACCTGGAATGGACTGCCCGACTACGAACACATCGTGAAGGCCTGACATGGGGTGGTACATCGCCCGCCGCGTCGCGGCCATGCTGCCGGTGTTCCTGGGGGCGACGCTGCTGATCTACGGCATGGTCTTCCTGCTGCCCGGCGACCCGATCGCGGCCCTGGGCGGCGATCGCCCACTGAGTCCGGCGGTGGCCGCGCAACTGCGCGCGCAGTACCACCTCGACGACCCGTTCTGGTTGCAGTACCTGCACTACCTCGGCGGCATCCTGCACGGCGACCTCGGTCACGCCTACTCCGGACTACCCGTCAGCACCGTTCTGGCTCAAGCCTTTCCGGTGACATTCCGGTTGGCGTTGATCGCGCTCGCGGTCGAAGCGTTGTTCGGCGTCGGGTTCGGGGTGATCGCCGGACTGCGTCAGGGCGGTGCTTTCGACAGCGTTGTGCTGATCGTCAGCCTGATCATCATCGCGGTCCCGATCTTCGTGCTGGGCTTCCTTGCGCAATTCGTGTTCGGGGTCCGACTCGGTATTGCGTCGGTCACGGTCGGCGATCAGCCAACATTCGCCCGGCTGTTGCTACCTGGAATCGTATTGGGCGCCGTGTCATTCGCCTACGTGGTGCGGTTGACCCGATCCGCGGTGGCCGACAATGCGCATGCCGACTATGTGCGCACTGCCACCGCCAAAGGCCTGTCGCGGCCCCGGGTGGTGACGGTGCATATTCTGCGCAACTCGCTGATTCCGGTCGTGACGTTCTTGGGCGCGGATCTCGGCGCACTGATGGGCGGAGCGATCGTCACCGAAGGCATCTTCAACATCCACGGCGTGGGCGGCGTGCTCTATCAAGCCGTCACACGTCAGGAAGCCCCGACCGTGGTGTCGATCGTGACGGTGCTCGTCGTCGTCTACCTGGTCACCAACCTGGCCGTGGATCTGCTGTACGCGGCGCTGGACCCCCGGATTCGCTATGGCTGAAGTGCTTGGCGGCGGCTTCTGGGGTGACACCTGGCGCGGGTTGCGTCGCCGTCCGAAATTCATCGTCGCCCTGCTACTGATCGGGTTCGTCCTTCTCGTCGCCGCGTTTCCGGCGTTGTTCACCGGCGTCGACCCTGGATACGCCGATCCCAACCAGAGTCTGCTGGCACCGTCGGCCGCCCATTGGTTCGGGACCGATCTGCAAGGCCACGACATCTATGCCCGCACCGTCTACGGCGCCCGCGCCTCGATCACCGTCGGCCTGGGGGCCACGCTGGTGGTCTTCGTGGTCGGTGGCGCCCTCGGTGCGCTGGCCGGTTTCTACGGCGGCTGGCTCGACGCGGTGATTTCCCGAATCGCCGACGTGTTCTTCGCAATACCGCTGCTGCTGGCCGCGATTGTGCTGATGCAGGTCATGCATCACCGCACGGTGTGGACGGTGATCGCGATCCTGTCGTTGTTCGGCTGGCCCCAAGTGGCCCGGATCGCGCGCGGCGCCGTGTTGACGGTCCGCGGCAGCGACTACGTGCTGGCCGCAAAAGCTCTGGGGCTGAGCAGGTTCGGGATACTGATCCGCCACGCGGTGCCCAATGCGATCGGCCCAGTGGTCGCGGTGTCGACCATCGCGCTCGGGTTGTTCATCGTCACCGAGGCCACGCTGTCCTACCTCGGGGTCGGGCTGCCGCCGTCGGTGGTGTCGTGGGGCGGAGACATCAACGTCGACCAGATCCGGCTGCGCGCGGGCTCGCCGATCTTGTTCTATCCCGCCGGCGCGCTGGCGATCACGGTGCTGGCATTCATGGTCATGGGCGACGTCCTGCGCGATGCACTGGACCCGAGGTCACGCACATGACCGAGGATTTGCCGCTGCTCAGCGTCGCCGGACTCGACGTCAGATTCGGTGACGACGCTCTGGCGGTGCGTCAGGTCGACCTCGCTGTGCGTGCCGGTCAAACGGTGGCGATCGTCGGCGAATCGGGTTCGGGGAAGTCCACCACCGCCGCGGCGATCCTGGGGCTGCTGCCACCCGGAGGGCGAATCACCGCGGGGCGCATCATGTTCGGCGGTGTCGACCTGACGGCGGCCGACCGGCGACGGCTGCGTTCCATCCGTGGCTCGGGCATCGGCTACGTGCCGCAGGACCCGATGACGAACCTCAACCCGGTATGGCGGGTGGGATTCCAGGTACGAGAGGCGTTGCGTGCCAACAACATCGATCGGCCCGCGACTCAACTGCTGGCAGACGCCGGTATGCCCGATCCGGCGCTGCGGGCCAAGCAGTACCCCCACCAGTTGTCCGGCGGCATGTGCCAGCGCGCGCTGATCGCGATCGGGCTGGCCGGCCGGCCTCAGCTACTGATCGCAGACGAGCCGACCTCGGCGCTGGACGTCACGGTGCAGCGTCAGGTGCTCGACCATATGCAGCAGCTCACTGGCGATCTGGGAACTGCGGTGCTGCTGATCACCCATGACCTCGCGCTGGCCGCTGAACGTGCCGGGCAGTTGATCGTCATGCATCAAGGTTCGGTGGTCGAAACCGGTGACGCACAGGTTGTTCTGCGCGATCCGCAGCATCCTTACACGCAACGGCTCGTCGCGGCCGCCCCATCATTACGGGATGCCGTGACTGCCGCGCGCACCCGCAGGCGGATCACGCGTACCGCGGCCACGCATGCCAGACACGACGCCGGGCAGGACGTGGTCGTCGTGTCCGACTTGACCAAGGTCTACCGTCCGTCGCGCGGAGTGCCGTGGCGCAAGGTGGACGTACGTGCCGTCGACAACGTGTCGTTTCTGCTGCGACGGGCCACCACGCTGGCCATCGCGGGTGAATCCGGCTCGGGCAAGTCCACGTTGGCTCGAATGGTTCTCGGTCTGCTGCAACCCACCTCGGGCACAGTCGTTTTCGACGGGCAGCAGGTTTCCGATACCGCATCGATGGATCGCGATGAGACGCTGGCATTTCGCCGGCGAATCCAGCCGGTGTTCCAGAACCCTTACGGTAGTTTGGATCCCATGTACTCGGTGCTGCGCATCATCGAGGAACCGCTGCGAGTACACCGCGTCGGCGACCGCCGTCAGCGGCAGACTTTGGTGCGCGAGCTCGCTGATCAGGTCGCGCTGCCGTCGTCACTGCTCAGTCGTCGCCCGCGTGAACTCTCCGGGGGTCAACGGCAGCGGGTCGCTATCGCCAGGGCACTGGCGCTGCGACCCGAGGTCCTGGTCTGTGACGAGGCCGTCTCGGCGCTCGACGTCGTGGTGCAGGCCCAGATCCTGGACTTGCTTGCCGAGCTGCAGGCCGAACTCGGCCTCACATATCTGTTCATCAGCCACGACCTCGCAGTGATCCGTCAGATCGCCGACGAGGTGTTGGTGATGCGTGCGGGACGGGTCGTCGAACGTGGCGCAACGAAAGTCGTGTTCACTCGACCGAGTCACGACTACACCAAGCAGCTACTGGCCGCGATCCCGGGTGCCGGCGGTGGCTATCGTGGCAAGCCGTGACGTGCAGTGACTTCTGACCCGCTGGCTCCGCTGATGGAGCTACCCGGTGTCGCCGGCGCCAGCGACCGGGCCCGTGAGGCGCTGGGGCGCGCGCACCGGCATCGTGCCAACCTGCGGCGCTGGCCGGTGACCGCCGCCGAGGCGGCACTGCGGTCGGCACGGGCCTCGGCCGTGCTCGATGGCGGCGGGCGAAAGCTCGACGATCAGATCGACGTCTCGGCGATCGCCGACCCGGTGTTCGCCGGAGCGCTGCGCGTCGCGCAGGCGCTGGAGGGCGGCGAGACAAATCTTGTCGGGGTGTGGCAGCGCGCGCCGCTGCAGGCACTGGCGCGACTGCACATGCTGGCCGCCGCCGACCGGGTCGACGAGAGCCGGCTGGGCAGGCCGCGCGCGGATGCCGACGTCGGGCCGCGATTGGAGCTGCTCGCCGAGATCGTGACCGGTGGCACCAAGGCGCCGGCTCCGATCATCGCCGCGGTCGCGCACGGCGAGCTGTTGACCCTGGCCCCGTTCGGCACGGCGGACGGTGTGGTCGCGCGGGCCGTGTCGCGGCTGGTGACCATCGCGACCGGGCTCGACCCGCACGGCCTCGGTGTGCCGGAGGTGGGCTGGATGCGCCGCGCCGCCGACTATCGCGAGGCCGCGCAAGGCTTTGCCGCCGGGACATCCGATGGCATGGCCAAGTGGTTGGTGTTGTCTTGCCGGGCGATGCGGACCGGCGCGCAGGAGGCGTTGACGATCGCCGAGTCGCTCACGCAATAGGTTGCCGGAAGCCCCGTCCGAGTGACCCGGCGTGTGGTGTGGACGCATAAAAGCGGGCGGCGTACCGAAGAGTCTCGGATCGCCGCCCGCTAGCACGGATCTCGGTTACCAAGCGTGCATCTGTAGGTCGCGTGGGGTGGCCTCGGCGATCTTGCGACGCTTCCGGCTGCGACCCCACCCAAAGGGCCGTCGACGCCGTCCGCTCTTCGCAATTACGCAGGCCCGCAACACTTCTGCCATTATCGCGGCTGTAGCTCCGCGTGGGTGCCGGGAACCGTGCTCGGTCGTCCAGCTCGGGAGGTCGACCCTTCTCTTCCGGATCGATCTTGGCCGTACCGGACTTCCGTGAGTCCTTTGTACTACGTGACCCCCGTCACATCAAGGGCCAATTGTCGTTAAATCGCTGAAGTGTTGCCGACCCGTGATATCGAAAGTTTGCTGAGCGCTACAGCGAAAGCCGGCGCAGCAGCGAGTAGGTCAGCGCGCCGGCGGCCAGTGCGCTGATCCCGACAGCGGCGGTCGTGGCGAGCGCGGCACCCGAGGGCGCCGGAATGCGGTCCCGCAATGACACCGGTCGGGAGAACGCCAGCACCGGCCAGCCTCGAGACGACGCTTCCCTGCGCAGGGCGCGGTCCGGGTTGACCACGCTCGGGTGACCGACGACCTCGAGCATCGGCATGTCGGTGATCGAGTCGGAGTAGGCGTAGCAATGTTCGAGCGGGTAACCCTCGCGGGCAGCCAACTCCCGGATCGCCTGGACCTTGCCTTCGCCGTAGCAGTAGAAGCCGATCTCGCCGGTGTACTTGCCGTCCTCGACAACCATGCGGGTCGCCATCGCGTGGGTGGCTCCGAGCGCGCGCGCGATGGGCGCCACCAATTCCTCACCGGATGCCGACACCACCACGACATCGCGGCCGCACAGCTTGTGACTGGCTATCAAATCGGCGGCCTCGGCAAACACCAGCGGTGTGACGATGTCATGCAGTGTCTCGTTGACGATCGACTTGATCTGCTCGACGTCCCAGCCGGTGCACATGTTGGTGAGGTGGACGCGCATCCGGTCCATCTGGTCGTGGTCGGCACCGGACAATAGGAACAGGAACTGCGCGTAGCTGGACTTCAGGACGGCGCGGCGGTTGATCAATCCCTGGGCGAAGAATGGTTTGCTGAACGCCAGCGTGCTGGATTTGGCGATGATCGTCTTGTCGAGATCGAAAAACGCCGCCGTGCGTGGACTGGGACCGGAGGGCATCGATGATGTTTGCTGGTCAGCGGCCGAGTCGTTGACGGTCACCGCCCCAGCATAGGGCGGGGCTCCGGCAAATCGCGACGCCGCCGGTAAAACCGCCGGTCAAACGTGTTCTGGTTGCTCGTGTTAGCAATGAGTCAGACGGTTCAGCTACTTAAAAGTCAAGCTAACTTGTCGCACGTAAGTCTTGCGCTGCGTCACACTCTCATGTGTATAGTAAGAATCACTCGGCTTAGCCGAGGGTGGATCAGCCCGACCCCCCGGGGCTGAAACACGACGACCCTCGCCTCCTCCCCCCCTGGCGGGGGTCGTCCCTTTTGTCGGGTCACATTCTTAGCCGGGCCATCACCCAACGGCCTGTCCACACATCGGACGTTGTCCACAAATTCGCGCGCCTGACTGGTGGCGCGGGCGGCCGGATCGGCACGGTGGACGAATGACGACCACGGGTGTCCACGGGATTCTGGCCGTACTCGGCGACGCCGCGTTGCGCGACGATCTGGACCGCGTCGCGGCAGCAGTCGGCGTCCGAGTTGTCCACGCCAGCAACGTATTAACACTGGGTAGAAAAGCATGGTCAGCGGCTGTCGCCGTCGTGCTCGACGAGGCCGCAGCCGCTGAGTGCGGTCAGTCCGGGTTACCGCGCCGCCCACACGTGATCGTGTTGAGCGCCGGCGAGCCCGCGCCGCCGACCTGGGCCGCGGCCATCGGGGTGGGTGCCACGCAGGTTCTGAGAGTGCCTGCCCAGGAACATGATCTGGTCCGCGAGCTCGCGGAGGCCGGCGAGTCCGCGCGCGACGGCGGCAGTCGCGGTCCGGTGGTGGCCGTGATCGGTGGGCGCGGCGGGGCGGGTGCGTCGTCGTTCGCCGTCGCAATGGCCCAGGCCGCCACGGATGCGATGCTGGTCGATCTTGATCCCTGGGGCGGCGGCATAGATCTGCTCGTCGGCGCCGAGGCGGTACCCGGTGTGCGCTGGCCAGATCTGACCCTGCAGGGCGGGCGGCTGAACTGGTCGGCGGTGCGCGAAGCATTGCCGCGACATCGCGGAATCACCGTGCTGTCGGGCACCCGGCAGGATTGCGAATTCGACGCCCATGCGGTGCACAGCGTCGTCGACGCCGGGCGACGCGGCGGAGTCACAGTGGTGTGCGATCTGCCGCGCCGATTGACCGCAGCTACTGAAACCGCTCTGGAATCTGCCGATCTCGTCGTCGTGCTCAGCCCGTGCGACGTGCGGTCCTGCGCTGCCACCGCGACGATCGCGCCGGTGCTCGCGGCCGTCAACCCCAATCTCGGACTGGTCGTGCGGGGGCCGTCGCCGGGCGGCCTGCGGGCCGACGAGGTGGCCGCGATCGCCGGTGTGCCGCTGCTGACATCGATGAAGCCGCACCCTCGGCTGGCCGAGCAGATCGAAGTCGGCGGCCTGCGGTTGCCGCGGCGGTCGGCGCTGGCGACGGCGGCTCGCCACGTGCTCGCTGTGCTGCCCGTACATCCGGCGGTCCGGCCCGAAGGCATTGCGGCATGACGGATTCGCTCATCGACCGGGTGCGGGAGCGGTTGGCGACGGAATCCGCCCCGCTGCGGCCCAAAGTGGTGGCCGATGCGATCAGGGTCGAGTCCGGTGGTGTGCTCGGCGACACCGAACTGCTGAGCAATCTCCGGATACTGCAGACGGAGCTGACCGGAGCGGGAATCCTCGAGCCGCTGCTATGCGCGGACGGGACGACAGACGTGCTGGTCACCGCGCCCGACGCGGTGTGGGTCGACGACGGAAACGGGCTGCGGCGCAGCGATATCGAGTTCGCTGACGAGGCCGCAGTCCGGCGACTGGCGCAACGGCTGGCGCTCGGCGCCGGCCGCCGTCTCGATGACGCGCAACCATGGGTCGACGGTCAGCTGACCGGGTTGGGTGTGGGCGGCTTGGCGGTCCGACTGCACGCCGTCCTGCCACCGGTCGCCATGGGCGGCACCTGCCTGTCGCTGCGGGTGCTGCGGCCGGCCACCCAGGATTTGTCGGCGTTGATCGCCGCCGGCGCTATTGAACCGACGGCCGCGGGCCTGATCGACGACATCATCGCGGCCAGGCTGGCTTTCCT
This sequence comes from Mycobacterium sp., assembly GCA_049589475.1. Lineage (GTDB taxonomy): Bacteria > Actinomycetota > Actinomycetes > Mycobacteriales > Mycobacteriaceae > Mycobacterium. The sequence goes on from JBAWAV010000538.1 coordinate 59,948, forward strand.
CGTGTCCGGGGGCACCGGCGCCGGGAAAACCACGCTGCTGTCAGCGATGCTGAACGCGGTGGCGCCCGATGAACGGATCGTCTGCGTCGAGGATGCTGCCGAATTGGCGCCGCCACATCCGCATTTCGTCAGGTTGGTCGCGCGGTGCGCAAACGTCGAAGGGGTCGGCGAAGTGACTGTGCGACAACTGGTTCGACAGGCATTGCGGATGCGGCCGGATCGCATTGTCGTAGGCGAGGTTCGTGGCGCCGAGGTCGTCGACCTGCTTGCCGCGCTCAACACCGGCCACGACGGCGGTGCGGGGACGGTGCACGCCAACAATCCCGGCGAGGTGCCGGCACGTCTGGAGGCGCTCGGTGCTCTCGGTGGGCTCGATCGTGTTGCGCTGCACAGTCAATTGGCCGCAGCCGTGCAGGTGCTGCTGCACGTGACGCGCGACCGGAGCGGCCAGCGGCGTCTCGACGAGATCGCCACGCTCTGCCAGAACGACGGTCGGGTGCGCGCAGTCACCGTGTGGCACGCCGACCGCGGACTGACCGAGGAGGCCGCCTGCCTGCACCGACTGCTGCAGGGCCGGACGCGGTCATGACCGGACCGGTGGCCGCCGCGTTGGCGTTATCCGCAGCGGTGCTGACGTTTCCGACGACACCGCGCCGCCGACTTGCTCGTGCCGACCAGCACTCTCGCCGAATTCCGCGGCGGGCCGGGATCGGGGTCGCAGTGTGCCCTGTGGCACTTGGTGCCGTATTGCTGACACTGCCAACGATTCTCGCGGTCGTCCTGCTCGGCGCGACGGTATCGGTGCGCTATCGCAGGCGCCGACGCGGTCGTCGGCAGATGGATGAGAGCCACCAGCTGGAGACCGCGATCGAGGTATTGGTGGGCGAATTGCAGGTGGGTGCGCACCCGGCGCAGGCCTTCGCGGTGGCCGGGCAGGAATCGTCGGGGCCGGTCTCTGAATCGTGTCGAGCGGTGGCCGCGCGTGCCCGGTTGGGTGCGGACGTCACCGCCGGCTTACGCAATGCGGCGGAGAACTCGACCCTGCCGGCGCACTGGGATCGGCTGGCGGTGTGCTGGCAACTCGCCGGCGACTACGGGTTGGCGATGTCGACGCTGATGCGCGCGGCGCAGCGCGATATCGCTGAGCGACAACGATTCTCCGGTCATGTGAGGTCCGCGATGGCCGGGGCCCGTGCGACCGCCGCGATCCTGGCCAGCCTGCCGGTGCTGTCAGTGTTATTGGGCGAACTCATCGGTGCGCACCCGGTAGCGTTCTTATTGGGCGGACACGCTGGTGGTTGGCTATTGGTCATCGGGACGACGCTGGTCTGCGGCGGGTTGCTGTGGTCGGATCGGATCACCGATCGGGCGGCGTCGTGACCGCCGGCGACGATGCAGAGCCCAGCGATGAGAACGAGCGGCGCCAATGATCTGCCCGGCATTGCTGCTCGCGGGTGCACTGTTGAGCGGACCGGCACCGTCGATGGTGCGGGCGCGCGCCGTGACGGCGATGCGCGCTCCACGCGGAGGGCGGCGGTCGGTGCGCGGACCGGATCCACTGGCTGTCGCGTCGAGCCTGGATGTGCTGGCGGTCTGCCTTGTGGCGGGCATGGCGGTCTCGACCGCGGCGGCGGCGACGGCGCCGTCGGCCCCGCCGGTGCTGGCGCGGGTGCTGCGTCGCGCTGCCGATCTGCTGGCGTTGGGTTCTGCCCCGGACGTAGCATGGTCGGCCCCGCCGGATCTGCCGCCGAGTTCCCTTGATCCGCAGACGGATGCGTTGCTGCGGCTGGCGCGGCGGTCGTCGACCTCGGGTGTGGCGCTCGCCGAAGCAGTCGCCGCGCTGGCCACGCAGTGTCGGCAGGATGCCGTGCACGCCGCGGCCGCGACCGCCGAGCGCGCCGCAGTCCTGATCGCCGGACCGCTCGGCCTGTGTTTCCTGCCTGCATTCGTCTGTCTGGGTGTCGTCCCGGTGGTCGCCGGACTGGCCGGTGACCTGATGAAATCAGGCATCTTCTGAAAGGTAATCGAAGGAAATATGAAGCTAACCAACCTATTTCGTGCTATCGAGGCGCGTGCGGCATTGTTGGCGGTGGACGAGTCGGGGATGTCGACGGTCGAATATGCGATCGGGACCATAGCGGCGGCGGCGTTCGCTGCGATCCTCTACACGGTCGTCACCGGCGACTCGATTGTCACGGCGCTGACCAACATCATTGCCCGCGCCCTGAACACCAAGGCCTAGCCGACGATGCCGGCGCGGCGACCGTGGAGGCGGCGCTGGGCGTCGCCACCCTGGTCGCGGTATTGGTGTTGTGTCTGGCGGGCATCACAGCGGTGTCGATGCAAGTCCGTTGCGTCGACGCCGCCCGTGAAGCGGCCCGGTTGGCTGCGCGTGGTGACGAGCGCTCGGCCGTCGTCGCCGCCCGCGGTGTGGCACCCGATGGTGCCGCGGTCGAGTTGCGCCGGGACGGCGAGTTCGTCGTCGCGACGGTCACCGCCCGGTCGAGGCTGCTCCCGATGCTGCGCATCGCCGCGATCGGGGCGTCGGTGGTCGAGCCGACCCGGTGAGCACGGGTCAGCGACCGTCGTCGCGGCCGCGATGGTTGCTGTGCTGCTGTCCGTCACCGGCGGCGCCGGCTACCTCGGTGCCGCCGTGGGGGGG
>JBAWAV010000539.1:0-5840 GCA_049589475.1 Mycobacterium sp.
TCCAGCACCTTCTCCGGGGTGATGTCCATTTCCTTGGCCAGCTCTTCGGGCGTGGGCTCGCGGCCCAGGTCCTGCAGCAGCTCACGCTGTATGCGGCCCAGCTTGTTGATCACCTCGACCATGTGCACCGGAATACGGATGGTGCGGGCCTGGTCGGCCATCGCGCGGGTGATCGCTTGGCGGATCCACCACGTCGCATAGGTCGAGAATTTGTAACCCTTGGTGTAGTCGAACTTTTCGACCGCGCGGATCAGACCCAGGTTGCCCTCCTGGATCAGGTCGAGGAACGCCATGCCGCGTCCGGTGTAGCGCTTGGCAAGCGACACGACCAGTCGCAGGTTGGCTTCCAGCAGATGGTTTTTCGCGCGGTCGCCGTCGCGGCAGATCCACGCCATGTCGCGGCGCTGCGCTGCGGGCAGCTTCTCGCCGCGGTCGGTCAGCTCCAACATCAGCTGGGTGGCGTAGAGGCCGGCCTCGATCCGCTTGGCCAGCTCGACTTCCTCTTCGGCGTTGAGCAGAGCCACCTTGCCGATCTGCTTGAGGTACGCGCGAACCGAGTCCGCGGACGCGGTCAGCTCGGCGTCTTTGCGGGCTTGTCGCAAGGCCTCTGACTCGTCCTCGTCCCAGACGAAATCGCCTGAGGCCTTGTCTTTTTCGCTCGGCTCGACGATCTCCTCGTCTTCGGCGGTTTCCTCGTCGGCAGCTTTGGCCGGGATCACCGCCGCCTTTTCCTTGGGAGCGGCCGCGTCGTCTGAAGGGTCTGACGCGTCGTCCTCGAGATCCTCGAGCACCAGTTCCTCGGCGTCGAGGTCAATATCCGGCTCGCCGTCGAGGTCCTCGACCTCGTCTTCGGTCTCGACGTCGGCCGTCGTGACTTCGGCATCGTGCGGAGCGTCGTCGGCCGACCCCTTCTTCGGCCGTCCGCGTGCGGGCGCGGACTTGGCAGCGGCGCTCTTGGTCGCGGCGCGTGCCTTGGGTGCAGCGGCGGTCTTGGCGGGAGCTTTCGCGGCCTTCGTAGCTGTCTTTGTGGCGGAGCCGTTGGCGGCCTTGGCCGGCGAGCGCTTGGTGGCGCCGGCGGGGGGCTTGGCGGCGGTGCGCTTCACCGGCTCCTCGGTTGCCGGTCGTGCTTTGGTCGCTGCCACGTAGACCCCTTCGGTAGGACTCATTTTCCGGTGCTCTAGGCATGCTCAACCGGAAGATCTCTGCTATGTCGGATGTCGGCGTCGATATCAGGGTGGATATTCGCCGCTATTCGGTTCGGGCGGCTGCCGGTGACCATTGTAACGACAGCGCGGCTATCCCCCGGTCACAGAGCGCAAATCAGTGCGTCACGTCGCGCGTCGCGGCCATCGCGGCGCCGACGATCCCGGCGGTGTTCTCTAGCGCCGCGGCCACCACCGGGGTGCGGTTTTTCAGCAGCGGCACCCACTGGTCGGCTTTGCGGCTGACCCCGCCGCCGACGATAAAGAGTTCCGGGCTCATCGCGTTCTCGATGGCGACCAGCACCTTCGTCACTTGTTTGGCCCACTTTTTGAAGCTCCAGCCGCGCCGGTCCCGGACCGACGACGCGGCGCGGTGCTCGGCTTCTTTGCCGCCGACCTCGATGTGCCCGAACTCGGTGTTGGGCAGCAATACCCCGTTGTGAATGACCGCCGAGCCGATTCCGGTACCGAATGTGAGCAGCACCACCACACCGGTGGCGTCCTTGCCGGCGCCGTAACGCTCTTCGGCCAGACCTGCTGCGTCGGCGTCGTTGAGGACGGCGACGTCCTGGCCGCTCAACTCCGAGCTGATCATGTCGCGAGCATTGGTCCCGATCCACTTCTTGTCCACGTTGGCCGCGGTCCGCACGATGCCGTGGGTGACGACGCCGGGATAGGTGACCCCGAGCGGGCCGGTCCAGTCGAACTCCTTGACGACAGCGGCGATCGTCTTCGCGACGGCCTTCGGAGTGGCCGGCTGCGGTGTCGGCAGCTTGACCCGGTCGCCGATGAGCCGGCCGGTGTCCAGGTCGACGATGCCGCCTTTTATCCCGCTGCCACCGACGTCGACGCCGAAACCCCTGCGCTGCGGCGTGTCGGACGGGGCGTTGCTCGGCTCGGCACTGGTCATCGAACCTCCTCGGCGAGACGTGGGTGTCGACCAAACCTTAATGCGTGGCGCAACGGTTGGTTGGCCCGTTACCCGGGCGTTGCTGAACCCGTCGTCGCCTGTGATGCGATGGGTCGGTGAGCACACCTGAGAACGATCCGGCAGAGCTGCGGTCGGTGGCCGAGACGTTGGCACGAGAGGCGGCCGGGTTCGTCCGCCGTCGTCGGAGTGAGGTTTTCGGTACCGAGCCCGGTGGTGGGGACGACACCGCGGTGCAGACGAAGACGACCCCGACCGACCCGGTCACCATCGTCGACACCGAGACCGAACAGCTGTTGCGTGATCGGTTGGCGCAGCTGCGATCTGGTGATGCGGTTCTCGGTGAAGAAAGCGGCGGCCCCGCCGACCCGGGGGCCGCCGGCGACGGCGCCGTGACCTGGGTGGTGGACCCGATCGACGGAACGGTGAACTTCGTGTACGGCATCCCCGCCTATGCGGTGTCGGTGGCCGCCCAGATCAACGGCGGGTCGGTGGCCGGCGCGGTTGCCGACGTGCAGGGCGGTCGGATGTATTCGGCCGCGACCGGCCTGGGCGCGCAGGTCGTCGATGCTGAGGGCACCCGCGCGTTGCGTTGTAGCGCCGTCACCGACTTGTCGCTGGCGTTGGTCGGCACCGGATTCGCTTACTCAGAACAACGTCGCACGGCCCAGGCGGAGCTGGTGTCCAAGATGCTGCCGACGGTCCGGGATGTGCGCCGGATCGGCTCGGCGGCATTGGATCTGTGCATGGTTGCCGCGGGCCGGTTGGACGCCTACTACGAGCACGGCCTGAAGGTGTGGGACAGCGCGGCCGGGGCGCTCATCGCCGCCGAGGCGGGCGCACGGGTGCTGTTGCCGGAGCCGGGGGATCCGGACCGCAATGCCGCGCTCGTGGTCGCCGCAGCGCCCGGGATCGCCGGCCAGTTGCTGGGCCGGCTGGCCGAATTCAACGGGCTGGCGCCGATTGCGGGCTGACGGCTCAGCAGGTGGTCGAGTGGATCTTCGCCAGTAGCGCGGGGTCGGCCGACTCGGAGTCGCCGCGTTTCAGGCCGGCGAGCACGGAACTGATGTCCTCGCTGTGTGCCAACGCGCCGAACTCGGTGCCCAGCGCCAGGTCGACGGAGTCATCGGTGCGGTCGTCGCGGTAGAGCTCGGTGCAGGGCGCCACCAGCCATACGGCCGCGGCCCCGGCCTGACCGGCATCGCCGAAGCGGATCTGCCCCTGGCAGGTCAGCCGGGTCTGGCCGTAAATGGGATCGTTGGCGGCGGCCGGCTGGGCGAAACCCACGTCCTTCAGCGCGCCGGCGATTTCGGCGGCCTGACCGCCGCGTCCGCTGGCGTTCAGGACGCGCAGCTTGGTGTCGGCCAGTTTGGCCGGTGCGACGTTGATCATCGTGCTGCGCGAGACCGCGGACCCCAGGCGCGGCTTCGCCGGATCGGGTTGTTCGGGCGGCGGGTTGCACACCGTGGCCTCGTGGACTTCGGGTTGGCGGGTGAGGGCGATCGTCCAGACCACCGCGCTGGCCACCAAGAGCACCACAAGCAGGGCAATAGCGGGTCTGGCGTTGCGACGACGAAAGGGTCGACCATGCTTGTCGAAAGCGGTACCCTCGGTGATTTGCGCGACCACGGTGGCACTCTAAGGCACTGAAGCAGCCCGATGTTTAGCGCGAGGTAGTGCGGCTAAATAGTTGGTGTGACGTAAATCACACTTGAACACACTGGTATCCGGGCACGAATCATTTGGTGGATGCGTTCGACGCTGGTACAAAGCTTTGCTTGCAGGGTTACGAGGGGACAGATGATGGCTACCGATTACGACGCCCCACGGCGTACCGAGACCGACGACGTTTCAGAGGACTCCTTGGAGGAGCTCAAGGCACGGCGAAACGAAGCGGCGTCGGCGGTAGTTGACGTCGACGAGTCCGAATCCGCCGAGTCTTTCGAGCTGCCCGGCGCCGACCTGTCCGGCGAAGAGTTGTCCGTTCGCGTCATTCCCAAGCAAGCCGACGAATTCACCTGCTCCAGTTGCTTTCTGGTGCAACACCGCAGTCGTCTCGCGAGCGAGAAGAACGGCGTCATGATCTGTACGGACTGCGCGGCCTGATTCCGATGGTCGGGGAGTCGCCGACTAACTGCGCAACGCTGACAGCACCCGCTCGGGGTGGCGGGAACTCACCAGCCAATATGGCGTTGGATCGTCTGCGTCGTCGAGGACGACGAGTACCAGGGGCCCGACCCAGCCTCGATGCACCACGAAAGCGGCCGGATCGAGTTGCCGCCCCAGCGCCGCGGACTTGGCTGAGCGGGGAATATCCGCCGATCTGGAGATCACCGTGACCGGCAGGTGTGCTTCGCCGGCCCACAGCTCGACGCCGTCGTCACCGCCGGTCACCTGGATCTCGATGCGGCCCAGCCACAGCAGCGTTCCGGCGGCGACCACGAACAACGCCGCGTACGGAATCCAGCGCTGGATGCTCGGCACGCCCTTGTTGATTTCCAGGGAGATGATCGCCGCGAGTGCGAAACCCAGTGGCCACCACCACCACGGCACCCACAAACGCTCGCGATATCGCACGCTTTGCGGCGTGACTGGCGTACCTGACACCCGGTCAAGGGTAATCTGTGGCCCCGTGTCGACCAGTCTGGCGGTTGTTCGTCTCGACCCCGGGCTTCCGCTGCCCGCCCGGGCCCACGACGGTGACGCGGGGGTGGATCTCTACAGCGCCGAGGACGTCGAACTGGCGCCCGGTCACCGCGCGCTGGTGGGCACCGGCATCGCGGTCGCCATTCCGCACGGGATGGTCGGGCTGGTGCACCCGCGATCCGGATTGGCTGCGCGGGTTGGGCTTTCGATCGTCAACAGTCCGGGCACCATCGATGCCGGTTACCGGGGTGAGATCAAGGTCGCGCTGATCAATCTCGACCCCGCGACGGCGATCACCGTCAAGCGCGGTGACCGGATCGCCCAGTTGCTGGTGCAGCGCGTCGAGTTGGTCGACCTCGTCGAGGTGTCGTCGTTCGACGAGGCCGGGCTGGCAGATACCTCCCGTGGCGGCGGCGGCCACGGCTCCTCCGGCGGACATGCGAGTCTCTAATGGCATTCGGTAGACGTAAATCCAACGAACCGCCGGTCGACGAGCCGGAAGTCGCGGACACCCCGGTCCAGGCCCCAGTGGCCGACGACGCGGACGGCCCTTTCGACATCGAAGACTTCGACGACGACGCCGCGGTCGCCGCCGAGGGGCGTCTGGACCTCGGCTCGGTGCTGGTGCCGCTGCCGCCCGCGGCGCAGTTGCAGGTCGAGTTGACCGAGACCGGGGTGCCGAGCGCGGTGTGGGTGGTGACCGCCAACGGCCGTTTCACCATCGCCGCCTATGCGGCACCCAAGACCGGCGGCCTGTGGCGTGAGGTTGCCGGCGAGCTGGCCGAGTCGCTGCGTAACGACGGCGCCTCCGTGACGATCCAGGACGGCCGCTGGGGCCGCGAGGTCGTCGGGACCGCTACCGGTGTCGTCCGGTTCATCGGGGTCGACGGTTATCGCTGGATGATCCGCTGCGTGGTGAACGGCTCGGTCGAGACCATCGACGCGCTCACAGAAGAAGCACGGGAAGCGTTGGTGGACACCGTGATTCGACGCGGTGACACACCTTTGCCGGTTCGCACGCCGTTGCCGGTGGAGCTGCCCGAGCCGATGGCGTCGCAGCTGCG
>JBAWAV010000540.1:0-4459 GCA_049589475.1 Mycobacterium sp.
GCACAGGGCTCACGCCGTCAACCTGGGACATGCTCACCTAGCTCGGGAACAGGGCTCATCTTCCAAACAGTCCCTATCACACAAGCGCCGACCAGCCTGGCCAATCCCGAGAAATTGGTTTGGACCACGCGCAGCGGCATCGTCAGTCAACCACCCGCCACCCGGGCAACCGGGACGGAAAGCGCGGATTGCGGCAACTTCCTAGCGCCTGATCGATCATGAACCTGGCCAACATTTTCGATTGAACGATGGCCAGACTTTTGGACATAATTCCAAACGACCCGGTGCAGGTCACCGCGACCTTGCCGCGGGACTGGACCAACCAGGTGGTGGAGTGCTTGAATACGCAGTTCTCCGTCTGATGTTGCGCAGACCTAGATCGCCCGCAGGCAGTCCCGCGCGATCGCCAGCTCCTCGTTGGTCGGCACCACCAGGACGATAATCCGTGAGTCGTCCGTCGAAATCCGCCGGGCACCCTTGGCGGCCTGGGTGTTTCGCAGCGCATCGATCTCGACGCCCAACCCCGCAAGCCCGCTAAGCGCGTCCCGACGCACCGCGGCGACGTTTTCCCCGACCCCGGCGGTGAAGCTCACCACGTCGGTGCGGCCCAACACGGCCAGGTACGCACCGATGTACTTACGTAGTCGGTGGATGAAGACCTCGTAGGCCAATTGCGCTGAGCTGTCGCCGGATTTGGTCATCTGCCGCAACCGGCGAAAGTCTCGCTCACCCGCGAGCCCCAGCATTCCAGAGCGATGGTTGAGCATCGACTCGACGTCATCGACGCTCATCTCGGCCTCGCGATGCAGGTAGCCGACGATGCTCGCGTCGATGTCGCCGCTGCGGGTGCCCATGACCAGGCCCTCCAACGGAGTCAGACCCATCGAAGTATCTACCGGGCGGCCGCCGGCGATCGCGGACGCCGACGCACCGTTACCCAGGTGCAGCACAATCTGATTCAGGCTCTCCCACGGCTGACCCAAGAACGCTGCGGCCTGTTCGCTGACATAGCGGTGCGAGGTTCCGTGGAATCCGTAGCGGCGAATATGCCACTTCTCCGCAAGCTCGCGGTCGATCGCGTACGTCGCCGCCGCGGCAGGCAGATCATGGAAGAACGCAGTGTCAAACACCGCGACATGCGGCACATGCGGCAGCAGCTTGCGGGCAACCTCGATGCCCTGGATCGCCGGCGGATTGTGCAACGGCGCCAGTGCCGACACCTGCTCGAGCTCAGCGATCACCGCGTCGTCGACCACAGTAGGCCGGTAGAAGACCGCCCCACCGTGCACGACCCGGTGCCCGACGGCGACCAACCCGCAGTCCTTCAGATCGATGCCGTCCTCGGACAGCTCCTCGAATGCCACCCGCAGCGCCGCGGCATGGTCGGTGACAATCGACGATGGCTCACCGATCTTCTCGATGACGCCGTCCGCCAACGATTTTCCCGAATCAGGCTTGATCAGCTGATATTTCAGCGACGACGAGCCAGCGTTCAGCACCAGCACTACGGGACTAGGAGTCATCGATACCCTGGGCCTGGATCGCGGTGATCGCGATGGTATTGACGATGTCTTCGACCAGCGCGCCGCGGGACAGGTCATTCACCGGCTTGTTCAAACCCTGCAGAACCGGACCGATCGCGATCGCCCCCGAACTGCGCTGCACCGCCTTGTAGGCGTTGTTGCCGGCGTTCAGATCGGGAAATATCAGCACGGTGGCCCGGCCCGCGACCGGCGAGTCGCGCATCTTGGTGGCCGCAACGGAGGGATCCACCGCGGCGTCGTATTGGATCGGGCCTTCGACCAGCACCTGCGGCGCCCGGCTGCGCACCAATGCGGTTGCCTCCCTGACCTTGTCGACGTCGGCGCCGGTACCGGACTCGCCGGTCGAGTACGACAGCATGGCTACTCGCGGTTCGATGCCGAATTGCGCGGCAGTCTTCGCGGCGCTGAGAGCGATGTCGGCCAACTGTTCGACCGTCGGGTCGGGCACGATCGCGCAATCGCCGTATGCCAGAACCTTGTCCGGCAGGCACATCAAGAAGATGCTGGACACCGTCGAGATGCCCGCCGCGGTGCCGATGATTTCGAACGCCGGCCGAACGGTGTGCGCGGTCGTATGCGACGCTCCGGAGACCATGCCGTCGACCATGCCGTTGTGCACCAACATGGTTCCGAAATAGGACACATCGTGCATGATCTCGTGGGCCAGCTCGACGGTGACGCCCTTCTTCGCGCGCAGCTGCGCGTACTGTTCGGCGAACTGGTCACACATCTCGCTGGTTCGCGGGTCGAATACGGTGGCATCGTTTATATCGACGCCGAGTTCGGCTGCACGGGAGCGGATCTGGCTCTCGTCACCGAGGATGGTCAGGTCGGCGATACGGCGCTGAAGCACTCGACCGGCAGATTTGAGGATCCGATCGTCGTCACCCTCCGGCAACACGATGTGCTTACGATCCGAGCGGGCCCACTCGCGCAGCTGGTAGGTGAACATCTGTGGCGTGGTCACCTGTGGGATCGGAATCGCCAACTGCGCCAACAAATCTGTCAGATCGACATGGCTCTCGATCAGCTGCAGCGCGGTATCGATTTTGCGCTGCGAAGTCGCGGTGACCCGACCGCGGGCCGAACCCACCGCGCTGGCCGTCTCGAAGGTGCCCAATGTGGTGGCGATGATCGGCAACCGCAGCCGCAAGCCGGCCACCAACGCCGCGATCGACCGATGCAACTCGAATCCGCCGTTGAGGATGATGCACGACAACGACGGAAACCCTTCGGCGGCATGGGCACTCGCAACAGCCAGCACCACGTCCGACCGATCACCGGGCGTGACCACCGCTGCGCCTTCGCCGAGCCGCTCCAGCACATGATCGGCCGTCATACCGGCGACCACGACGCCCATCGCCTCACGGCCCAGCAGCGCGGTGTCACCACTGAGCTGTGTCCCATCGACCGCAGATTGCAGGTCGGCGACCGTCGGCGCCACCAGCAGAGGTTCGTCGGGCACCGTGTACGCCTTCGGCGCGAACGCCCGCAAAGCGTCGGCGATCGCGGTCAATTCTGTTGGGTCACAACGGTTGGCGATCACGGCCGCGGTGTGGGCGTGCTGAGCGTTCAGTTCGGCCAGGCACACGTCGACGGCGTGGGCGACCTGCGCGGCAGTGCGACCTTTGGCCCGTACCGCGAGCACGACCGGCGCACCCAGATTCACCGCAATGCGCGCGTTCACGCTCAACTCCGCCGGGCTTGCCACGTCCGTGTAATCGCTGCCGACGATGACGACAACATCGCATTCCGCCGCCACCGCGTGGTAACGCTCGACGATGTCGTCGATGGCGGCGTCGCGATCGGTGTGCAGCTGCTGGTAGGTCACGCCGACGCAGCGCTCGTAGGGCAGACCCGCGGTGGCGTGTGCCAGCAGCAGATCCAAGATGTAGTCGCGCTCTTCATCTGCTCGACTGATCGGCCGGAAAACGCCGACCCGGGCCACCGTCGAGGTCAGCCGGTGCATGATTCCGAGCGCGATCGTCGACTTGCCGGTGTTACCTTCCGGCGCCGCGATATACAGGCTGGAGGCAGGCACGCTGCGAGTCAGCCCAGCCGTCGCAACCGGGGCTCGAGATCCTTCTGGAACAGCTCCAAGAACCGGCGCTGGTCGTGGCCCGGCGCGTGGAACACCAGGTGGTTCAGACCCCAGCCGACGTAATCCTTGACCTTCGCGACCGCCTCATCGGGATCGGAGGCCACAATCCAGCGCTTGGCGACCTGTTCGATCGGTAGCTCGTCGGCGGCCTTCTCCATCTCGAGCGGGTCGTGAATGCTGGTCTTCTGCTCAGCCGTCAACGACAGCGGTGCCCAGAACCGGGTGTTCTCCAGTGCCAGTTCAGGATCGGTGTCATAGGAGATCTTGATCTCGATCATCCGGTCGATGTCGTCGGGATTCTTGCCCGCAGCCTCCGCGCCTTCCCGCATGGCGGGGATGAGCTTGTCCTTGTACAACTCCTCACCCTTGCCGGACGTGCAGATGAAGCCGTCGCCGGCGCGACCGGCGTACTTGGCCACCTGCGGACCGCCCGCGGCGATGTAGATCGGGATGCCACCCTCGGGCACGTCATAGATGGAGGCGCCCTTGGTGTGGTAGTACTCGCCCTCGAAGTCGACCCGGTCGCCCAGCCACAGTTCGCGCATCAGCCGTACCGACTCGCGCAGCCGCGCGTAGCGCTCTTTGAAGTCCGGCCACTCGCCCTCGTATCCGGTGGCGATCTCGTTGAGCGACTCTCCGGTGCCGACCCCGAGGAAGATGCGATCCGGGTAGAGGCATCCCATCGTCGCGAACGCCTGCGCGATCACCGCCGGGTTGTAGCGGAACGTCGGGGTCAGCACCGAGGTACCCAACACCAGTCGCTTGGTGCGCTCACCGACCGCGGTCATCCAGGACAACGAGAACGGTGCGTGAC
>JBAWAV010000541.1:0-5218 GCA_049589475.1 Mycobacterium sp.
GTCAACACCGTGCTTCAGGGCGCCTTCGCGCAGCTACTGTGCCAGCTGACCGGCGAGCACGATGTCGCCTTCGGCGCCGTGGTCTCCGGACGGCCAGCCGAGCTGCCCGGCGCGGACTCCATGGTGGGCCTGTTGATCAACACAATGCCCGTTCGGGCGACCATCACGCCGGCAACCACCACCATCGACCTGCTCGACCAGCTGAAGCGCGCGCACAACCACACGCTCGAACACCAGCACCTGGCGTTGAGCGATATTCACCGCATCACCAGCCAACAACGATTGTTCGACACCGTTTTCGTGTACGAGAACTACCCGACCGACACCGCCGTCTTGTCGGGCGCCGACGGATTGGCCATCACCGAGATCACCAACCGCGACTACTACCACTACCCGCTGACGATCCAAGCGGTGCCTGGGACGGAACTGGACCTTCGCGTCCAGTACCGCACCGACGTATTCGACACTGCCAGCATCCTCGCCCTAACCGAGCGATACATCCAGGCGTTAGTCGGCATGACCACCGACCCCACGCAGCCGCTGTCTTCGATGAACCTGCCCGACAGCACAACGCACCCCCGCCCAGACAGGGCAACCACACCGATGCCGCCACCCCAAAACCGCCACAGCGCAGCTGATTACCGCGCCCCGACCACCCTGGTCGAACAAATTCTGGCCGGCATCTACAGCCAAATACTCGGTCTAGACCACATCGGAATCAACGAATCGTTTTTCGACCTCGGCGGAGACTCACTTACCGCTATGCAAGCCGTCACCGCCATCAACACAGCCCTCGACGCCGATCTCGGCGTGCCTACCCTGATCAACACACCAACCATCAAAAGCCTCAGCCAACAAATAGCCAGACACACCAACACACCAAAAGAAGCGCCCGCACCAAGCCCCGCCAGCGACCTTTAAAGGCCACCCCTATGGAACTCAAGAACCGCGTGTTTCGCCACGTAATCTTTTGGAAGATCAGCCAGAAGGTACAGAAATTTTTTTATCCCTACGTCACGCGCCGACTCGGCGCCGAGGACGTTTTCTTCTTCAACTACGGCTACGAGCAGGATCCGCCGATGGCAATACCGCTGGGAGCCTCCGACGAACCCAACCGGTACTACAGCCAGCTCTACCACCGTACGGCGACCCAGGTGGATCTCAACGGCAGGCGGGTGCTGGAGGTCAGTTGTGGACATGGCGGCGGAGCCTCATATCTCATGCGCACCGTGCACCCGAGCTCCTATACGGGGCTAGACTTGAACCCGGCTGCTATTGAATTTTGCCGAAAAAAGCACAGTTTGCACGGCCTGGACTTCGTGCGAGGCGACGCCGAGAAACTGCCCTTCCCGGATCAATCCTTCGACGCGGTCATCAATATCGAAGCCTCACTCCATTACCCTCGGCTTCCTCGTTTCCTGGCCGAGGTGGGACGCGTGCTTCGCCCGGGAGGTCATTTCCTGTACGCCGATCTCCGACCCGCCGACGATGTCGCCGCCTGGGAGGCGGCGCTGGCGAGCGCCCCGCTACGGATGCTTTCGAAGAGGGAGATCACTGCAGAGGTGCTGCGCGGGATGGACAGAAATTCGCACCAGTGGCTTGGCCGTATCGATCGCCATGTGCCGGCATTCCTTCGGGGCTTTGCCCGCGATGTCGCGGGCGTGCCGGCCTTGATGCTCTACAAGGAGATGCAAAGCGGCGGACTCTCGTACCGGATGCACTGCTTCGCTAAGGCGTGAGACTGCGTCCCGGGCGACCCGGCGTGCCGCTCGCGGCTGTCACCAGATAATTGGCAGCAGGCGATAACGAACCTTCTGCGTGTACTCCCGGTATCCCTGCAACTCCTTATGCAGCAGCTTCTCCTCGTCGTGGATCCGCAAGGCGAGCACGAGCAGGCCGGGTGCGACGAAGACGAGTCCCCAGTAGGAACCGAGTGCAAGGGGGATGCCGGCCATCGTGATCACATTGCCGGTATACATGGGGTGTCGCACTACCCCATACAGTCCAGTGGAAGCAAGCTTCTGACCTTCCTCCACCCGGACGGTGACGGCCGCATATCTGTTCTGAATGACCACCAGCATCACAACGCCCAGGCCAACGGCTACCAGAAGATCGCCAACCAGGCAGATTGCCGTCGGTACCCGCGACCAACCGAAGCGATGGTCCAAGGCGCTGACCACCAGCAATACCATCAGCGACAAGTACAAACCGGCAATAACAACCTTCTGCACTACTCGGGTCTCCGTAGTCGGCCCCCCACGCGTCCGCCGCTCAAGCACAGTGGGATTCGTACGCAGCACGATGATGGTGGGAATCCACGTCGCAAGGACAAACGCAACCAGAAAAACCCATGCTTGCCAGTAATTGAATGTGCCTGCAATCAAAAACAGCACCACGCCGGACGCGACGAACTCACCAAGCTGGGATACCAATATTTTAGGAGCGGTTTTCAACGATCCTCCTTGACGTCCGTCCGGTATCGCACGCTAGCAGTGCGCAAACCGCATAGTTCAACTTGTGTCAAACACGCTTGCCGGGATCTTGCCCGGAGTAACGTCCAGCGTCATCGGTGGGTCCGCGCTAGACCCAAAACATTTGCGCAAGCCTCGGGGGCACCCAGGGAGAAAAGACCGATGAGACAGGCTAGTTCCATTGGACGGCTGGGCTTGCTGGCGGGCGGGCTGGGCATTGGGGCGGCGCTGGCCTGCACGCCGGGGATTGCCTCGGCCGACTCGCCTACCGACCCGGTTTCGTGGATCGATGAATTGGCGGGTGGCCTGTCCGTGCCCGCCCAGACAACGTCCGCATTGGATTATCAGGTGTCAATCAACGGGATGGACTTGTTCCCAACGGTGGACAACACCGCCACCGCCACCTCGGGTACGGGTGACATCGCGATCGCCATCGGTAGCGGCGCCAATGCGATCGCCGGCGGCGCCAGCGTGGGCGGCATCTTGCCGCTCGGCGGTGGCATCGGCGACTTCGCCTTCGCCGACGGCACCGACAGCAACGCCGACGCCGCAGTGTTGGGTGGCGCCAACCTTGATTTCGTAGCCGCCGTCGGCACCGGTAGCCAAGCCCAAGCCGGGTTGGGTGCCAACCTTGACTCCGTAATCGCCGACGGAACCGGTAGCCACGCCCAAGTCGCAATCGGCGCCAGCCATGACACCGCATTCGCCGACGGGACCGGTAGCAGCGCCGAGGTCGGCCTCGGCAATCATGACCTCGCCACCGCCCTCGGCACCGCTAGCAGCGCGACCGCCGGCGGGGGCAACTACGACTCCGCCACCGCTGTCAGCGGAGGCGTCGCGAGCGCCAGCGAGTTGGACGCATCCGCATACGCCGACGGTGCCAACAGCGACGCCGTGGCCAGCGGCATCGGCGACATCGCCTCCGTCTTCAACACTGGCAGCGCTCTCGACCAGGCCACCGCGAGTGGGGGCGACAATCTCATCGCCGAGATCTTCGGCACTGGCAGCACCGCCGTAGCCGGGGAGGGCGGCAATTGGGACCTCGCCGCTGTCTTCGGCGACTTGCTCGACGCGAACGCCACCGGTAGCAACTTCCTGCTCGACATACTGCCGTCGCTGTAGTGCCGAAGAGGTCGCCGCAGGGTTAGGTTTGTCGCCATGGCGCGCAAAGCCTTTGCCCACGATGCCGTGGTCGTGATGAAGCAGGACGACAGTCCCAACGCCCTTGGCGGCGCGATCACGAAGGCGTTGTGCGGCAGCTGGAACCATCCACCGCCGTGCCCACTCGCGCCGCATTACGTGACCAATGTCGCCGAGGGTGAAACCGTCACGCTCCGTGTGCTTTTCGCGACCGAACCGGCCAACGAGCGGCGGGTGCGGTCACTCATAGGCGAGGCACTGGCCACCGGGGAGTTGACTGTTCCGGACGGCGGTGTAGCGCACTGGCAGCTGCGGTCGGCTTCCCCGGGCAGTGTCCGCGCTGACGAAGAAGACCTCGCCGCCGATCTGAACGCGCTTTGAAACGATAGTGTTGCGCGCCTACGCGTCGAGCAGGTGTGAACCGGACGGGCATGGAGTGGATGCCGTTGATCAGCGTCGATGGCATCCGCTCGATCGGCCCCGCCAACTCCATGTTCTTCATCCGGCTCAGCACCGCCGATACCAGGGCCGCTGCCTCAACCCGAGCCAGGTTAGCGCCGAGGCAGAAATGCGCACCGCCACCGCCAAATGCCAAGTGCAGGTTAGGCTTACGAGTCACATCGAAGCGCTCTGGATCGACGAAGCGGGTCTCGTCGCGATTAGCCGACGGGTAGAACATCGCCACCCGGTCGCCCTCCTTGACTGGTACCCCGCGTAATTCGGTGTCCTTCGTGGCCGTGCGGAAGAACGCGATGAACGTGGTCACGTAGCGAAGCATCTCTTCAATCGCGCTCGGCAGCAGCGACGGATCCGCCTCCAGCTTGACCCGCTCCTCCGGATGATCCATCAACGCGCACATCCCGCCGGCGACCAGGTTACGGGTCGTGTCGCCGCCCGCATTGATCAGCAGCAGGAACAGAAAGTTGAACTCCCTTTCGGTGAGGCGTTGTCCGTCGACCTCGGCATCCGGAGCACATCGCCGGTACGGCATTCCGTCCAGAAAACTAGACTTCGGCTATCCGGTTGTATTACCTTCTAAAGGTATGTAATCTTCGTATTCAGTGCATTTATGGTATCTCAGCCTGGGCACTGAAGCGTTGACGAAACAACCCCCCAGGGCTGCTTCCAGCAGGAGGAGCGGATGTCGTTGGTGACCAAACAGGCACTGCTGCCCATGCGGCGCTCGGAGACGAGTGCTTTCACACGACATGGCGGATTCGGCCGATCCCCGCGCGAGCGTTCGTCGACGGGAATGGGACGCGTCCGATGATCGAGATGGCCATCGTGGGGCTCGGCTCGTGGGGTCTGTGCGTCATGGAGCGGACAGTCAGCCGGGCGCGGCAGTCGGGGACGCCGGTGCGGCTACACCTGATCGAACCCGCTCAGCTCGGAGGCGGCGTGTACTCCGCCGAGCAGCCCGACTTCCTGGTGCTCAACAACGCCTGCGGTCAACTCTCCCTCTACGCCGCCCCCGACGGAGACGCACTTCCCCCCTACGCCGTGGGCCTGCACCCGTGGGCGGTGGTCCGCGGCTACCGCTGGGTGGGTTACGAGTGCCGCATCGGCGCCGGGGGGGACCCCATCCTGCCGACCGACTACCTGCCGCG
>JBAWAV010000542.1:0-6427 GCA_049589475.1 Mycobacterium sp.
ATGTTCGACACCGCACGCCTGGACCGGGCCGTCGCTGTGAGCAACAGCGATCCCGCCCAACGTGGGCGACCGACCGCCGACGCCAAGCTGCGCACCGCCAGCCTCGACGAAGTGCTCTGCACCTCAAGTCTGGCGCCCTAGATCTATTGGGGCTTCGCCCCGCTCGGACGAGGCATGTCTTGAGTCGACGATATTGGTCAGCACCTCTGGCCGATCAGGCGCACCTGGCTGATCGACCGGGACTGGTAAGCGTGATTGGCTGCTAGCTGGAGGTGAAGGCCGAGGTTGGGCACAAGAATTCGCCGAGGCTTTCAGCCGCGCCCTGGCCATCCCCTGACCAGCGGGCCGCTGACCCAGCTACCCCAGGAGGGAGCAAACCACCACCGGGCCGGCGGAACCCGGCGCCACCGCACGACGCGGCGTCGCCGCCTTGCCTTGAGCCCCCAAATCAAGATCACCGAGCCTCATCCGCCTATGTCGCGGGCGCGTTCGCAAACGGGTGAAATTTCGCGGTCAGGTTGCGCGGGCATTTCGATGCATCTCGTCGGCCCAGTGGTCACGCACGAACTCGAAAGCTGCTGCGCCCAACGAACAACCGGGTGAGTGACCAGTCCCATAGCGCGGCGCTCCTCTTCCGCTTCTTCTACGCTGCACCCATGCTGTTCGCCGTCGCAGTTGTGGCACCTCCCAGCAATCCGACCGTCGGCGGAGCATTCCGCGAGGTCGCGGAGGCATTGCACTACGCTCTGTTGGCGCTCGGCCATGACTCGGTGGTGACCAACCGTCTCGACCTCGACGAGCGTCGCACCATCGTGTTCGGCGCAAACCACCTCATCCACTACGGCCTCGAGGTGCCCAAAAACCCCATCTTCTACAACCTCGAGCAACTGGGTGACGACTCGCCGTGGATGGCGGTGCCTGAATTCATCGACCTTTTCAGGCGTTACCCGACTTGGGATTACAGTCAAGCCAACATCGAGTATCTCGCTGCCCGGGGGCTGCCCCGGCCCACCTACGTTCCGATCGGATACGTCCCCGAGCTGACACGGATCGTCCCGGCCCCCGAGGACATCGACGTACTTTTCTACGGCGTGCTCAGCGAACGCCGATACGCCGTTCTCAGGGATCTGCATAACCGAGGTTTTCGTGTCAAATGGCTGTCGGGCGTTCTCGGCGCGAGCCGCGATGCGTGGATCGCACGCTCGAAGATCGTCCTCAACATCCACTACTGGGAAGCGAAGATCTTCGAAATCGCGCGTGTTTCCTATCTGCTCGCCAATAGCCGCGCGGTGGTCTCCGAGCGTGGCACCGATCCGACATTGGAGCGCGGCCTGGAGTCGGGCGTCGCGTTCGCCGACTACGACGAATTGGTCGATCGCTGTGTGGAGCTCCTCGGCGAGGAACGCGCGCGACGCGAGCTCGCCGAGCGGGGCTACCAGGCTTTCTCCGCTCGCAGCCAGGTCGACATCGTGCACCGCGCGCTGTCAGACCTCGAGGATGTCACCCACAAGCCCGCTGCGCGAGGCGAAACTTGCATCGATGTGCCCCTCGAAGACCAAGACCAAAGCGATCATCAGCTCCGCAACCAAAACCTGCTCAGACACAAATCTGAGCACGAACGCGACCAGTTGCTGACCAAGGTCGAACGCAATCCCGAGGATGCGCGGTCAGTCTTTTACCTAGCCCAGACCTCCTTCCAATTGGGCGATTTCGTCAACGCGCGCAAGTGGTATGCGCGGCGGGTCGAGATGGGCGGCATTGATGAGGAGGCCTACTGGGCGATGTTTCGGCTCGCGGCCTCGATGGCGGAACTCGGTGAACCGTGGCCAGACGTTGAAGACGCCTACTTGCGGGCCTGGATTTTTCGACCGACCCGCGCCGAGGCATTGCATGCCATCGCCTTCCGGTGTCGCGTCGAGCAGCGCTACCGGCTCGGTTACCTGTTCGCCCAGCGCGCCGCCGAAATCCCATTTCCCGAAGAGGACCTCTTTGTCCTGGGATACTTCGCAGAGATTTACGCCTGGCGCGCCACCGATGAGCAGGCGGTATGCGCATTCTGGATCGGTCAGCACGCCGAGGCGTTCACGCTGTACCGGCGCCTGCTGGCCCGCCCCGACCTCCCCGAGGTTGATCGGCAACGGATCGCGACCAACCGCGACTACTCGGTGCCGGCCATGACCGAGGCGGCCGCACCCTACCCCGAAGCCCTGGTGCAATCCCTCGCCGCCAGCCCCGGCCAAGCCGAGGTCACCGTCAGCCTGATCGCCGGACCGGACCGGCAGACCACCGAGCAAACCATTAACTCATTCCTGAACTGCTGCCTCGACGTGTCACGAGTCGGGCGCTTCCTGGTACTCGACACCGGCCTGTCCGCCCCCGACCGCGCGACGCTGCAGCAGCGCTACGGGTTCCTCGAATTCGCCCGCCACAGATCCGGCGACGGGCCCGGAGCCCAGCTAGCGCAGCTCCGCGCTCAAATCCACGGACGATTCTGGCTGCACCTGGGCGCGGGCTGGCGGTTTTTCGCCCCCGAAAACTACATCACCCGCCTGACCGCGGTGCTCCACGCCGAACCCCAAGTGTTTCAGGTGGGCATCAACATCGCCGACGCGGTCAAACTCACCGGCGCCAGCGCCGCCGAACAGGTGATCCGCCGGGCACCCGACGCCGGCCGCTACCTGCTCACCGAAGCGATGGCCCGCGGCCCGGCGATGTTCGACACCGCACGCCTGGACCGGGCCGTCGCTGTGAGCAACAGCGATCCCGCCCAACGTGGGCGACCGACCGCCGACGCCAAGCTGCGCACCGCCAGCCTCGACGAAGTACTCTGCACCTCAAGTCCGGACCTCTAGCGACAACTGCCCGAATTACCTGGGTCGGGATGCCATTAACGAGCTGCTTATCGCTCGTGCCGGTCGCCACTCACTGCTGGACGGTCCCAGCCCGAATTTCGGTGCGGCGGTGGCGATAACGCGCGGAGAAACACGCCCTTCTCGGAGAAGATTTTCCGGCTCACCGTGGGCGCTGCGCGATGATCCTCAACCACATCGCGCAGCACACCCTCGGCTTACCGAGACCATATTGGTCGATCGGCCGTTAGTGCGGATGCTGCTTCTTAGCGGCAGGCTGCGGGCATTTACCGTTGTTGGCGGGGCCCACGGCGATAACCGTCGCCTGCAGTGTCCCGCCACCATCCTTGGTTCCTTGTGCGGTGATGCACTTGCCTTGCGCGACGGCCTGCGAAGTTGCAGAGGCGCCCTTTGCGTAATGCGTCTTGTCGGTGACCGTCACAGCGGTTTGAGCGGGGTTGCCGTTGGCGTCGGTAACGGTCACGTTGATGGTGTTGCCTGCTACGGAAGCAAGGGTGCCGATCACCTTGCGAGGTCCGGTCTTCGGTTGCGGGCACTTGCCGTCACCCCCCTGCGGGTTCAGTTTCACGGTTGCGGCCGTGACAGGACCACCGGGGGGCGGGGCGGGTTCGCCAATCACGCTCACGCAGTTGCCGGCAGCGATATCGGTCAGCTGAGCCGTGGCGTATTCGGTGACCTTGGTCGAGGGGCTGACGTCGACGGTGGCCGTCCCAGTGTTCTCAGTGACCTGGACCGCGTTGCCCGACACCGACGCGACCAGGCCGCGAACCACGGCTTTGCCGTGGGCGGCCGCCGGTGACGACGTAGCCGGGGACTTCGCATTGTTCGACGAACTGCACGCGCCCACGGACAGCGCGGTTGCGCCCGCAACCGCGAGGATCGCGAGTCCGGTCAGCCGGGGGGGCTCGAAAGTTAGTTTCATCGAGATCCTCTCAATTGTCGGCCGCGTTGGCCAGATCAGCTAAGCAACAATCCACCAGCAGCGGAACCGAGTACCGGCTGATGGCGCACTCGCAGGATACTGTGTTTCTTGCGCTGTCGTGCCGAATCGTCTGACCGGAAAATCACCCGGAGTGACCGGACACGCCGGAACCGCGCGGCGCGGCCGGGTCACCTTGTGAGGATGCCTGTCGATATACGCAGCGGTCCGACTATCCCCACCTCCGATATTCCATCTATCAGGCCCATCGACCCCACCGTGGACAACACACACGACCTTCCCGACATCACCGATCCTGGAGTTCCCCCCTACAGATGGGACATCACACCTGGGACATCGGGCAAAACGAGATGGCGATTCTGGCCAGCGTCGCCGGCTCAGCCTAGATACGCCGCAGACGCGCTCGTAGGCTCTGAGCTGCGACGATACGCCGAAGATCCGAAATACCGGCTATGATCACGGTCCGTGTCTAAGATTTGAATCGACTGGCACATTAGCTGCCCTAACCGGCGCCGCCCGCTTCCTTATACGAGGAGACTCCCGGAATGGATGAGCTGCCGCGCCGTGAGCTTTTTGACGAGGAGCTGTACCTTCGCACCTTTTACGACATCGCGCAGGCCGTGCGCGATGGCCAATTCTCGTCGGGCTATCACCACTGGACGCTGCACGGCCGGTTCGAGATCGCTGCCGGCCAGCGCGAGGCAGGACCATTTCTGCTCACTGCGCTCGACCATGGTGTCGAGGGCTCCGCGGCCAGCGATAACCTGTTTGGCGATCTGGCCGTCGAAGAGACCTCGCTGGTGATCGCGGAGCCAGACTCGCCAGAGGAGCCGGACGGCGGGTCCGAACCCGTCAAGCGGACAAGGCAGCGTGGCCCGCGGGGTAGTGCCGATGCGGAAGACCTCGTAGAGGACGAGCCTCAATTGAAGCTGCGCCCGGCCCACCATCATGCAGAGCTGGCCCTGAAGCTGGTGAAGGCCGGGGACATCGAGGGGGCAGCCGAGGCGATCGCCCATGCCGTCGGAGCTGCGGAACCGTCCGACACGCCGATCCTGCTCATCGCCGCCGACATATTCAGCCGCGTCCACTTCCCGCCCGGCCCGCTCGTCATCAAGGCCGTTCAGGCCAGTCTCACCGATGAGCAGTACCACCGCCTCGTCACCATCTGGACCGAACACTGCCACGCTGGATTGTCCGAGGCGGATGTCGAGAGCCTGCTCACGGCGGTCAAGACCGACCGCGGGATCCTGAATGGCACGCCGTCCGGCCAGCCGACCACCCTCAATGCCAGGCTCTGTCCGTTCATGGTGGCGACGATGATCGGCAGCATCAGGTTGCCGGTGGCGCTGCAGATTCGCGTCTTCGACCATCTCCAGGAGACGATCACCCACGAGCCTGGCGACACCGCAAGCTCGCGCGTTTGGCCGATCCTGCTGCCAGTCCTCCACGACTATGTGGGGGTGGTCTCGGTCCGTGCCGTGCGAGGCGACCTTTCTGATCTCGCTCCGCTGTTCACTGAGTTCGCGGCACTACTGTTCCGTGAATTCCACGAACAGGCCGTAGCTGAACGGCTGCTGGAAGTGGCGACCTCGCTCGATCCGACGTTGCGCGGGGACCCCTTCCACCGGTCGACCTATGTGCAGGTGCTGCAGGGCAGATCCGCCAACTACGAGATCGCGACCTATCTCGGCTCGATCGACGAGACGGAGCTCACCGCTCCCAACCTCTGTCTCGCTGCCACCCGTGTCTCCACGGCGCTTACCGTCGGCAATCCGGCCGACTTCCTTTCGACTCTGGACTGGCTGTGCGAGCTCTCAAGGAAGGTCTACGACAAGGATCCCCGCGTCGTGCAGCAGGCCGTCCAGCTGATCCAGGGCGAGCTGCGGCGCTTCACCGACGCAATGATCGGCCGCACCCAGCAGCGGGCCAACCGCGGCGACCTCGCCGGCGGGCGCCAGCAGCGCGCCGAGATCCTCGAGCACGGCCTAGCCGTGTTGCGCGGCCTGGAGGATGTTCAGCATCTTGCCGCCACGCCCGCGACGGTGATCAGCGAGCGTCCCAGGCCCGCGCGCATCCTGGTGATCGGCTCGCAAAACCTGCCGCAGTGCTGGCTCTACCGCGTCCAGCAGAAGGTCGAATTCCTACGCATGGCCGGGTACGACGCAGTGGCGATCGACTTCGGCCGCGTCAGTCCCACCGAAATTCACGAACACCTGTGCTTTGCCAGCCACGTCATCATCTTCAGGCTTCCAGCCTTCAGCGATGTTTTGATGTTGACTCTTTACGCCAAAAGGTTGGGCGTCAAGCTGTTCTACGACATCGACGACCTGATCTTTGACGACCGTCACTTCCCTGGACCGTTCGAGCCCGACCATATTGCGATGCACCTGCACGCGCGCGGACGGTCCGAGCAGCTCGCGCGCGATCTCGGCCAGCGGCTGCGTCGAGACGATCACGTCTCCTGCCGCAGCCATGGCGACTTGGAAGAACGGGTTGTCCATTGCCAGGTGCGTGTGCGTGTCGCGCTTGATCAGCCCGGAGTAGCTCTCGAACGGTCCAGGGAAGTGACGGTCGTCAAAGATCAGGTCGTCGATGTCGTAGAACAGCTTGACGCCCA
>JBAWAV010000543.1:0-2795 GCA_049589475.1 Mycobacterium sp.
CCAGTTGGCGTGGTGCAGGTGCTTCATCCAGTTGGCCCGCAGGTCGATCGTGCGGGTGGGGGACAGGTTCAGCAGGCGGTCGATTGCGTGCGTTGACTTGCCGAGATG
The DNA here is from genome assembly GCA_049589475.1 of Mycobacterium sp. Classification (GTDB taxonomy): domain Bacteria; phylum Actinomycetota; class Actinomycetes; order Mycobacteriales; family Mycobacteriaceae; genus Mycobacterium. The sequence continues at coordinate 109 of JBAWAV010000543.1, forward strand.
CTCGCGCAACGAGATGCCCGCTGGCGCCAGCGAAGCGAAGACGAATCCGCCGTAGCTGTCCACCCGGGGCGCCCGGGCACGGCCCAGTTCGGAGCGCACCTGGTTGAATGCCTCGCCGTAACCTTCGCGCATTGGAACACCTTGCAACGCACCGGTATTGCTGAATGTCCAGCCGTGATACGGGCAACGGAACGAGTTGGCGTTGCCCTTCTCGGCGTTGCAGAGCCTGTTCGCACGGTGGGTGCAGCGGTTGAGCACCACCCGGACCACGCCGTCCTTGCCGCGCGCCACGACGACCGGGTCGTGACCGATCATCCGGGTGAGGTAGTCACCCGGCTCGCTGACCTCGCTCTCATGCGCGACGTAGACCCATCCGGTCTTGAAGATCGTGTCCATTTCGCGGCGGAAGATGTCGGCGGACGTGTACACACTCCCGTGCACGCGGTCGCTGCGTATGACGGTCCCGACGTCGAAGTTGTCTGTCGCAGGAACGGATTCAAGCGTTGTCACTGGTCCTCCGGGATGTCGATGGCAGGGATGGCGACGTCGCCGAGGCGGCGGAAGCCGATGCGCACCGCTGTGCCGATGGGCGGTGCGGTGTGCGCGGGCTGCACGGTGGTCATGATCATCCGGTGCCCGCTCGACAGCTCGACGTCGACGATGGGATAGGGCGCCACGCTATGCACCAGGCCGGGCTCGCACCGGTGCATGAGCGTCGCAGTATGCACAGTCCCGCTCAGATCGACGGTGCACCAGTCACGGTCGGCGCTTCCGCAGCTGTCGCAGACTTCCTGGTCGAGCTCAAGCGGCATGTTGCATGCCGCGCAGAACGGCAACGCGAGTTCGTCGCGCGAGGCCGCCCGGTACAGCGGCGCCAGCATGTCGTCCTCGGCGGCGGGTGCCAGCGCACTGTCCAGTAGCCAGTCCTCGACCGCGGTGGCGGTCATGCGGCGCGCTCCAGCACCAACGCGGCATGATGATCCATTCGGCCGCCGATACCGCCGACCAGCGCCACCGTGGCGCCGGGAACCTGACGATGCCCGCCGGTGCCGCGCAGCTGAATCATCGCCTCCGCCAACGGCGTCATGCCCTGCAAGTAGAAACCGGACAGCTGGCCACCGCCGGTGTTGGTCGGCAGCGTGCCGCCCGGCCCGGTGTGGCCGTCGCGCACGAACGCACCCGCGGGAACGTCGCCGGTGAGCCGGTATTCGTCGAGCAGCGCCAAAGTCACGATCGAGAACGGGTCGTACAACTCGGCGACGTGCAAGTCGGAGCGGACCATGCCGGCCTGGTCGAGGGCGTCCTGCACCGCGCGGCCACCACCGCCGAACCACGACTCGGCTCCCGTGCGACGGCGGCGCACCGGATGTTCGCGACCGGTCCCGCGCACCCGCAGTCGGGTGCCGCCGACCGACGGCCGCCCGGTGAGCACGACGGCGACCGAGCCGTTCACCGGCCGGGCGCAGTCCAGCAGCCGAAGCGGTTCGGCGATCATCGGGGACGCGTCATAGTCGGCGTCGTCGAGGGGTTCGCGGTTGACCGCGTCGGGATTGCCGCGCGCCCAACCCCTCGCCGTGGTCGCCACCGAGCGCAGGGCGTCGGCACTCGTGCCGGTGACGTGCAGCCAGCGCTGGGTCAGCAGCGCATACGTCGGCACCGAGCCAAGCAGCCCCGAGGCCCGCTCCAGCCCGCGCACGCCGATGTTGCCGCCGCTGTGTGCGTAGGTCGAGCCTGCGCCGCGCCCGGCCACCAGGGGTGCGTCGGCGAAGACGCACAGCACGGTCGCGGCTTCACCGCTGACGATCGCGTGCCGTGCGCGCTGGATCATGGCGATGGTCGTGGCGCCCTTGATCTCGACGTGCTCGAGCAGGCGCAGGTCCGAGAAGCCCGCCGCGGCGGCGAATCCGACGCCCAGCCGGTCCGGCCGGACGCCCTGCGACGAGCCGACCAGGATCCCGTCGACGTCAGCCCGCCCGAGTCCGGCGTCGGACAGCGCGGCGGCGCTCGCTTGGACGGCCAGTTCGAGCGGGGTCGCGCCCGGCCGTAGCGACATCGGGGTCATACCCAGGCCGACCAGGTCGGCATCGGCGGCGCTCACGGTTGCTCCGTCGGCCGGCGTTCACCGCGGTAGTTGCCCACCCGGACCCACTGCTCGCGGTCTTCGGGGGTGGCCAAGGTGAAGCTGGCCAACTCCAACGGACACAAGAAGACCTGCTCGCCGCCTTCGAGGTCCTCGACGAGCAGGCGGGGGCCGTTGCCGTTGACGTCCAACGACAACCGCACGGCCGCGAACTCGTTGACCAGTTCGGCGAGGACGCGGCGTCCGGCCGGAGTGTTCACCTGCCCAGTATTACCGCATACAAGTGTCAGAATCAATGCAGAGAAGGGCAATGCTCGCTCGGCTATCGCGGCTAGACCGAGCGGTGCGAGCCGTTCGCTACATGCGAACATGGGGCGTGTGCGACGATGGGAAGCGCACGAGGCGACGTCAACACTAGATGACAGATGTGTCAGATATGGACATGCGAGAAGGTGAGATGAGCCAAGTACAAGTACCTGCCGCGGCGGTCGACGTGAGCCGAGTCGACACGGAGAACTACCGCAGCATCTGGATGTATCTCAAGGAACTCGAGTTCCGGCAGGGCTTCATCGACATCGACGTCAATGGAGTGCCGGTTCGAACCCGC
>JBAWAV010000544.1:0-2248 GCA_049589475.1 Mycobacterium sp.
AGCGAGGGGCCTGCGACGAGCCCTGCGGCGGTGGCGCCTGCCACTGCGATCGTCGCGGCGGCGCGGCGTGCCCGTGCCCTGCTGTTCATGGGGCTCCTTCAGCTGGAGTGGGGTGAAACGAGGGTTAGCTAATACGCATTAGAGAACATCACACAGGAAAACGACAGTGCCGTAGAGCGCAATGAGCCGCCAAATAGCGGCGAGGTGAACAGCAGGCTGCCCCGGGCGCCGGGGCTCGCCCGATGGCTAGGCGAAGAGGGCGCGGATGTCCTCGGCCGACAGCGCCGATGAGAACGCGCCGTCGCTGTCGATGACGCTGGAGAAGAGCTCCTGCTTGCGCGCCTTGAGCGCCATCACCTTCTCCTCGATGGTGCCCGACGCGATCAGCCGGTAGACCATCACGTTCCTGGTCTGGCCGATGCGATGGGTCCGGTCCACCGCCTGCGCCTCGGTGGCCGGGTTCCACCACGGGTCGAGCAGGAAGCAGTAGTCGGCCTCGGTCAGGTTGAGGCCGAACCCGCCGGCCTTGAGGCTGATCAGGAAGACCGGCGCGGTGCCCTCCTTGAACGACGAGATCACGGCGGGCCGGTTGGTGGTCGCCCCGTCGAGGTAGCAGCACTCCACCCCGGCCGCCTCAAGCCGGGACCGCGCCATCCGCAGGAACCGGGTGAACTGGCTGAACACCAGGGCCCGGTGCCCGCCGCCGACCACGTCCTCGATCTGCTCGATGAGGGAGTCGATCTTGGCCGACGGCACGTCCGCGTGCTCCTCGTCCACCAGCGCGGCGTGCAGCGACAGCTGCCGCAGGAGGGTGAGCGAGCGCAGGATCGTGAACCGGTTGTGGTTGACGTCGTCGAGCAGGCCGAGCACCTTCTGCCGCTCCCGCTGCAGATGGGTCTGGTACACCTTGCGGTGTCGCGGGTGCAGCTCGACCTCGAGCACCTGCTCCTGTTTCTCGGGCAGGTCGGCGGCGACCTGCTCCTTGGTCCTGCGCATGATCAGCGGCCTGATCCGGCGGCGGAGCTGGGCCAGCAGCTCGGCGTTGCCGCCCTTCTCGATCGGGCGCGCGTAGTAGTCCTTGAACCGCTCCGGGTTCGGGAACAGCCCCGGCGCCGTGATCGACAGCAGCGACCAGAGCTCCATCAGGTTGTTCTCCATCGGGGTGCCGGTGATCGCGACCTTGAACGGGGTCGCGACCCGCCGAGCGCACTGGTACGCCTTGGACTGGTGGTTCTTGACGTACTGCGCCTCGTCGAGGAACAGCCCGGCCCACTCCGCCGCCCCGTAGGCCTCGAAGTCGAGCCGCAGCAGCGTATACGAGGTGACCACGGCGTCGGCGCCGTCGATGACGCCGGACAGGGAGACGCCGCGGCGGCCGAGCGTGTCAGAGACCGTGACCACCTTCAGGTCGGGGGCGAACCGCTCCGCCTCGGTCGCCCAGTTCGCCAGCACCGAGGTCGGCGCCACGATAAGAAAAGGCTTGGATCGAACGGTCCCGGGCGCCTGCGGTCCTCGAACGTCTTTCGCGTGCTGGATCAGCGCCAGCGTCTGCAGCGTCTTGCCGAGTCCCATGTCGTCGGCGAGGACGCCGCCGAGGCCGTTCGCCCACAGGAAGGCGAGCCACTGGAAGCCGGAGAGCTGGTACGGACGGAGCTGGGCGCAGATCGACGCCGGGATCGGCGCGGCTTCGATCTCGGCGATGTCGAGCAGCCCGCTGACCTGGCGCTGCCACGCGGCCGCCTGGTGGCTGACCTCGCCCAGGGCGGCCAGCTCCTCCCACAGCCCGGCCTGAAACCGGCTGATCCGAAGGGCGCCGTCCGGCTGGTCCTGCAGCGTTCGCGCCTCGTCGATGAGCCGGGCGAGGGCCGCCAGCTCGGGCTTGTCGAGGGAGAAGTACGCGCCGTCGGCCAGCAGCAGGTGCGTCTGGCCGCTCGCCAGCGCGACGAACAGCTCGGTGAACGGGACCTTGCTGCCCTCGACGGTGATGTCGATGCCGAGGTCGAACCAGTCCGCGTCGCCGGCCCGCTCGTCGGCCGAGACCTCGATCTCCAGCGAGTCCCCGGCCTCGCGGTAGTCGGGCACCTGCCCGATCACCTCCAGGCGGACATCGTCGCGGCCGGACAGCAGCGGCAGCACCTCGGTGGTGAACACCAGCGTGTCGAGTCCGGTCAGGGTGAAGGCGGCGTTGCGGCCGTGCCCCCGGGGGCCGGTTCCCCGGTGCGTTCCCGCCTGCGGGGCTCCCGTCGCC
>JBAWAV010000545.1:0-4540 GCA_049589475.1 Mycobacterium sp.
GCACAGGGAACCGTCGTCCATGCCGAAGTCGGCGATCGTCTCGGCGACCATGCCGACGAAGCCGGGAGTGGTGAATTGCAGCGGCGACACATTGACCCGTAGCGACGTGCCGTGCCCCACGCCGCGCGAGCGCCACTGGCCGAACTCCTCGCACGCGGTTCGCAGGACCCACCGATCCAGCTCGGCCGCGAGGTCCATCGATTCCGCCACCCCGATGAACGACTCCGGTAACAGCACTCCTCGATCTGGATGCCGCCAACGCACGAGTGCTTCGGTGGCCACGATGGCCCCTGTCCACAAGTCGACCTCGGGGAGATAGTGCAGCAGCAGCGCATCGCTGTCGATGTCGCCTTGCAGATGGTTTTCGATGTCGGTGCGGAATCGCTGCTTCAACGAATTGTTGCTGGCGACCGTGAACCGGTTGCCGCCTGCGCGCTTGGACGCTAGGACGGCTTCATCGGCACGACGCAGCAGATCCGTGCCCTCGTCGCGCCCCGGTTTGCCGGTCGCGACGCCAATGCTCACGGTCCGGGTGATGGTCTGGCCATCGATTGCCAGACGAGTGTGCAGAGTCCTGCAAATCCGGTCTGCGAACGACGCCGCGGCATGAGCTGACATCGGCTCATCCGGAACCACGACGAACTCGTCGCCGCCGAGCCGGGCCACCATGCTCTGACTCCCGGAGCAATCGCGAAGGTGGTCGGCGAAGCCGCGGATGAACCAATCGCCTGCGGTGTGGCCGAAGGAATCGTTGATCGCCTTCAAGTGGTCGAGGTCGATGTACAACATCGCGACAGGGCCGGGCTGCCGGACGGCGAGTCGGTCCGAAAGGTAGGCGAGCAGCGCTCGACGATTCGGCAAACCGGTCAGGTCGTCGTGCTCGGCGAGATGCCGAAGTCGCTGCTCCGCCGAGATCCGTGCCTGAAACTGTGCGAACAGCGACCCTGCCGTCTCGAGTGTGTTGATCGCGCCCGACCTCCACTTCCGGCCACGGCCTTTGACGAAGCCGAGTACGCCGACGGTCGCGGATCCCGAGATCAGTGGGGCGCCGGCCACCATCGGCGCGCCGCCGGGACCGCGCAGGGCCAAGGGGCACAGCGAAACGCCATCGTCGAAGTCACGATGAACGGACACCAGCTCTTTGCCGTTTTCGCACAACGCCAGGACGGGATGGTCGCTGGTGAACGGAACAACGGCGAACGGATCAGGATCGGCCACGTTGTGCCGCGGGGGCCACTCCGCTGCCAGCACCGAGGCCTGCTGGTCGTGGTCGCTGTAACGCAGAAAGGCATAGCGCAGATCAAAGTGGTCGACGAGCTGGGCCAGAACCTGCTCGCTTGCCTGGGTGGCGGTTGATGCGGTCGCTTCCAGTAGACGGTTGGCGATCGACGTGATGAGGACCAGATTTCCCGGCACGCGGTCCTCCGATCTGAGCAGGATGCAAACCCGGGACGTCGCGCGTGCGGAAACCTCTAAGGGCGTCGAGAATGAGCGCAGTGACGTTGTCGTGATTTCAGACTCTGAATACTACAGAATTTGGGCTACAGCGAAAGGCGTCCATGTGTCGCCTGGATTACCGGACCGGACGGGAGACGGCCATCGCGGAATTCGCGGCGTTCATTCTCGATACCACTAGCCCTGCAGACGAATTAACGTTGGCGCAACTTCGTGCGGATCCCGTCATCGAGTTCATCGACGAGAGCGACAATCAACTCGCCGAATTGCGCGGGTTGCTGCCGCCGCCCGCCGCCGAGCTCGTCGACGAACCCTGCCGGTGGGCGTATTACCCGTGGCGCCGGACGGTTGTCGCGGTCCTGGGACCGCGAGGTTTCCGAGCGGTGCGGCGGGACCGCAACCGCAACGTCGTCACCACCGAAGAGCAGACACGACTCCGCACGTTGAAGATCGGTGTCGCCGGCCTGAGCGCCGGGCATGTCATCGCGCACACGCTGGCAGCCCAAGGCCTCTGCGGGGAGCTTCGGCTGGCCGATTTCGATCACCTTGAACTCACCAATCTCAATCGGGTTCCGGCGACCGTTTTCGACATCGGGCTGAATAAGGCGCAGGCGGCGGCCCGCAGAATCGCCGAGCTCGACCCGTACTTGCCTGTTTCAATCATGGAAGCGGGTTTGACGCTGGACACCATTGACGAATTCCTCGACGGACTGAATATCGTTGTCGAGGAATGTGATTCGCTGGACATCAAAGCCACCGTCCGTGAACGCGCCCGCGCCCGCGGGATTCCGGTGTTGATGGCCACCAGTGACCGCGGTTTGGTCGACGTGGAGCGGTTCGACCTCGAGCCCGACCGGCCGATCATGCACGGACTGTTGGGCGACGTGGATCCCGCGTCGCTGTCGCGGATGACGAGCGGAGCGAAGGTTCCACTGCTGCTGCGTTTTCTGCAGGCCAGGCATTTATCGTCGCGCGGTGCCGCTTCGTTGCTGGAAATCGACCGCACCTTGTCGACGTGGCCGCAGGTCTCCGGCGACGTCGCGGCCGGCGCGCCGGTGATCGCCGAGGCCGTGCGCCGAATCGGGCTGGGCGAACACCTGCCGTCAGGCCGGACGCGTCTTGACATCGGCGGAGCGCTCGATCGCCTGCGCGAACCGGAGTTGCCCGATGAACATGGCGAAGAGCCGGACACGTATTCCGACCCGGTATTTCCGGACGCGACCGGCAAAATTGTTGCGGCGGCGATCAGGGCGCCATCGGGCGGAAACTCACAGCCGTGGCGAATCGACGCCGGCGCCGATCACATCTCCATTCGCCTTGCGCCCGAACATAGTTCGATGATGGACATCGGATACCGGGGTAGCGCCGTCGCGCTCGGCGCGGCGCTGTTCAACGCCAGGGCCGCGGCGGCCGCTCAACGACTGCTGGGGCCGGTGAGTTTCACGGAAGGTCCGGCATGCGCCGGCGGTGTGCCGCTTCAGGCGACACTGCAGCTCGGCGACGGCGCCGACCCGCAGCTCGCCGGACTGTACGCGGCGGCGCTTGCACGAGAAACCAACCGCCGCATGGGCACAGCGCAACCCATTGCCGATGACACCGCTCGAGTCCTGCGGGACGCTGTCGAGCGAGAAGGTGCACGCCTGCATCTTTTGACCGAGCGGGCCGACATCGACAGGCTGGCAACGATTCTCGCAGCGTCGGATCGGGCCCGCTACCTGACCGCGGGCCTGCACGCGGAGATGATTTCTGAACTTCGCTGGCCAGGTGATCCGTCACCGGACACCGGTATCGATATCCGAAGCCTGGAAATGGCGCCCGGCGATCTCGCCATCGTGGACATTCTGCGGCGTCCGGATGTGATGGCCAATCTGGCCCGCTGGAACGCGGGATCCGCCCTGGGCGAGGACACCCGCAAACGAATCGCGGGCAGCTCTGCGATGGCGGTCATTTCGGTGGCCGGCGATTCGCTGACCGACTATGCGCGCGGCGGTGGCGCTGTCGAATCCGTGTGGATCGCCGCGCAGCAACAGGGATTGGCGGTGGCCCCGATCTCGCCGATCTTCTTGTACGCCCGGAGTGCCGGGGATCTCGCTGAGGTGTCACCGGCTTTCAGCAATGAGTTGATAAAGCTGCGAGAAGAGTTCGACCGACTGGCCGGGATCGCGACCGGTGATGCCCCCGTTTTGATACTGCGGCTCGCGCACAGTGAACCGGCGTCGGTGCGAAGTCGGCGCGATCCTGACCGAGTCTATTTGCGGTAGCGTCAATCGGGGTACCGTATTGGCATGTCGGGCGGCCTCGATGACCTGGTGACCGGTGCGGCTGCCGCGCTGATGGCAGCTGCCGCGCCCACCCATGTCTCGATCAGTGAACAAGTGGTCGCGGACTTGGTCAGTCATTTCGGCGTGGACTTCGGGTTCCTGCGGCACAACGATCACACCATTAAGGCGACAGTTCTTGTCGCTGAATATCCGGTGCGCGATAACGTTCCCGACCCTGACCCGATCGGGGTGGTGTACTTCACCGGAGCGGACTCCATCTTCGCGCAGGCGGAAAACCTCAAGGTGCCCGAGGTGGTCCGGCCCGCGGCCACGAACGAGGACTATCAGCGGCGCGTCGAGGAGGGCAGTGCCATTCCGCAGACCTCCCTCGCATGTGTACCGCTGCTGTCCGGCGACATCACCACCGGCACGCTCGGCTTCGTCAAGATCGGCGACCGGGAATGGCTGCCCGAGGAGCTGAATGCGCTCAAAGCGATCGCCTCGTTGTTCGCGCAGCTGCAGGCCCGCATCGTCGCCGAGGACCGGGTGCTGTACCTCGCCGAACACGATGACCTAACCGACCTTCTCAATCGCAGGGCGCTGATCGCCTACCTCGACGAGCGATTGGTCGCCGGCGCGCCGAGCCCGGTCTCGTTGCTACTCCTCGATATTGATCGTCTCAAGGTGATCAACGACCACCTCGGTCATCACGTGGGCGACCGCTTCATCAAAGCTTTCGTCGAGCAGTTGAAGGACGCCGTCGACATTCCCGCTGTCATCGCCCGGTTCGGCGGCGACGAATTCACCGTCGTCCCCACCGCGGC
>JBAWAV010000546.1:0-3611 GCA_049589475.1 Mycobacterium sp.
GAGTACCGGCGGCCTCGAGCCGTCGTCCGAAACGCGGACATCGACCGCGCGTGGGCGGTTGGGATCCCGACGGAGGTAGCCCTTGCGCTCCAGTGTGCGCAGTTGGTGAGCCACCGACGAGGTCGAAGTCAGACCGACGGCATCACCGATTTCGCGGATGCTCGGTGGGTATCCACGGCTGGTCACCGAGGCGCGGATGACATCGAGGATGGTCCGCTGCCGTGGCGTGAGTGCAGAATTCACAGCTGCAAGGGGGCGGTCAGAGGCGGCGTCCGAGGTATCCCTGTCGCTCATACGGCCGAATATAGCCCTTTTCAACCGTAAAGCAAACACTTGTTCGACGTGTTTCCCTGTCAGTTTCGGTCAGATCGGCTGTAAAGGACGGTCCGACAGGGGAGGAGTTGTCGGTACCCCCTCGTATCGTCTCGGCCATGTGCAACAGTTCGATCACATGTTCGGTATTCGAACACATTATCGATTACTCTTTCGAACAAGTGATCGACCACGAGCCGACTGGAGGAACGCACATGATGCCCATCGAGACGATCTCGCCCACATCGCCGACCCGCGTCCGGCCCGCCCGGGTGCGTCCGTCCGGTCGCCAAGGCCGGCCCGGCTCCCGAGGGCCTCAGCCGTCGCGACCCGTTGCCGCGCCACCGCGCTACCGGGGCACCGGGGTGTTGCTGTCGACGGCGTCGCACCGGCCGCGCCCGATAACCCCGGCAACTACCGTCGCGTTGTCCCTGGTGGCGGCGGCGATCACGGTCTGGCTCGGTCTGGTCGCGCACTTCGGCGGCATGTTGCATGCCGGACCCGAGCAGGCGGCGCGCCAGATGCCCGACCGGCTCGCTGTCGTGCGGGTCGAGCCCGGGGAGACGTTGCAGCATCTGGCCGCCCGGGTCGCGCCGGACGCGCCGACCAGTCAAGTTGCCGCCCGCATCCGCGAACTCAACGACCTCGACTCTGTGGCGGTTGCCGCGGGTCAGACGCTCATCGCGCCGGTCGGGTGACGGTCTCACCGTGCGCCGCCGCCACCGACGCGCCGCTTACCAGGCGCGACACCCGGCGGCGCTAGGCCGGCGACCGGGCACGCGGGTAGGCTCTGGAGGGTCTGGGACACCCTGTAGTCTGCGCGGCGAAGGAGCGGCCATGCATTGTCCGTTCTGCCGTAATCCCGATTCCCGAGTTGTCGACTCCCGCGAGACCGACGAAGGACAGGCCATCCGGCGTCGCAGGTCATGCCCGGAGTGTGGGCGGCGCTTCACCACCGTGGAAACTGCGGTGCTGGCCGTGGTCAAACGCAGCGGGGTGACCGAACCGTTCAGTCGCGAGAAGGTGATCAGCGGCGTGCGCCGAGCGTGCCAGGGCCGCCAAGTCGACGACGACGCGCTGAACCTGCTGGCCCAGCAGGTGGAGGACACCGTGCGAGCCGGTGGGTCGCCGGAGATCCCCAGCAACGAGGTCGGGCTTGCGATACTCGGCCCGCTCCGAGAACTCGACGAAGTGGCTTACCTGCGATTCGCGTCTGTGTACCGATCCTTTGAATCCGCAGACGATTTCGAGCGTGAAATCAAAGCGCTACGTGCCCACCGCACGGTGCCCGCGTCCAGCTGATCGTGGCCAGCTGCGACAAGGTCGAGAGATTAGCCCGCACGCGCGACGAGCACATCACGCAGCCCGCATCGGATTAGGCTGTCGGGATGCCGCCCGAGCTGCATCCTTACCTTCGCGCGCTGGAGCCGTTGCTCGGCACCTGGCAGGGTCGCGGCGTCGGTGAATATCCCACCATCGAGCCCTTTGAGTACCTCGAAGAAGTCGTGTTCTCCCACGTGGGCAAACCGTTTCTGGTCTACGGCCAGAAAACGAAGTCCGCAGCCGACGGGGCTGCGCTGCACGCCGAGACCGGCTATCTGCGCGTCCCACGACCCGGTCAGGTCGAACTCGTACTCGCGCATCCGAGCGGCATCACGGAAATCGAGGTGGGTAGCTACACGGCCGATGGCGCGACGGTCGAACTCGACATGACCGCGATGCAGATCGGCATGACACCGACAGCCAAGGAAGTGACTGCGCTCGGCCGGCACTTCCGACTCGACGGCGACGCGTTGTCCTACTCACTGCAGATGGGCGCGGTCGGACAACCGACTCAGCACCACCTTTCGGCGGTATTGCACCGCAAAGACTGAATCGTTGACCGCTTAACAACCTGAGGAGGCGACGGCGTGGACGTCGAAAACCATGTCTACCCACCACGTTCCCGTGTCGAGGCACTGCTGGCCGACGACTCCGCGGACCCCGTGGTGATGCTCAACCTGCTCAAGTTCCGGGAGAAGGCGGTGTACGCCGACGGGCGCGCCAGCGACTTGACCGGTCGAGAGGCCTACAACCTGTACGGCGCGGCGATGCAAAAAATCATTGAAGACAACGGCGGACAGATGCTGTTCGGCGGCGATATCGCGTCAGTGGTGATCGGCGAAGTCGGCGACGTGTGGGACACCTGTCTGCTCGTCGAATATCCCTCAGCCGCAGCATTCGCCACGATCGTGGCATCACCGGAGGTGATGGAGGTCAGCGTGCACCGCGTCGCAGGACTCGAGGGTCAATTGCTGATCCGCGTGGCTCAGCGCGACGGCATTTTGACTAGCTGATCTGCCTCATGCCGTCGTTGACGACACGACCGGCGACCTGAACCGATCCCTGTGGGCTCCACACGGTTTCGATGGTCGAGCCCTTGCCCTGGGTGATGGACAGGTCGCGGCTGAGATAGTCGGTGATCCGCACCGCGGCAGATCCGGTCGCTTCGTCTTCTGGTACGCCCAGATTGGCCGCGAACATCCTCGAGCGCAGCGAACCCGCAGATTCGTCGATCCATGCCCACAGGTAGTGCGCGACGTCGTCGGGGTAGTCCGACGGGTCGGCGGCGGCAAGGTCCTCGAGCGACTCGAGATCGTGAATGGCGTATTCCGGCGACCACTCTGAGCGGGCGATGATGTAGGTCAGGTCGTTGTCGTAGCTAACCTGAACGACGCCGGCTGGGACCTGCAGGGTGCGGATAGGTGTGCCGATGTCCCGCAGCCACCACGACGCTCCGACAGTCGGGTGCCCGGCGAACGGCAACTCGGTAACCGGGGTGTAGATCCGAGCGTGTGCGCTGGCAGAGCCGGCGGGCGGAAGATCAACGAAAACGGTTTCGCTGTAACCTAATTGGGGAGCAAGACGCTGATGCTGATCCGGCTCGACGGCGGCAGCGTCCACCACGCCGAGCGGGTTACCGAAATTGCCCGCCAAGTCGGTGAAGACGCGCAACACCGTCACGTCGATGCTCATGAAAGCGACTGTACGGCGTCATGACGACGCGCTGATCAGGTGGCGCTGCGCTCGTCTGCGCCCATTGCGCTCAATACGGCGACTCGGGTGTCCACCGGACCCGAGATGGTCTGCGAGCCAACGCCATTGCGCAGCAGCTCCCGCAGCGCGACCTGGTCGTATTCGGAGGGCTCGGTGGTGTCGATGAACCGCTCGACAAGCTCGATGAATTTGTCGGGGTCGTCGTGGAAGGGGAAGTGTCCGGACTGCTCGAAGATCTCCAAGCGGGAGCCGGGCATCGCTGC
>JBAWAV010000547.1:0-5630 GCA_049589475.1 Mycobacterium sp.
ATCCGGGTGGCTGGGCACTGATGGCCGAGGAGTACCTGAAGGGCATCGACCCGCTCTACGACAACATCGAGTCGTTCAACAAGTGGATCAACGAGGACTGGGGCTTCGCCTACCAGGATCGGATTTACGCGCCGGCCATGCTGTCCATGCGCGATCTGGACCGCGCGTGCGACGAGCTCGACCGCATTCTGGACGCCGGCGCCAGGTTCATCGTGTTGCCCGCGGGACCGGCGTACGGCCGCTCACCCGGCGACCCGTATTTCGACCCGATCTGGTCGCGCATCAACGAGGCGCACGCGGTGGTGTGCTACCACATCGCCGAGTTCCACTATCAGGACAACGTTGCTTCGCAGTGGGGGTGGGGACTGAGGCCGCCGTTCCAGTTCTCGGCGTGGCAGTGGCAGAACACCTACGGCGAGCGACCGATCACCGACACCCTGTCGGCATTGATCTTCGACAACCTCTTCGGGCGGTTCCCCAACATCAAGGTGCTGGTCAGTGAGTTCGGCGCGGAGTGGGTGCCGCACTTCATCAGGCACATGGACAAGAGCCGCGGCATGGGCAGGCTGGGTCCATGGCTGGGCGGTCAGCTGACGGAACGACCGAGCGCGATCTTCAAGAGGCACGTGCGCGTCGTGCCCTACCCGGAGGACGACACCGTCAGCTTGATCGAGCGGCTCGACAGCACGGAGACGCTGCTGATGGGGTCGGACTGGCCGCACGCCGAAGGCCTTCGCGAACCCGCGGACTTCTATCTCAAGGTCGAGACGCTCGACGAGGTCACCCGCCGAGACTTCCTGCGGGACAACGGCATGAAGCTCTCGAGTGGAACCGGCTGACCGAACGTATGACGACCGACGTCTCCGATGACGAACTGGTGCAACGGTTTCCCGGAGAGCCCATCACGCACGACAACGCCGCCCATTACCGTGGGCGGCTGCGGCGTGAGTTACTGCTGAACCGGTGCGATGATTGCGGACGGTGGCACGCCCCGCCCAAGCCGATCTGCCCGGACTGCTGGTCCCCACGCGTGTCCGCCAACCCCGTCAGCGGTGCCGGGGTGATCTTCATGGCGATCTTCTTGCACCGCGGGCCGGCGGCGCCCGGTGTCGACTACTCGACGCCGTACCCGGTGGTGACCGTCGAACTCGACGAACAGCCCGGCCTCCGGTTCACCTCGACGGTGGTGGGCGCGGGCAACGACGACATCCGCATCGGCGCGGCGGTTCGACTCGACTGGTCGGAGCGTTCGGGCGCGCCCATGCCGGTCTTCGTGCTGAGCGGCGAACCCGCATGACGATGAAGGATCGGGTGGCCATCGCGGGGGCGTCCACCACCGGCTTCATCGCGAAGAACCTGGCTCGCAGTCAAGCATCGCTGGCCGCCGAAGCCTGTATCGACGTCATCCGGAAATGTGGCCTTGCTCGCGAAGACATCGACGGGCTCTGTGGGAGTTGGCCATCGGCTGCGGCGCTTCAGTCGGTGCTCGGCATCCCCAAGGTCACCTGGTTCGGCAACCCGGTGATTCCGCTGGTGGATCACGTCGCGACCGCCGCGGCCGCGGTGCACGCCGGCTTGTGCGAGGTCGCGCTGGTCTACCACGCGGCCTACCGCGCGGCGTGGAATACCGGATCGGCACTGAAGGATCCCTTCCGTCGGATCGCCACGCCGGGCCTGTCGGATCCCCATCCTGGGCCGGAGACCATGGCGGCCGCGGTGGGCTACACCGGGTGGGCGTCACGCTACATGTACGAATATGGAGTCACCCGTGAGGATTTCGGTCTGGTGGCGATCAACTCGCGGTCCCGTGCGGTCGGCAATCCGGCCGCCGCGATGCGCGAGCCGATGACGATGGACGACTATTTGAGCGCGCCCATGATCCGGGAACCGTTGTGCCTCTACGACATGGACGTCGCCGTCGACGGCGCCGACGCGTTCATCGTCACGACCGCTGAGCGCGCCCGGGATTTGGCGCTGCCGCCCGTGCTGATCAACGCGGCCGTGCTCGGGCAGGTCCGGCACAACGAGGAAGACCAGACGGTGAGCCTGCGAGAGCATGGCCAACAGGTGGTCGTCGATACGCTGAAGGCTAAGAGCGACTTCTGGATCGACGACATCGACGTGTATTTCCCGTACGACGGATTCACCCCGATCACCTTGAATTGGATCGACAACGCGGGGTGGTGCAAGCCTGGCGAGGCGGGCGCGTTTCTGCGCGAGCATTGGGTGTCCGAACGTGGCTGGGCGCTGATCAACGGCCGGATTCCGGTCAACCCGCACGGCGGGTCGTTGTCTGAGGGTGCCACCCAGGCCTCCGGCCACATTCGCGAGGCCGTGCACCAGCTGCAGGGCGTCGCGGGCGACCGCCAGGTAACCGATGCCCGGCGGGCGCTCATCACGGCAGGCGGATTCTTCTTCAACGCGCAGGGATTGACGTTGCACAGGGCATGACCACGAGCATGTTGGCGGCGTTCCGTGCCGCCGTCCGCACCGCAGGGCAGCGTCCGATGCTGGTCTACTTCGACGCCGTCCTGACCTACGGCGATGTCGACCGGCTCTCCGACGGCTTCGCGGTCGCATTGTCGGACAACGGGTTCGGTCGCGGTGATCGGCTGGCGCTGTATCTGCAGAACGTCCCGCAGTATGTGATCGCGTTGCTGGCGGTCTGGAAATTGGGTGGCATCGCCGTCGCGGTCAACCCGATGCTGACTTCTCGTGAGGTGGCGAAGTTGCTTGCCGACTGCACCCCGAAAGTGTTGCTGACCCTCGACGAATTGCATTCGGATGCACTCGCTGAGGTGCTAGCCGACTCCTCGGTGCAGTGGACGATCACCACCAGCGCCTCGAACTCACCGCAGGCCGACACTCCCGAAGACGAATTCGCCTGCCTCATAATGAATTCCGAAAGCTGCCGACCCACGCAACGCGACGTCGCCGCCGACGATGTCGCGGTGATCACCTACACCTCCGGCACCACCGGTGCACCCAAGGGGGCGATGAACACCCATCGCAATGTCGCCACCGGTGGTTATGCCTACCGAGATTGGTTCGACCTCGGCAGCGACGACGTCATCCTCGGGGTGGCTCCGCTCTTTCACGTCACCGGACTGACCGGACACATCGCCGCCGCGATCGCGGCGGGTGCCTCCCTCGTGCTGACCTACCGTTTCGACGTCGAGTCCGTGATCGACGTGATCCGCAGGCGCAAAGTGACTTTCACCGTGGGCGCAATCACCGCGTTTATTGCGCTGACCAATGCCGCGACCGCCCGTGCAGGCGATCTGGGGACCTTGACGAAGGTCGCCTCGGGTGGGGCGCCCGTATCGCCGGCCACCGCGGAGGCGTTTCAACGCCGGTTCGGAATTTACATCCACAACGTCTACGGCATGACCGAGACGACCTCACCGGTCCTGGCGGTTCCGCTGGGGTCGAAGGCGCCCGTCAGCGCCGAAACCGGCGCACTGTCGGTCGGTGTGCCGATATCCGGTGTGAAGATCGTCGTGCTCGACGACCACGGAACACCTCTGCCCGCCGGCGAACTGGGTGAATTGGCCGTCTCCGGGCCGCAGATCGTCCCCGGCTACTGGCGCAACGAGCGCGCGACCGACGATGCCATCCACGACGGGTGGCTCCGCACCGGCGACGTCGGATACGTCGATGGCGACGGCTGGTACTACCTCGTCGATCGCAAGAAGGACATGATCATCGCGAGCGGTTACAAGGTGTGGCCCCGCGAGGTCGAGGACGTGCTCTACACGCATGAGGCCGTCCTGGAGGCGGCAGTGGTCGGGCGGCCGGACCCCTACCGCGGCGAAACGGTGATGGCGTATGTCTCGCTGCGCGAAGGAATCTCAGTTGATCCCAGTGAGCTTGTCGAATATTGCCGAAGCCGGATGGCCGCGTACAAGTATCCCCGCGAGGTAGCGATAGTCGACGTCATTCCCAAGACCGCCAGCGGGAAGATCCTCCGGAGAAGCCTGCGCGAGTAGCGGTTACCGGTAGGCCGTCACGCGCGCGGTAAGCGCGACCTTGCCGTCATCGCCGATAGCCTGGGCATCGCCGACCGCGGTGTTACGGCCCACCCGCAACGGCGAACCCTCATAGCGGGATTCAGGGCCTGCCAAGAACGGGCGCAGGAAGTTCACCCGCACCGAGGCGGTCTGCAGCAGACCGTCGGAGTGGCCCCGGTTGATCGCCGCCGACGCCGTGAGCTCCAGGCCGGCGGCGGCCACGCCGCCGTGCACGATGTCGATGTCGTTGTTCAGGTTGTGGTCGACCCGCTGCGCCAGCACCGCCGCCGGACCATTGTCCCTGACGTGCGCCGCCATCAGGTCGGCGAACGTGGTCTCCGCCGATCGCCGCAGGGTTTCCGAACGATACTGGGGGACAACGTCATCGGCGTCGATGAAGAACGACCGCACGGTGCCGCCGCCGATCACTTTGCCGTCGTAGGTCAGGTGCAGATCCCCAGCGATGTCGTGCCCAGCGGACCGAGTGCGTGCCCGGTGGCCAGCACGGGGCCGTCGAGGTCGCCGATACCGTCCAGGCTGAGGTCCATCGACAGCTCGCTCGACACCGTCCACTGGCCGGGCCGCCGCCGGTAGTGGTTGACGATGCCGGCCGCCGCGTCGACGAGGATGGCCAATGGTCCGACCGTCGGCGCTCCGGTGAAGGGGTTGCGAAACCGCTCCATCGGCATGGTCAGCGCGGCAATGGCTTCGGCCGGTCGAGATTCGACGTAGGCGATGCCGAACCGGACCTGAATGGAGTCCGGCGTTTCGAGATCGTGCTCGTTCGTTTGCCTGTCGACTTCGGTCATTCGAGAAGGTCGACGACAGTGGACAATTCGGACCCTGACAGGACGAACTCCTCTGCCTTCTGCAGATGGCGCTTCCAGAGCTGGCCGGCCTTCTCGGCGTCGCCCTCCTTGATCATGTCCAGCACCATCCGATGGGTCTTCGCGGAGCGGCGGACTGCCTGCTCGGCTCGGTCGCCCTTGGTGGGCTGCAAAGAGCGGTTGGCCTTTTCGATGATGTGGTGCAGCATGTCGCTGACGATCTGCAGCGTGGCATTGCCGGACAGCCGCGCGATTGCGGCGTGGAAGTCGGTGAGTTGGTCGACGGCGTCGCTGCCCGGATTCAGCTGAGACTCGCGTTCGACGATCTGCTCGAGTTCGGCGATCACCTTGGGGTTCTGGTCTTTGGCCAATTGCTCGACCATCGGAACCTCAAGAGTTACCCGCGCGTCGTAGACGTCCTTGACCGTGACGCCCTCGTATTCCAGGATCAAGCCGGCGTAGCGGGCCAGCGTTTCACGCCGTGGCCGGGTGACGCGCGCCCCGCCACGTACCCCACGTTGCACCTGGATCAACGACTCCGACTCGAGCACTCGAAAGGCCTCGCGCAGCGTTGGCCGGGACACCCCGAAGCGCTCCATCAGCTCTGACTCCGGTGGCAGCATGGTGCCCTCGGTGATCTCGCCGCGGATGAACATCCGCCGCAAAACCGTGGCCACCCGATCGGCCATCTTCGGTTCCCGAAGACTGGTGACCTCCATTGCAACCTCCACCGTTACGCGAATATGCGAATTAACTAATCATTTAGCAGGTTAACCGAATCGCCGGGTCGAGC
>JBAWAV010000548.1:0-1823 GCA_049589475.1 Mycobacterium sp.
ATGTTCCGGCCGCCAAGGGTACCGAGGCGCGTCTCGGCGCGTTCCGGCAGATCCCGGCCCTGACGACCAAGCAGCTTGCCGCTATGGCGACCGGGCTGCCGTCCGCTACCCAGAACCGTAAGCACAACGTCTACAAGACCCGCGTTAACGCCGGCGGCGATGGCGCATCGGGTCCGCATCCAGAACGGGAACCGGCCTAACTTAGGCCGGTGAGCATCCCCTCAGGCCGCGGACCCGAACACAGGGTCCGTGGCCAGATTTATTTTGCCGGCCAGGTCCCGTCAGACCAGCACTAAAGGACCAGCAAGCGAGAGGGGATGGCACCGATGCTGCGGCCCGATGCCTCCGCGAGCGCGACCAGCGCGGCGGGGTTCGAGTCAATATCGTCGAGGTCAGAGGCGGTAGCCGTGATCGACCCGTACATCGACGAGCACGCCGGACAGGGCGCCAGCGCGACCGGGATCGCGATGATCTTCGGTCAGGCCGAGGTTCCCACCGGTCTCGATCTGCCCTGCGCAGACGACCCAGAGCTGTTCTTCGCCGAGGCGCCGCAGGACGTCGAGACGGCGAAGGCACTCTGCCAGGGCTGCCGGGCCCGCGAAGTCTGCCTTGAGGGCGCGCTCGAACGGCGTGAGCCGTGGGGCGTCTGGGGTGGGGAACTACTCCTGCGCGGCATCGTGGTCCCGCGCAAGCGGCCCAGGGGCCGTCCCCGCAAGGCGTCCGCCGAGGAGCTAACTAGTGCGGCCAAGACCGATGAACAGGCCGCCTAGCCAACGTCTTACTGACGAACACATCTTCTGGTAATTGATGCGACAAGCACTCATGCCCGACAAACGTACGCACACCATGCGAAGAGGTCTTCACCACCATGTATATCGAACAGTGTCTCGCCAGCGAGCGACACGAGGAGCGCCTTAGGCAGGCGCACGACGAAAGGACCGCGAGCCAGGTAGCCGAGCTGCACCGGATGGAGCGGCGGCAGGAGCGGGCCGAGCGCGAGCTCCTGCACGCCTGGCAGGCCGTGGACCAGCTCCGGTCGGTGCTCCAGGCCGTCCGCTAGCCGGGCCCGGCCAGCCGGCCGTAACCACCAGTGAGGACCCGGGATGCGCGAGGGCCATCCCGGGTCCTTCCATGTTCAGGCGCTGTCGGCGTCCGGGCGCCGCCTAGCGTTCAGGCGCTGTCGGTTCCGACGCTGTCGTCGGCGTAGCCGGGGACCCAGCGCACCACCTCGGCCCGGAACGGGCCCTCGCACTCGAGCTGGCACAGCACGCCGATCCCGGCGGTCGACACCCGGTGGATCAGCACGTACGACGGCGGCAGGTTGAACTTGCGGGCGACCGCGTTGAGGTCGGTCATCCGGCTGGCCTCGTCGCGCATCCACTCCCGGCTGAACTTGAACGTCTCGACGGCGGACGGCTCGGCCAGCGGGGCGAGGAACGCGCGCAGCGCGTCCAGGTCGACCGCGATGCCCGGCCGGAGGAAGTTGTCCGCCCGCAGTTCCCGCTCGACCGCCGCGATGTCGGGATCCGGGTCGTGCATGATCCGCAGCAGCCGACCGAAGATCGGCGGCAGCCCGTCCGGGAGCCGGTCGACCGCGCCGAAGTCGAGCACGCCGAGCCGACCGTCAGCCAGCAGCCGGAAGTTGCCCGGGTGGGGGTCGGCGTGCAGCAGCCCGGCCCGGGCCGGGCCGGAGAACAGGAACCTGGTCAGCAGGATGCCGGCCCGGTCGCGCTCGACCTTCGACCCGTCGCTGATGATCTTGGAGAGCGGGGTGCCGTCCATCCACTCGGTCACCAGCACGTGATCGGTCTCGGTGACGACCG
>JBAWAV010000549.1:0-2881 GCA_049589475.1 Mycobacterium sp.
ATCACCCGGCTGCCGGTGCGCTACACCTTCGACAACCGCTACTTCAACGACACCTACGAGGGCCTGCCCGTCGACGGCTACACCGCGTGGCTGGAGAACATGGCCGCCGACGACCGCATCGAGGTCAGGCTGGGCACCGACTGGTTCGATGTCCGCGACGAGCTGCGTGCGGCCAGCCCGGACGCCCCGGTGGTCTACACCGGTCCGCTGGATCGCTACTTCGACTATGCAGACGGCCGCTTAGGCTGGCGCACTTTGGATTTCGAGACCGAAGTGCTCGCGACCGGCGACTTTCAGGGCACACCGGTGATGAATTACAACGACCCCGACGTGCCGTACACCCGAATCCACGAGTTCCGGCATTTCCACCCGGAGCGTGAGTACCCGGCCGACAAGACGGTGATCATGCGGGAGTTCTCCCGCTTCGCCGAGAACGACGACGAGCCCTACTACCCGATCAACACCGAGACCGACCGCGCGGTGCTGGCTGCCTACCGGGCCCGAGCCAAAGACGAAACCGCCTCGGCGAAGGTGCTTTTCGGTGGACGGCTCGGCACCTACCAGTATCTGGACATGCACATGGCAATCGCCAGTGCGCTCAACATGTACGACAACACCTTGGCGCCGCACCTGCGTGACGGTGTGGAGTTGGAAGAAAGCAGCAGAGAAAGCACCCGCGGATGACCAAGCCCAGCGTCGACGACGCAAGCCCAGCCGCCTCCGAACAGCCCAGCAAGGCCGTGAGCCTGCTGTCGCGCATCATCCTGCCCCGCCCGGGCGAGCCGCTGGATGTGCGCAAGCTCTACCTGGAGGAGTCGACCACCAATTCCCGTCGCGCGCATGCGACTAACCGCACGTCGCTGCAGATCGCCGCAGAATCCGAAGTGTCGTTCGCCACCTACTTCAACGCCTTCCCTGCCAGCTACTGGCGACGGTGGTCGACCTGCACGTCGGTGGTGCTGCGTGCCGAGCTGACCGGGGCCGGCCGCGTAGACATGTACCGCACCAAGGCCACCGGTGCGCGAATCTTCGTCGAGGGCCGGCAGTTCGCCGGGTCGGCAGAGCAGCCGACGACGGTCGAAATCGAGGTATCGCTGCAGCCATTCGAGGACGGCGGCTGGATCTGGTTCGACATCACCACCGACACCGACGTGACGCTGCACAGCGCCGGGTGGTACTCCGACCAGCCCGCACCGGGTGTAGCGAACGTCGCCGTCGGCATCCCGACCTTCAACCGGCCGAACGACTGTGTCAACGCGCTGCGGGATCTGACTTCAGATCCCCTGGTGGACAAGGTGATCGGCGCGGTGATCGTAATTGACCAGGGCACGTCTAAGGTGCGCGACCACCCCGACTTCGCCGCCGCCGCCGCGGCGCTGGGCGATCGCCTCTCGATTCACAACCAGCCCAACCTCGGCGGCTCCGGCGGATACAGCCGGGTCATGTACGAGGCGCTGAAAAACACCGACTGCCAACAGATCCTGTTCATGGACGACGACATCGCGCTGGAGCCGGACACGGTGCTGCGGATTCTGGCGCTGCATCGCTTCGCGAAGACGCCGATGCTGGTCGGCGGGCAGATGCTCAACCTGCAGGAGCCGTCGCACCTGCACATCATGGGCGAGATCGTCGACCGCGGAAACTTCATGTGGACCTCGGCGCCGTACACCGAATACGACCACGACTTCTCCGAGTTGCCGTTGAACGACAACAACCCTCGCAGCAACCTGCTGCACCGGCGCATCGACGTCGACTACAACGGCTGGTGGACGTGCATGATCCCGCGGCACGTCGCCGAAGAACTCGGCCAGCCGCTGCCGCTGTTCATCAAATGGGATGACGCCGACTACGGGCTGCGCGCCGCAGAACACGGGTATCCGACCGCGACCCTGCCCGGCGCGGCGATCTGGCACATGGCCTGGAGCGACAAGGACGACGCGATCGACTGGCAGGCCTATTTCCACCTGCGCAACCGCTTGGTGGTGGCGGCGTTGCACTGGGACGGCGACGTCACCGGGCTGGTCCGCAGCCACTTGAAAGCGACACTGAAACACCTTTCCTGCCTTGAGTATTCGACAGTCGCCATCCAGAACCGGGCGATCGACGACTTCCTCGCCGGCCCGGAGCACATCTTCTCGATACTGGAATCGGCACTGCCGGACGTGCACCGGATGCGCAAGGAGTTCCCGGACGCGGTGGTGCTGCCGTCGTCCGCCGAGCTGCCCGCACCGTCGGAGCGCAACCGTGAGATAAAGCCGCCGGTGAACCCATTCGTCATCGGATACCGGTTGATCCGCGGCACGCTGCACCAGCTCAAAACCGCTGACCCGCAACATCATCAACGCCCGCAGCTCAACGTGCCCACCCAGGACGCCCGGTGGTTCCGGCTGAGCACGCTGGACGGTGCCACCGTCACCACAGCCGACGGCCGCGGCGCGGTCTACCGGCAGCGCGACCGGGCGAAGATGTTCGCGTTGCTGTGGCAGTCGCTGCATCGGCAACGGCAGCTGCTCCGGCGTTTCGACGACTTGCGACGCGCCTACCGCGACGCGCTGCCGGCGCTGTCCAGCAAGGAGAAATGGGAAACGGTGCTGTTACCCGCCCACGACAACGCAGCTGGCAATGGCCGACATCACGGCTGAATCAGCGCCGCCACGCGGCGAAGTCGCTGCTCTGGTGGCGGTCCAATCGGCACTGGCCGCCCGTCCGGGGGCGTTGGCGGCGGCGCGCGCGCTGTCCTACTTCGGCGAGCACAGTCTCGGTTGGCTGGCGGTGTCGGCGATCGGCGCGGCCGCGCAGCCCTCGCGGCGTCGCGCCTGGCTGCTGGCCGGCGGTGGGGCGTTCACCGCGCACGCCGTGGCCGTGGTGATCAAGCGGCTGG
>JBAWAV010000550.1:0-2086 GCA_049589475.1 Mycobacterium sp.
AACCGGCTCATCGCATTGCTCAGGGGGGCAATCGCGACATTGATTTTGCGAGCGGTAGTGACATCTCCGGAAGCGAAGGCGGACAGCAGGTCTCGCAGCTGGCCAGCCGCCAGGTGGGAAATCACGCTGATGAAACCGGTGGCGCCCATCGCCAGCCACGGCAGGTTCAGCGCGTCATCGCCGGAGTAGTAGGCCAAGCCCGTCTCCGCCATCAGCTGGGTGCCGCCATGTAAATCGCCCTTGGCGTCTTTGACCCCGACGATGTTGGGGTGCGCCGCCAATACGCGCAGCGTCTCGAATTCGATCGGCACCACCGAGCGCGGCGGAATGTCGTAGAGCAGCACCGGCAGTGGCGTCGCGTCGGCGACCGCGGTGAAGTGTGCGAGCAGCCCGGCTTGCGGAGGCCGCGAGTAGTAGGGGGTGACCACGAGCAGACCATGCGCCCCCTCGGCGGCACACGCCGTCGCCACGCGGATGCTGTGCGCGGTGTCGTAGCTGCCCGCGCCGGCGATGACGCGGGCGCGGTCGCCCACCGCTTCGAGAACGGCCCGCAACAGGGCGAGCTTTTCGGCGTCGGTGGTGGTCGGCGACTCGCCTGTGGTGCCGGATATGACCAGGCCGTCGCAGCCACCGTCGACGAGGCGGTTGGCCAGTCGGGCCGCGGCCGGGAGATCCAGGGATCCGTCCGGGGCGAACGGCGTCGCCATGGCGGTCAGCAGCGTGCCCAGGCGCGTGTAGACGTCGAATCCGCCGGTGCTCACGGACCCCAGATTACCTGGCGGTAGCAACCCCATTTGGCACCGCCGCGTGTATTGCTCAGGCCTCGGTGGCCAGCGGACTTGTCGCCACCTCGGTGCCGTCGGCCAGCGCGGAGACCTGAAAGTCGCCAAAGACGGCGGGCGCGGCGTCGACCAGCTGCCGAAGGCACGCGATGGCGAGCCGGCGGATCTCGACGTCGGCGTGCTCGCTGGCCCGCATGGCGATGAAATGCCGCCAGGCACGGTAGTTCCCCGTGACGACGATGCGGGTCTCGGTGGCGTTGGGTAAGGCGGCGCGCGCGGCCTGACGGGCCTGCTTGCGGCGCAATACCGCGTTGGGTTGATCGGCGAACTTGGCTTCCAGCCTGCTCAACAGCTCGGCGTAGGTGGCACGGCTGGCGTCGGCGGCCTCGACCAGGATGCGCCGCAATTCGTCATCGTCTTCCATGCCCGGCGGCACGACGACCTGAGACTCTTTTTCCGGCACATAGCGCTGCGAGAGCTGCGAGTAGGAGAAGTGGCGGTGCCGGATCAGCTCGTGGGTGCACGACCGCGAGATGCCGGTGATGTAGAACGAGACGCTCGCGTGCTCGAGCACCGAGAAATGGCCGACGTCGATGATGTGCTGCAGATAGCCGGCATTGGTCGCGGTCTTCGGATTGGGTTTGGACCAGCTCTGATAACACGCCCGGCCGGCGAACTCGACCAGGGCCTGGCCGCCGCCGGCGTCGGTGCTCCACGGCACATCGGGCGGCGCGACGAACTCGGTCTTGGCGATCAGTTGCACGTGCAACGGCGCGGTCTCGGCCACGGCGAACACCCTAGCTGGCTGGGTTAACCATTTCGGCAAGCTGGGTTTGCCGATCGCGTCGTCGACGCAGCAAGTTGACGGCCGCCACCCGGCAAATAAACGCCGGATGGAGTAGGCGAATCGGCGAGTAGATGAGCCCGTTGACCTTGAAGAAGCGCACGGCGACAACGAGATCGGACTCGCACGCGGTCAGCGCCCAGTCCAAAAACCGCGCAGCAACACGCATCCACCTCGACCGTCGCCCTGCCACCCCCGGGAAGGTCAAGTCAGAGCTCGCTGCCATCTGCCAGGCAACGCCGATCGCCTTCGCCGAGGCGCGGAAGTACCGCCGGGACAGATCGCTGCCGCCACCGCGCAGACACTTCTGCAGCGTGGCAGCCTCCAGCGCGGCCACCGTCATCCCCTGTCCGTAGATGGGGTTGAAACTGCAGATCGCGTCGCCGCACACCAGCAGACCGTCAGGTAGCTCCGGCATCTTGTCGTAGCGTCGCCACTGGCTGGATGGCATGTGGTGATG
>JBAWAV010000551.1:0-8486 GCA_049589475.1 Mycobacterium sp.
AGCACATCGACCACCCGTCCGAGGTCGTGCAGGTGGGCGACGAGGTCACCGTCGAGGTGCTCGACGTCGACATGGACCGCGAGCGGGTTTCGTTGTCGCTCAAGGCGACTCAGGAAGACCCGTGGCGGCACTTCGCTCGCACCCATGCGATCGGCCAGATCGTGCCGGGCAAGGTCACCAAGCTGGTGCCCTTCGGTGCGTTCGTCCGTGTCGAGGAGGGCATCGAAGGTCTGGTGCACATCTCCGAGTTGGCCGAGCGCCACGTCGAGGTGCCTGACCAGGTGGTCGCCGTCGGTGACGACGCAATGGTCAAGGTCATCGACATCGACTTGGAGCGTCGCCGGATCTCGCTGAGCCTCAAGCAGGCCAACGAGGACTACACCGAGGAGTTCGACCCCGCCAAGTACGGCATGGCCGACAGCTACGACGACCAGGGCAACTACATCTTCCCCGAGGGCTTCGACGCCGAGACCAACGAATGGCTCGAAGGTTTCGACAGCCAGCGCACCGAGTGGGAGGCCCGCTACGCAGAGGCCGAGCGTCGGCACAAGATGCACACCGCTCAGATGGAGCGGTTCGCCGAGGCCGAGGCCGAGGCTGCTCAGCGTCCGCAGGCCAAAGGCTCGTCGTCGAGCGACGACCAGCCGAGCGGTGGCTCGCTGGCCAGCGACGCGCAACTCGCCGCTCTGCGGGAGAAGCTCGCGGGCAGCGCCTAACAGTCAGACCCGAACGAACGCCCCGGCTCAGAAGAGTCCGGGGCGTTCGTCGTTTCGGCGTGAGCCGGGCGGTTCGGCCCTGCGGCGTCCTGACACACTGGTGCGGTGCTGCGCATTGGCCTGTCCGGCGGTATCGGCGCCGGAAAGTCGACCGTGTCCTCGACATTCAGCGAACTCGGCGGAATCGTCGTCGACGGCGACGTGATCTCCCGTGAGGTCGTCGAGCCGGGAACCGAGGGGCTGGCCAAGCTCGTCGAGGCGTTCGGCGAGGAGATTCTGTCCCCTGACGGCGCGCTGAACCGACCGGCATTGGCCGCGATCGCCTTTAGCGACGACGAGAAGCGTCAGACGCTGAACGGCATCGTGCATCCGTTGGTCGGCCGACGCCGGGCAGAGTTGATCGCCGCGGCCGGTGATGATGCCGTCATCGTGGAGGACATTCCGCTTCTCGTGGAATCCGGTATGGCGCCGATGTTCCCGTTGGTGGTGATCGTGAACGCCGACGAAGACCTCCGGGTCAAGCGGTTGATCGAACACCGTGGCTTCAGCGAAGAGGACGCACGGGCAAGAATCGCAGCGCAGGCCACCGAGGAACAGCGGCGCGCGGTCGCCGATGTGTGGCTCGACAACTCAGGCAGCGCAGACGAATTGGTCGAGCAGGCGCGCGCGCTGTGGCACCAGCGCATCCTGCCGTTCGAGCACAATCTCGACGCCGGCGAGCCGGCCCGCCCAGATCCTGCGCTGGTGCCGTACGACCCGTCCTGGCCGGATCAGGCGCGCCGCATCACGGCGCGACTCAACACGGCCTGCGGGCACCGGGCCGTTCGCATCGATCACATCGGATCGACTGCTGTGCCGGGAATGGACGCCAAAGATGTCATCGACGTTCAAGTCACGGTCGCGTCGCTCGACGTCGCCGACGAGCTGGCTGAGGCGCTGACCAGCGCTGGATATGTGCGCATGGCGATCACCGCTGACGTGAGCAAGCCGAACAGCGATGACGAGTCGTTGTGGCACAAGCGACTTCACTGCTCGGCTGACCCCGGCCGGCCGACAAATGTGCATCTGCGCGTCGACGGCCGGCCCAATCAGCAGTTCGCGCTGCTCTTCGTCGACTGGCTTGTCGCCAAGCCCGTTGTGCAAGAGGAGTATCTGGCCGTCAAGCGGCGGGCCGAACAAGCCGCCGCCGGGAGTAGCGATGCCTACGTCGCCGCCAAGGAACCGTGGTTTGCCGAGGCCTATCGTCGGGCATGGGACTGGGCCGACGCATCAGGTTGGCGCGCTAGCGATTAGACAGCGGCGCGGGCCGTGGGACGGCGGCCATCCGCGACTGACCGAGCCAGGCCGGTACCGCCCGGCGTACCTGTGACGGCGCGTCGATGGATACCGATCCCTGCCCAAGTGCATGTGACCACGACGCGTCGCCCCGCCAGATCTCGGTCAGCGCCCGCAGCGTGCACGACACCGTCGCGGTGACGTCGTAGCCTGGGTCGAAATCGCACACATCGGCTCTACCGTCGGCGACGACGAGCCACCACGATGACGACTTCGACGACGCCACGCTCGCCAACCGAAACGCCAGTACCGTTCGCTCGCGGGGCCATTCGTCGATCGGCATCTTCCGATGGATGTCCCACATGAGCAGGTGCGGGTCCAGGTCGTGATCGCCGATCTCGGGGATCCATCGCACACCCCAGGCACCGATCGCCTGCACCACGTCGTGCAGCTCCGCGCCGCTGGGCGTCAATGCGTACGACGTTCGCCCGTCGGCCTCGGTTCGTTCGACCAGACCTGCCCGAGTCAGGGTCTGCAGCCGCTTGGACAGCAGGGCCGGCGACATCTTGGGCACGCCACGACGCAGATCGTTGAAGTGTCTACTGCCGTCGAGCAATTCACGCACCACGAGCATCGTCCATCGCTCGTCGAGCAGCTCCATCGCTTTGGCGACCGGACAGAACTGGCCATAGGACGGCATGGTCAGACGGTACATCCCGGGAGCGCGACGGTACAGATTCAGAACCGCGACCGGTTCAGATCTGATACTGGAATCGCCACTCCCCGCAGCGGACGCTGGTCAGGTAGCCAACGCTCGAACGAGGAGATAGACATGACCGCTGCCAGCACCGCTGATCGTGAAATGGCCGCCAAACAACGCGCGATCTGGGCAACCGGTGATTACCCCACATTGGCCAGCGACGTCGTGTCGCCGCTCGGGCGCGTGCTGGTGCAAGCCAGTGGCATCAGGCAAGGGGATCGGGTGCTCGATGTGGCCGCGGGAACCGGCAATGCCGCCATTCCGGCTGCGGCGGAGGGAGCCCGCGTGCTCGCCAGCGACCTGACCCCTGAATTGTTGGACGTCGGACGCACCACTGCTGCCGAGCGCGGTGTCGAGGTCGAATGGGTGGAGGCCGATGCGGAAGCATTACCATTCGGCGACAACGACTTTGACGCCGTCATGTCCTGCGTCGGGGTGATGTTCGCTCCACACCATCAACGAGCCGCCGACGAACTGGTCCGCGTGTGCCGTCCCGGCGGGACGCTCGCGATGATCAATTGGACACCGGAAGGCTTCATCGGCCAGATGTTCGTGACGATGAAGCGCTTCATGCCGGCGCCACCGGCCGGTGTGCAGGCACCGCCGTTGTGGGGCAACGAAGATCACGTCACAGCGCTGCTGGGCGACCGGGTTACCGATCTCGCGTTGCGGCGACGCACGCTCACCGTCGACCTGTTCGGCACCGGGGAGGCGTTTCGCGACTTCTTCAAGGCCAACTACGGCCCGACGATCACCAGCTACCGCAGCATCGGGACGGACGCCGACCGCGTTGTCGCGCTTGACGTTGCGTTGGCTGATCTGGGCCGCCGGTTCCTCGCCGGATCGTCGACGATGCACTGGGAATACCTGCTCGTCACCGCGCGCAAGAAGTAGGCCGAGGCACGCTCTAGGGACCGCCCCGCCAATGCTCGATGCGGTGGTGATCGGGAGTGAACCCGTGGTCGACCCCCCACAGGACGGCCTGCGTGCGGCTGCCGACACCCAGCTTGCGATAGATCGTGCGGATGTATGACTTCACGGTGTTGGGGCTCAGATACGTGAGTCGCGCAACATCGGCGTTGCTCTTGCCTTGGGTGATCAACGCGAGAATCTCCGCTTCGCGCTCGCTGAGTCCCTCGCCGCGGCCGGGCCAGTCTTGTCCGGGCACGCTGCGTGCTCGCGCTCCTGGCTCGCTGACGATCAGCTCACCGGCATGGACGGCCTCGATGGCCGCGACCAGCTCACGGGCGGGAAGCGTCTTCGACAGGTACCCGTGAGCACCGTGCCGTCGCGCGCTTTCGACTAGTTCGGGGTGAAAGTTCCAGGTGTAAACCACAACTCGATGTGCGCGAGGGTTGGCGACGAGAACCCCGATCTCTTCGTGATCCGATTCGGGTTGAGCGAACGAGTCGTACAACACGATGTCGACCGGGTCTTTGACCGACATCGTGGAGTCGAGTTCGGCGACGACGATGCGGTCGCGGTAGGGCTCCAGCATGTTGGCCACGCCTTTCACGACGACGTCGTAGTCGTCCACAAGCGCGACGGTGATCGGCGCGCTGACACGGTGCGGCATGCCGACAAAGATTACCTCCCTAGGGGTGTAGTTGTACCCCCCTTTCGGGTGGTCGACTTGTACTCGGGTCGGCCGTCCGACATCGGTCAACCATCACCTGAGGAAAGGCTCAATCATGATCGCTCTCGGCATCATCCTGCTGATCGCAGGATTCGTTCTCAAGATCTCCATCCTGTGGACCCTCGGCATCGTCGCGCTCGTCGTCGGCGCCATCCTCGCCATCCTGGGCTCCACCGGACGCGCCATCGGCGGCCGTCGCCATTACTTCTGAACGGAGGCGCGATTGTGCCGCACATCACCAAAACACGTTTGCGGCACCGCGCGACGGGCTATTAGACGTACGTCTGAAAGGAGTGTGTGATGCCCACGTGGATATGGATAGCGATCGCGGTCGGCGCCGTTGTGGCACTCGTCGCGGTGATAGTGGCAGTGAGCATGGTGAGTTTTCGCTTCAAAACGAAGCGGCTCAAACAGCACTACGGCACCGAATACGAGCGGGTGGTGTCCGAGACCGGCAGTGAGAAAGGCGCCGTGCGTGAACTCACGACACGGGAACGCAAGCGGGACAAGCTCGACATCGTCCCTCTCACACCATCGGCGCTCTCGGAGTTCACCGCCCGCTGGCAAGAGGTGCAGGCCGGATTCGTGGACAACCCCGCATCTGCCGTCGGCGTCGCCGACCGCTTGGTGACGGAGGTAATGCGCCAACGGGGTTATCCCGTCGACGATTTCGACCGGCGGGCCGCGGACATCTCCGTCGACCACCCGCAGATCGTCGACGACTACCGCGCTGCTCACGGAATTCACGTCTCGGAGCAGCATGCCGACACCGAGCAGCAGCGAGAAGCGTTCGTGCATTACCGGGCGCTGTTCGAAAGGCTGCTGGAAACGCCGACCGACAACCAAGCAGCACAGGAGGCAACCGCATGACCACCCATGAACAACACCAACTGAGTGACGCGCCCGATGGGGCCGCAGTGCCTGTGACAGAGGAACCGCGGGTCGACGAGGAGAGCATGGCGGCCACGCGTGCGCCGGCACCCGCTGCCGACGACGTCGACGCGGGTACACCGCAGCACGAAATACCAACCAGTGAAACGCTTTTCGCTGGCGACGATGTTGCGGATCTGCGGGCACGGTGGGCCGGCGTTCAAGCCGCGTTCGTCGACAATCCGAAGGAATGCGTCCAGAAAGCAGACCATCTGGTTTCCGATGTGGTCGAGCAACTCACGACCGGATTCGCCGACGCACGCTCGCGTCTGGAAGAACAATGGTCGCGAGGCGAGGACGCCTCCACCGAAGACCTGCGGGTGGCTCTGATGCATTACCGCGAATTCTTCGACCGCTTGCTTACCGTCTGAACTCGCTGTACTGCAACAGAATTCGCTAGCGCCAAACGAGCTGGATACCCTCGCCGACGAGCCAGGCATTCAGGTCGTAGCCGTTGCGGGCCAAGCCGTCGACGGCATGCACGGCGCGCTGCACGGCCTGCTCGGCGACCCCCGGCCCCAGCAGGCCGTGCCGCGTAGCTTCCAACAGTTCGTCGGTATCGGCGAACACCACTTCGCGGCCCGTGCGGACCACCAGGTCGAGGTAGTGGTCTTCGGCGCTCCACACGTCGGGACCAGGGGTGTATTCGCCGACGTCGAGGTAGTAGTCCTGGTCGCGTTCGTGACCGGGGTTGAAGTGAAAGACCGTTGCCCGCAGTCCCAGTGACGGCAACAACCACGACTCCAGGTAGTGGAACTGCGCCCGGCCAGGGGTGGGCCGGGCCACGTACAGGCCCCACGGCTGCACGACGTATTCATCCACGGCCCGCACGATGCCCTTCGGGTCGGTGTTGGTCCGGGCGCGCAGGTCGAACGTCTCGTGCTTGGGCGGGTGCATGGCGTCAGCGTCCGAGCCGGATCTTCCACCGGACGAAGCCGGCGTAGATCACGGTCAGCCCGGCCAGCATGCCCATGTCGAGCAGCCAGAAATGCCGGGTGTGCTGCCAGAACTGGTCCTGCGGCAGCATCGTCGGCGGAACCAGGTGCCGGACGTCTACAGTCGACGCCGCCGCCGCGTAGCCCCACCGCGCGGGCATCGCCCAGGACAGCTGGTCCAGGCCGAGCCGTCCGGTCACCGGCACCATGCCGCCGCACAGCACCAACTGCGCCATCACCGCGACCACGAACAACGGCATGATCTGCTCACCGGAACGGACCAGCGATGAGATGGCCAAGCCGAGGACCGCCGAGGCGACGCAGGTCGCGGCGGCGGTGATGAACAGCTCGGCGGTGGCCGCGAGCGTCGAGTGACCCAGCAGCACCGCGCCGTGGGCGGGTGCCCCCTTGCCGCCCACCACGATCGCGGTGATGAGCGCCGCCTGCAGAATCGCGAACCCGCAGAACACCAGCGTCTTGGCCAACAGGTAGGCGGTGGTCGACAACCCCACCGCCTGCTCGCGCTGAAAGATCGGGCGTTCGCCGACCAGGTCGCGAATGGTCAGCGCGGTGCCCATGAAAGCGGCCGCGGGCATCAGCAGGGCCAGGATCTGCGCAGCCTCGTCGGGTGTCGCGGCGTGCGGGCCGGGGGTCTGGAAGCCGGTGCTTCCCGGCACGGTCAGCGACAGCGCACCCAGGATGAACGGCAGCAGCGCCAGGAAGGCGAAATACGCGCGGTCGGCGATGACGAGGCGGACCTGCCGGCGGGCGATCGTCGAGATCTGGCGGCGCACGCTGGTGTGCACGGGTTCGCCCAAGTCGGCCGGCTTGCCGGTCTGTGCGGGCGGTTGCTGCTGCTCGCGCTCCCGGAATCGCCGGTTGGCTTCTTCCGGGTCGGCGCCCACCTGGCTGAAGATCTTCGCCCAATTGGTCGTGCCCATGACATCGCCGATGCCGTCCGGCGGGCCGCAGTAGGCGGTCTTGCCGCCCGGCGCGACGAGCAGCACCTGGTCACAAACGTCGAGATAGGACAGCGAATGCGTGACGACCAGCACCACGCGACCGGCGTCGGCGAGCTGTCGCAGCATCGACATCACCTGCAGGTCCAGCGCCGGGTCCAGGCCGGAGGTGGGTTCGTCGAGGATCAGCAGCGACGGCCCGGTCAACAGCTCCAGAGCCACCGACGCGCGTTTGCGCTGCCCACCGGAGAGCTTGTCGACGCGGGTGTCGGCGTGCTTGGTCAGGTCGAGTTCCTCGAGGACCTGGTTGACGACCTTGGTGCGGTCGCCCTTGCTGGTGTCCGGCGGCAGGCGCAGTTCGGCGGCATAACTGAGCGCCTGATTCACCGTCAGCTGCCGGTGCACCACGTCGTCCTGTGGAACCATCCCGATCCGGCTGCGCAGCGACGCGTACTCAGAGTGGATGTCGTGCCCCTCGAACGTCACCGAACCCGACGTGGGCGTCGTGTAACCGGCGATCAGCCGGGCCAACGTGCTCTTGCCTGCGCCCGATCCGCCGATGACCGCGGTCAGCGTGCCAGGACGCGCGGTCAGTGAGATATCGGTGAGCAGTTGTTTGCCGCCGTCGACGACGTACTGGACACCGCGCACCTCCAGACCGCCGGTGCGGGTCGCCGCCTCGGTGTCACTGCGGCGGACCAGCAGTCCGCCGTTGTTGACCAGGTCGACATTGCCGATGGTGACCACGTCGCCGTCGCTCAAGATCGCCGACCCGACTCGGGTGCCGTTCACGAACGTCCCGTTGACGCTGGTGTCGCGGATCTCGGTGCCCAGCGGCGTCAGAGTCAACGTCGCGTGATACCGGGAAGCCAGTACGTCTGGGATCACGATGTCGTTGTCGGTCGCGCGGCCGATCGTCACTGTGCCGGCCGGTTTGACGGCCGGTGTCGACCGGGGGGACAGCCGTTTGACGAATCTGGTCGCAAAGTTCGCGGCATCGCCCGATCGCACGTCGAGCATGGTGGCCTCGGTGGGCGGGACGTGGTTCAGCGGCGGCGCCGGCCGGGCGTTGACGACCGTGGTCTGGTCGGACGGCGGTCCGGCCGGCGGCGGTGGATTCTGCACGTTGGTCGGATACTCCGACGGTGATTGCGGCGGCCGGACAGGCGGAGCGGTCCGCCGGGGCGGAATGGGCGGAGCGGGAGGCGGCGCCGGCCGGGCGGGCGGACCGGGCGGGGCGGCGGTGGACCATGACATGGTCGACTGGCCATCGGG
>JBAWAV010000552.1:0-2023 GCA_049589475.1 Mycobacterium sp.
GTCCCAAGCAGGTCACCTACTCGGTGACCGGCACCAAGGCGCCGTTCGACCAGATCACCATCTCCTACACAGACGGGTCAGGGATGCGACGGATCATGCCCAACGTGTACATCCCGTGGACGATCACGCTGACGCCGATTTCGCAGTCCGAGGTCGGCTCGATCGAGGCGACGAGTCTGCTGCGGCTGAGCAAGCTCAACTGCAAGATCACCACCAGTGACGGGAAAGTGTTGGCCGACAACGAGAACAACCAGCCGCAGGCGACCTGCGGATGATCGACAGGTATTCGCAAGCGTGGGGCGCACGCAGCAAGGTCACCCCGGTCACCGCTGATCGCATCGTGCTCGGATCGTGTGCGGCGATCTGGCTGACCCTGGTGGGGATGAGCGTGGCTGCCTTGGTCGCACTGATGGACCTGGGCCGGGGTTTTCATGAGGCCAAAGGGAATCCGCACACCTCTTCGGTGCTCTACGCGATCATCATCATCTCCGCGCTGATCATCCTGGCGGCGATTCCGATGCTGCTGCGCGCCCGGCGCATCACCCCCGACGGACCAGTCGCTCGAATGCCGGCCCGCAAATCGACTGCGCAGTCGATCAGGTCGCCCGGGCAGTTGGACGTTCAGTCCGCGCACGGCGCCACCGAGCGGTTGACCACGCTGCGACCGGCGCTGTCCGACGCTGTGGTGAACCGTTTCTGGCTGCGCGGCACGGCCGCGCTGATAGGCACCATGGGCGCCGCATTACTGGCGGTGGCTACTGCGACCTATTCGATGGCGATCGGCCACGACGGCCTCTCCTGGATCGCTTACGGCGTTGCCGGGGCGATCACGCTGGTCATGCCGCTCATTCCGTGGCGGCATGTACGGCAACTGCGCGGCATGCTTGCCGCGTAGCGCGATCAGCGTCAGTGATGACCGTTCGATGACCCGTTGCCGTTGCCGTTGCCCTGGTGCTCCCGCAGCGCAGTGAGCGCGCGCTGTTCGGAGGCGTGGGCGGCTTCGCTCAGCGCGTCGGCCTCGGCGGCCGGGTCGGCGTAGAGGAAGCTGCCGGAGCCCGGCGACCCGGCGGAGCCCAGCTTGTTCATCTTCACCGGCACCGGGGCTCCCTGGTATTCCAGCGGAATGGGGTGGCCGTGCTCGTCGACGGGCCCGAGTGGCTGGTGCAGTTCGATGTAGGCGCCGTGCGGGAGTCGCTTGATGATGCCGGTTTCGACGCCGTGCTCGAGAACGGCGCGGTCGCTGCGCTGCAAGCCGACACACCACCGGTAGGTGATGAAGTAGATCAGCGGCGGAAGCGCCACCATGCCTATGCGCCCCATCCACGTCGTCGCATTCAGCGAGATGTGGAACTTGTACGCGATGATGTCGTTGATCGACGACAGCGTCAGCACCATGTAAAACCCGATCGCCATGGCGCCGATAGCGGTCCGTACCGGTACGTCACGCGGGCGCTGCAGCAGGTTGTGGTGCGCTGTGTCGCCGCTGAACCGCTTCTCCAGGAACGGATAGACGATCAAGACCACGAAGATCAGGCCCATGAGTATCCCGACCCAAACCGAAGCGGGAATGGTGTGGTGGAAGAAGTAGAACTCCCACGCCGGCCAGAGCCTGGCCAGCCCGTCAGGCCACATCATGTAGAAGTCTGGCTGTGAGCCCGCGGAAACATGAGATGGCTTGTAGGGGCCCAGATTCCAGATGGGGTTGATCTGCAGCAGGCCGCCCATCAGACCGAGCACGCCGGTGGTCAGTGCGAAGAAAGCACCGGACTTGACGGCGAATACCGGCATCACGCGGACGCCGACGACGTTGTGTTCGGTGCGGCCGGGGCCGGGGAACTGGGTGTGCTTCTGGAACCACACGAACGCCAGGTGCGCCCCGATCAGCGCCCGGATGATGCCCGGCAACAGCAGGATATGCAGGCCGTACATCCGCGGGACGATGTAACCCGCTGCGGTGCAGTCATTCCCCGCGCCGCCACACGGGAAGTCGCCGCCGAACAGCGCCCAGTGCAGCCAGGTGCCA
>JBAWAV010000553.1:0-2426 GCA_049589475.1 Mycobacterium sp.
TTTATGCCTTCGACGAAACCGTGTTCGAGGACGGGCTGGCTTTCGATGGCTCGTCGATTCGCGGATTCCAGTCCATCCACGAGTCCGACATGCTGCTGCTTCCCGATCCGGAAACCGCGACCATCGACCCGTTTCGCAACGCCAAAACGCTGATCGTGAACTTCTCCGTGCACGACCCCTTCACCCTCGAGCTGTACTCTCGCGACCCGCGCAACGTCGCTCGCAAAGCGGAGAACTACTTGATCAGCTCGGGTATCGCCGACACCGCGTATTTCGGCCCGGAGGCCGAGTTCTACATCTTCGACTCGGTCAGCTTCGACTCACGCACCAATGAATCGTTCTACAAGGTCGACGCCACATCGGGGTGGTGGAACACCGGAGCGGAAACCGAGCCGGACGGCAGCCCCAACCTGGGCCACAAAGTCCGCCCCAAGGGCGGGTATTTCCCGGTGGCCCCCGCCGACCACTACGTCGACCTGCGCGACGAGATGCTGACCCACCTGACGAATGCCGGCTTCAGGCTGGAGAAGGGCCACCACGAGGTCGGCAGCGGCGGCCAAGCCGAGATCAACTACAAGTTCAACACGTTGCTGCACGCGGCCGACGACCACCAGATGTTCAAGTACATCGTCAAACAGACCGCATGGCAGAACGGCAAGTCCGTCACCTTCATGCCCAAGCCGCTGTTCGGCGACAACGGCTCCGGCATGCACTCGCACCAATCTCTGTGGAAGGACGGCGTCCCGCTGTTCTACGACGACGCGGGCTACGCCGGCCTGTCGGACATGGCGCGGCACTACATCGGCGGGCTGCTGTATCACGCCCCGTCGTTGCTGGCCTTCACCAATCCCACGGTCAATTCCTACAAGCGCTTGGTGCCCGGGTATGAGGCGCCGATCAACCTGGTCTACAGCCAACGCAATCGCTCGGCCTGCGTCCGCATCCCGATCACCGGTAGCAACCCCAAGGCCAAGCGACTTGAATTCCGATGTCCTGACGCCTCGGGCAACCCCTACCTGTCGTTCTCGGCGATGCTGATGGCCGGCCTGGACGGCATCAAGAACAAGATCGAGCCGCCTCCCCCGGTCGACAAGGACCTCTACGAGCTTCCGCCGGAAGAGGCCGCGGACATCCCGCAGGCCCCGACCCAACTGTCCGCAGTGATCGACCGGCTGGAGGAAGACCACCAATACCTCACCGAGGGAGGCGTGTTCACGCCTGACCTGATCGCGACGTGGATCAACTACAAACGCGACTACGAGCTTGCGCCGTACAACCTGCACCCCACCCCGTACGAGTTCGCGCTCTACTACGACGTGTGAGCCGATTAAGCACCTGAACTGCACATTCCTTGCGCCGCAAGGGTGTCAGTACAGCAGCAGTATGCCCCAGGATAAAAAGAGCGAGCACGTGCCGCAATCGTGGTGCGCTCGTGAATCGAGCATCCATGTCGCGCTGGAACCGCATCTCCAGGCGACCAAAGTCGCTTTTCAGGGCGTTCCAGGTGGGGTTACCGGTGTTCAGGTTCCAGTCTGCGAACGCCACGCCGTTCGCGTGACACGAGTCGTCGGCAGATCACACATGCTCAGCGGTTGAGCGGGTGTGACGGCGACGGCCAGGGTTGCATTTATCAGCCCGTTTCCTTTCCTTCGCGTGCGATACGGGCGCAGCGAGAACACAGGTGCCTCGGACATAGTCCACAGTTGATTGAAACGTGCACTTGACAGTTCGCCGTTAGCGTCGGGTTAACGAAATTTGGAGGAGGTGTGCAATGTGGCACAACCTGAGATTTCCTCGGCGCAGCTTCGCCGCAGACACCGTGATGGCGGTCGCCGCCTCAGCAGTCACCTTGGCGGTCAGCCCTAATGCGGCCGCTAACGTCAACGTCGCGGGTTGTTTGCCCCTCAATGGAACACAACTGAGCGCCAGCAGCCACGAAGACACCAACTATCTCGGCATCACCTACGACAGTAACGTGACTTACTGGTACCAGGATGGTGCGGTCAACTGGCACAGAACCGTCGATGGCGGCGAGTTCAACCTCACGCACACCAACACCTCCGGCACCGTGCCCGCCGCGCCGGGAAGCACCGCAACCATTCCCGGCACCGACAGCGGCAGGCGAGGCGGCGGCGGCGGAAGCCCTATCTTCGTGACCGTCTGCAACCAATAGGGCGCGCTCTGCGGGGTTCTTTTCGACCGCTGTGACGTGATCAAACGGCGGCGAGGGGTGCGGCGGGGTGGCGGCGCCGCAGGTTCTCATGCCGCCATCCAGCCGCCGTCTAGCTAATGCGTTCCCCGCAGACCCGGCACACCGGCTCGGCGCGAGCGAGACGGGCACAGCGAGAACACAAATGCCGTAGCACGATCCCGTCGTTGTCGAGTTCGTCGACGTACGTGAAAACCACGTTGGACGCAACATGATG
>JBAWAV010000554.1:0-8327 GCA_049589475.1 Mycobacterium sp.
GCGCTGAACGGAGCCGGGCCGCCCGCGCGCTGCCAGTCGTGGCACTGATCCCAGTTCCAGTCCAGGACCGGGCTCCAGCCCGGATCCCATGCATTGCCCGGACACCAGTGATAAGTGGGCGCCGGGGCCGCCTGAGCCACGCCACCTGCCAAACACAGTGCGGACACCGCGACCGTCAGGATGCTCGCTCGTCGGGCCATGTCCCAGAGTTTGCCTCAGCCGGACACCGCGCACGCCCTAAACCGCCCGTCGCACAGGAGGCGGCACCCACGACTCCAGCGCCTTGCGGCCAATCAACTGGCAGCCATGGGTGTAGGCCAATCGCTTGGCCGCCCGGGTGAACTCCTGATTGCTCACGACGATGCTCTTGCTGCAGTCGTGGTGGCGTGCGCCGGAAACGACCTGCTGCACGGCCGCGACGCCCACCGGGTTGCCGTAGCGCTTGCACTGGACCGCGACCGATTTGCCGTCCTTCACGGCGATCAAGTCGACGCCGTAGTCGCCGGTCGCCGAGGTGAAGTCGACCCGCCAGCCGGCGCGTCGCAGGCGAGCGGCGACGTAATTCTCGAACTCGACGCCGGTCATCGCGTCGATCGACTCCATGCTCGACCCTGGGCGCCGGATGGCCTCCGCCGACAACACCACGGCCAGCACCAGACCGACGAGTGCACCGGCCACACCCGTCCAGACGCCGTGGCCGAGCACGCCCGCCAACAGCCCGAAGTAGACCGGGAGGAAGAGGTAGGTGACCTTCACGATGCGCTGATGATAAAGACGCCCGCCGACACTCGGACTGCCGAGACCTGGGGGGCTAGCGAGACCGCCGCGCCATCACGCGTTGCAGCTGCCCGTAGGAGTCGATGGGGCTGTGCAACGCCAGTCCGCCGTCGGCGAAGACGGTCTGCCCTGTGACCCAGGACAATTCGAGCACCGCGACGATCGCTTCGGCGATATCGTCGGCCTCGCCGAGCCGGCCCAGCGGAGTACGTTCGGTCAGGCCGTCGACCCAGCCGGGCAATTGCTCGGGGTTGGCGAGCATCGGCGTGCGGGTCACACCCGGGCCGACGGCGTTGACGCGGATGCCGTGCACGCCCCACTCCTGCGCCGCAACCCGCACCAGCATGTCGATGCCCGCCTTGGACACGCAGTAAGCGCCCATGTCCCGATCGGCAAGCGTGCCGCTGATGCTGGACACCGCGACGATCGACCCGCCCGAACCCTGATCGACCATCGCTCGCGCGACCGCACGCATGGTCAGCCACGTCCCGGTCAGGTTGGTGCCGATGACCCGCTGCCAGTCGTCGGGTGT
Source organism: Mycobacterium sp. (assembly GCA_049589475.1). Classification (GTDB taxonomy): domain Bacteria; phylum Actinomycetota; class Actinomycetes; order Mycobacteriales; family Mycobacteriaceae; genus Mycobacterium. The sequence goes on from JBAWAV010000554.1 coordinate 1,310, forward strand.
CTGGTCGAGCAGCAGACCTGATGCGCCGATTCCGGCGCACGCCACAAGCCGGTCCAGTGCCCCGTGGTCGGCGACCGTTCGGTCGATCGCGGCGGACACCGAGTCGGAATCGCTGATGTCGCAGTCGATGTCACCGCCGTCGACGTCCCAGACGACGACGTCTTCGCCGGCCGCACGCAGCCGCTCGGTGACCGCAAGCCCGATGCCGGATCCGCCGCCGGTGACGACGGCGGTCATCGCGGCGGGCCGATCAGCTCGACGCGGACCCCGTCGGGAGCGTTGAGTACGGCCATGTCGACGCACTTGCCGCCCGGGGCGGGCATGTCGATTCGCCGCACCCCGTCGTCAAATCCCAGGCCCGCCAACGTCGCCAGCGTCGCGTCGACGTCGCGTTGCAACGACAACAAGAAGAATCCGAACGCCGGACCGTCCGGCCGCGCAGGCGCCGCTCGGCTGCCCTCCAGCACGACGAGTTCAACGATGCCGGTCTCCGGGTTCTCCGGATCGCCCAGGAAGATAGACCGCAGCTGATCGGTGTCGGCCGCGAACAATGTCCTCCAGTCGCCGGTGAAGGTATGGTCGAACAGCTCGGTGAAGCCGAGCCCGTCGCGCCAGAACCGCAGCGAGGCGTCGACGTCGGCGGTGACTATCGCCGCGTGGTGGATTCCCTGCACGCGATCATCCCTTCCGGTCGAATTCATCCAGCTTGACCCGAGCCAACATGTCTACGAATGTGGTTCCGCTGTAGGGAAACTGGGTGACGACCTTGCCGTTGGCGTGCCGGTAGTAGCTGTTGCAGTTCGCCAGCCACACGGTGCCCTGCATCGCTCGCTGGATCTCGGCGTTGTAGTTGTCGTGCACGTCGCGCTTGATATCCACGGCGCGGACGTCGTCGGCCACCATGGTGTCGAGGATGCGGCGGACGAATTCGGCCTGCGCCTCCAGGATGTAGATAATGGACGTGACCCCGTTGGTGTTAGGCCCGTACAGCGTGAACAGGTTTGGGTAGCCAGGAACGACGGTGCCGAGGTACGCCTCGGCGCCCTCGCGCCAGTCGTCACGCAGCCGGCGGCCACCGGTGCCGTACACGTCGAGGCTGAGCAAGTAGTCGGCCGCGTGAAAGCCGGTGCCGTAGATGACGGTGTCGAAGTCGTGCTCGATTCTGTCGGCGGTGCGCAGGCCTCGTTCGGTGAACTCGACGATCGGCGTCGTTTCCAGGGTCACGTTCGGGCGCGCGAACGTCGGGAACCAGGCGCGAGATTGCAGGGGGCGCTTGCAGCCGACCGGGTACGACGGGGTGAGCTTGGCGCGCAGTTCCGGATCGGCGACCTTGCGGGTCAGATACTCGCGAGCCATGTCCGTGAGTCCTTGCGTCATCTCGGAATCGGCATCGAAGTTGGCGGCCTCGTAGGCCAGGAAGGCTTCGGCGCGGACTTTGCGGGCCTCGTCGGGGTCGCTCTCGAAGAGCGCGTGTTGCTCCGGGGTGAACGGTTCGTCGTAGCGGGGGCTGACCCAGATCGGCGTGCGCTGAAACACCGTCAGTTGTGCGGCTTCGGCGGCAATCTCCGGTACGTATTGGATAGCGCTCGCCCCAGTGCCGATCGACGCGACGCGTTCGCCCGCAGTCGATTTGGCGTGATCCCAGTCCGACGAGTGGAACGTACGCCCCCGGAACCGTTCTGCTCCGGCAATCTCGGGGATGTTGGGAACGTCGAGCATGCCGACCGCCGTCACGACGGCATCGAACTGGTCGGTCGCTCCGTCGGCTGAGGTGACCGACCACCGTTGCGTGTCGTCGGCCCAACGCAATTCGGTGACGCGCGAGTTGCCGACGAGGTGACTCTCCAGCCCGTATTCGCCTGCCACCCTCTCCAGGTAGGCGAGGATCTCCGGCTGGTTGGCGAACGTCTTGCTCCACCGCGGGTTCAGCGCGAACGAGTAGGAGTAGAAGTGCGAGGGGACGTCGCAGGCCGCACCGGGATAGGTGTTGTTGCGCCAGGTTCCGCCGAAACCGTCGCCACGATCGAAGATGGTGAAGTCGTGGCCGGCGTCCGCGAGCTGGATCCCCATCGCGATGCCACCAGGCCCGGCTCCGACGACCGCGACTCTCACAGGAATGAGTTCTCCGCGGTCAACCCGCGCTCGGGGAACGCGCCGAATGCAAAGGTCTCAGCATTGCCGAATCCGGTTCCACCGCCGACAGGATCCTCGACGCGAACAAGAAGATCCCGCAACTGATGCAGTGTGCGGGCATTCTCAGGCTTGTCGGCGCCGGTGACGTGGCCGCCTTCGACCCTCTGCTCGCCGACCCACTCGCCGTAGACCCAGTCGTTCCAGCCGTAATAACCTGCGGTGCCCAGATGAAAGCCCGTCGGGCCGGCGGCGGTGATCGTCAACGGCCGCTTCGCGCCGTCGGTGTCGATCAACGTGATCGTGCCGTGCGTGAAACGGCGATTGCCGTCCTGGAAGTGCATGTCCTGCTCCACCGACGCGAACCGGTGCGACGTGCCGTCGTCGTTCTGCTGCTCTGCCTGACAACGGATCTCGAGGAAGCCGTCGCCGCGTTCTTCTTGGTACATCACGAACAGCGAGTAGCTCGAGCCGTCCGGGCGTGTCATCGTCATCGGCAGCCAGGTCATGAACATCTGCTTGATCTTCCGGCCACCGCGCGGCAATCCGGGAATCGGTTTGCCGACGCCCGGCCGCAGACCCCAGGAATGGTCCCGGATCGAAATCCAGTTGTCTGCCTCGATCTCGGTGCGCGTACCCTCGACGTCCACCCAACCCGTCGCGACGCCAATCTGGTGATAGCGCAACACATTGTGGGTCACGCGGTAACCGTCTGGACTGCGGTCGGGCCACGGATCCTCGAGTGCGGCGGTGAAGCTGCCGCGCAACTCGACGTCGAAGGCGATCGGGGCGTGCTCCGATGCATCGAGGCTGATCCGGATCGCTCGCAGCGGTTCGACGACCCGGTAGTGAATCGGCCCGACCTGGGTGCCGGCGGGATCGGAGGAAAGCCTGCGCCCGCCGCGCACGGTCCACTGCTCGGTGCCGCGGCACACGCCGGCGGCACCGTCGAAGACTCCGCGGTTGGTGTACTTGCCGATGCCGAGGACGACCTGCAGGGAGTTGTCGCGGGCGTGGGCAATCGTCCAGATCTTCTCCGTCCATGACGGGTCCGACTGGCTGACGGACGCGAACGTGTCGACGATCTGGTGCGTGAGCAGTTCGTCCTCCGGCACCAGCGCGCCGTAATTCGTTGACAGCAAGGCGATCAGCTTTCTCCGGCGAATCTCGTCATATCGGTACCCTTGTCGTACTCGCGCATCCAGCTATCGGCCCAGTGCGGCAACGGCTGGTCAGCAGGATCATGGTATGGCGTCTGCGAAAGCCATAGCCGCCAAATCATTGTCATCAGTTCGCCGGTCGGCACCGCATGGAACAGCGTGGGCGGCCCATTACGGCGCGCGCGCCGACGACGACCGCCCGGTGTCCGGTACCGGAACTCGTCGTAGAGCAGGTTCGACAACACCTCGCGTGCCGACGTAACGCGGTCCTCGAACGGGACGACCTCGTCAATGGTTGCGGCCACCTTCTCGGCCATCGCTCCGACGTGACGAAACGTGCGGCGGATCTGCTTGACCCGATACCACGGGTCGGGGTTGATGTGCTTGCACAGCACCAGCCCTGAACTGCGATGCTCGATCTCCTCGACGAAGTGCCACATCATCAGAGAACCGACGCGCTGATCTCCCCCACCGAACAGCGAATCCCGGTTGTCTAGAATCACTTTGAACAATGGCGTGAACGTCGCCTCGAGGTTGGCGATATAGGCGGCGTGGAACTCGATCGGTTGTTCTTCCAACAGCCCGTCGTAGGCATCGCAGGCGTCGGTGTAGCAACGTTCGAGTTCGGGATAACGCGCCACCAGCGCCAGCATGTGCTTGCGATGAGCGGAGGCATGCTGCGCCTCCTGGCGAAGAAAGGCGTCCGCCTCGGACGCAACCTCGGGGTCTTCGCCCAGCTTATCGGCCGCCTGGCGCACCACATTGACGATGTAACGCTCGAAAGGCACTGCGATGAAGGTGAACACATTGCAGAACAACCCGAAGTCAGGGTTGGCCGGCTGCCACAGGAACGGCACCGAAGAATCGAACTCCCACGGGATCTTGCGTATCACGAGCGTCGTCATCGGTTGCCACCTCCCCGTTGACTCGCGTAGCGCCACCGGACAGCCGCCAGTGTGACATTTGGCCCACTGAATGTAAAGTGGGTGATCGTGGCGACTCACCCGTTTCTTGGCGCCGAACAGTCGACGCGGCGGCGGATCCTCGCGGCCACGTTCGTCGTGCTGGCGCGAGACGGGCGACGCAAACTACAACTGTCCGACGTCGCCGCCGAGGCCAAGGTGTCGCGCCCGACGCTGTACCGGTATTTCGGTTCCAAGGAAGGTCTGTTGGAGGCGTTCGGCCTCTACGAACAGGACAACTTCGACTCGGGCATCGCCGCGGCGATGGCCGGGCTCAGCGGCCCCAACCGGTTGGACGCCGCGTTGCGTTTCATCGTCGCATTCCAGAGCGACTACTCGCTGGGGTCGCTCGCCGACATCGAACCCGAGCACGTCTTGCATCAGATGAAGCGGGTGCTGCCGATCATGCACGAGCGCGTCGCACGGATCATCCCCGGCGAGGACAGCGACATCGCCGCAGCCGCCGTCGTTCGGATTGCCGTGTGCCACTACATGATTGCAAGCGGAAGCCCCGATCAGTTCCTTGCCGAGTTGCGTCATGCCGCTGGCCTCGGCAAATCTCGGCGGCGGCTGTCTCGCGCCGCCGCCGGCTAGCCGGCCAGCCAGTCGGTGATCTTGGCGGCGATCAGGTCCGGCTGCTCCAAATGAAGGAAATGGCCTACGCCGTCAATGATTTCGAATACCGAGCCGACGGTGGGCAGGTGTGTGTCGACATCGGCGAGGATGTCGACACCGAGCGCCCCGTCCGTGGCGCCGTGCAGATACAACGTCGGCACCGGCGGTGGATGCATGCTCGCCGCTGCTTCGGCTTCCGCATCAGGGTCGGCGAACTCGGGAGTCGCGTTGAACGACGCACGATAGGGAGCGATGACATCGGCGATGTTGTCGGCGTTGACATATCGTCGCAGTTCAGCGAGATCCTCGGTCGGGTCGTAGCCCGGTGACCAGTCCGCCCAAAGCGATTCGAAAAAGCCCGGCCCGAGTACCACGCCCTCTGCCAGGCCCACCTGCTGGATGAACCAGATGTAGAACGATCGCTTCAGTTGGGGGTAGCTGAAGATGCCGGTGGCCAGCGCGGCAGTCGGAGGCACCGCGAGCGCGACGAAACGGCTGAACGCCTCAGGCTCGAACGCGACAGCCGCGTAGCCGCCGATCGCGCCCCAATCGTGCCCGATGAGCACCGCGCGCTCGTCGGCCCGGTGCCGGCGACCCACGTCGAGAATGGTGCGCGCATAGGTGCCGACGCTGATCGGCTTGCCGACGGGCGTCTGGTAGCCCGGCAGCCAGGGGGCGACGACGCGGTACCCACGATGGGCGAGTTCGGGACCGAGATGCCGCCAAGTGTGAGGAGTGTCGGGGAAGCCGTGGACGAGAACAGCCAGCGGATGCGATGCGTCCTCAATGTCCCCGAAGGTACGCGGGCCTGATTCGGTCACCCCGGGATCGTATTACATCTGCACGGCCAGACGTAAACGGTATTTGCTTTACATCGGATGCGTCGTATGTAAATGTTGTCGGCGTGGCAGGCATCGCTATGACACAGCGCGACCTTGCAACCACCCGGACGCGACTTCAGGAGTGGTTCGAGCAGAGGTTCTCCGACCAGGCGGTGGTGTCGGACTTACGCGCGGCCAACAAGGCTGCGGGCTGGTCGAGCGAAAGCCTCATCTTCACCGCCGAGGTCGGCGGGACCACCAACGAGTACGTCATCCGGATTCCGCCCGCGGGCGGCGGCATCTTCCCGCATTACGACCTCGGTACCCAGACCCGCACGCAGGAGTTGTTGCACGAACACGGAATCCCCACACCGTCGCCCATCTGGTATGAACCCGACGTCGAATGGATCGGCTCGAAATTCCTTGTGATGCCTAGGATTGTCGGCCATACACCGTCGGACACCTCGTATGCGACGCGAGGCTGGCTGCACGATGCCGGTCCCACCGTGCAGCGACGCGCGCACGACTCGTTCCTCGAGACGCTCGCGACACTGCACCGTGTTCCGGTCGACGAGGCGTCCTGGCTGGCGAGACCCGGGGGCGGCGGCGTCGTCGCCGAGCTCACCTGGTGGCGCGACTACGCGCAATGGGGAACCGCCGACAAGGTTCCCGACGTCATGTCCCAGGCATTCGAGTGGCTGGTCCACCACATGCCAACGCAGATAAGCCAATTGAGTATCTGCTGGAATGACGCGCGGCTGTCCAATGCGATCTTCGACGATGCCGGGCAGATTGTCGGCGCATTGGACTGGGAGCAGGCGTGTCTGTGCCCGGCAGAGACCGACTTCGCCTGGTGGCTCGCCACGCGCAGGCAGACGCTGGAGGTCAACGGCATTGACCTCGATCCCGAGCTACCCGGATTCGACAGCCGTGCGCGAGTGATCCGCCGGTACGAGGAGATGATCGGACGACCTCTCGTCGACCTGCACTGGTACGAGGTGTTCGCCATGGTCCGGATGGCCTGTTGCATCCTGCGCACACAGGAACTGCTGCGCAGCATCGGTCAGGGCGATCATTTCCTGACCCGGGCGCCGATCCTGCCGGCCTGGACGGTCGACGCGGTTCGGGGCTAGCACCACCGCCGAAACGAAACTCAGAGGTGCGCATGGTTACATGTCACCCATGAGCGATGCCGATGCCGCTAGGTTGCCGTCGGGATCTCGGAAGATCAGCGCGCGGTTACCCCAGGGCATGGTTGTCGGCTCGGTGACGACATCGTCCAACTGCCGACCCAACCGCCCGTACTCGGCATCGACATCGTCGACGAGGA
>JBAWAV010000555.1:0-2167 GCA_049589475.1 Mycobacterium sp.
GACCCAGCCCACGACGGCGGCCGCCACCTCGATGACGGGTACCGTCGCTATCGGCACTGCGCTCACCGGCGCCACGGTCACGGTGACCGACGCCAACGGCAAGACCGCCTCCGCCACGTCGGGAACCAACGGCACCTATAGCGTCTCGCTCTCCGGCCTCGCGGCGCCGTTCCTCATCACCGCCGCCGATCCGTCCGGCGTATCGGGCACGCTCTATTCGGTGGTGGCCAGCAGCAACACGACCAGCGGCGCGCCGGTCACGGCCAACGTCACCCCGCTGACGACGGCCGTCGCGGCCCTCATGACGCAATCGGGCAATCCGGGGAGCCTCTTTGCCAGCGCATCGGCCATCACGTCGGCCGCCATCGCAGCGGCCGAGACCCGGCTCGATGCCGCCATTGCGCCGATCCTCTCGGCCAACAACGTTGCGGCCAATTTCGATCCCATCGGCACGACTTTCACGCCGAACCAGACCGGTGCGGATGCCGTGATCGATTCCATCGCGGTCACGCCTTCGACCTCGGGTTCCGGTTTGCAGATCACGAGCCTGGCCGATCCCGATACGGCCATCCAGCTCAATTCCAGTACGACCGTCTCGACGGCATTGACTGCGCCGGCGCAACTGGCGAATTATCTGGCGAGCCTGCAAGCTTCGCTGACGGCCTGCGTGTCGGATGTCCAGGGCGGCGCAACGGACACCTCCGACAGCAACTGCACGAGCGCCATCGACGCGAACTACCTGAACAACGGCATCGGTACCGGCGTCGCGGGCTTCGCGAAGCGCCATACGCTATTCCTCAAGGGCACGGTACTCACGGGTATCAAGACGGTGGCCTTCGTGCCCGCCGGCACGCTCCCCGGCATCAGCAATCCCGCTGCACTGGTGTATCTGCTGATGACCGATCCGGACGGCACGCCCGACTTCGGCATGGACTACGTGCAGCAGCTTCCGGGCGGCAAGTGGGACATCATCGGCAACCAGTTGCAGGACGACACCTACATTGCGTCCTTCCTCGGCCGGGTGCAGTACACGGATTCGGCCGATACGGCCAATGCCCGCTACGAATCCGGTCTCGACATCCAGATCCCGGCTTCGGTCGCAGCTAACGGTACCACCACGGGCGTCGGTTCCGCCGTGGTGACGGGGCCGGGCCTGCCTGCCAGCGGCCTCTGGTTCCAGACCGCGGGCAACGGCACGGGCGCCGGCGACCTGGAAATCCCGACGGGCTCGCTCACCGCGCCGCTCACGAGCATTGGCAATCGCGTCAACGGCGGTATGTCCACGACTTACAAGTGGGCATGGGCGCCGCTCTCGGGCGGCACGAGTTCGTTCTCGCCGAACGGCCTGCCGGAATATGCCGCCTCGCCGCAGAACGTTGCAGCGATCCAGAACTTCGGCATCTACACGGTCACGCTCTATGACACGACCGGTAACGAAATCCGCTCGGAGCAGGTGCAGAACATCGCGCGCAACTATGCGGCCGCGGCAGGCAGCACGGTGGCGTGGCAGACGCTGGGCAGCGACGTGATCGCGAACTACCTGACGCCGGGCGGTTCCGGCACGCTGAGCTCGCCGGGTACGTCAGCATCGCTCGACTGGACGGTTCCCAGTGGCGCCTTCTATCCGAACTTCTGGGCTTCGATCAACTCGCTCGGGACTGCGCAGAACGGCGTAGCCGCGACCACCTACGATGCGACGGTCTGGGGATCGGACAGCGCCAACGCGCCCACCTCGCTCACGTTCAACACGCCGTTCACCGACGTGCTGACCGCAACGGCGGTGGCTGCTGCGGAACAGACGGTGCAGATCCAGCTCGGCTCGCAGGCGGACGGCGAGTTTTATATCAATACCTGGCAGTACGGTAATCCGTAACACCGGGATGGGCCCGTGCCGGATGGCGCGCGGCCCTTTCATCGGCACGAGGAATCCGGCGGTCCGAAGGGTTCCTCGTTTCCTTCTCCCGGTATCTTTCGCATAACCAGGCAAAAAGAGCCTGGCCACTTTTTCGTTCAAAGTCCGCGAAGCCTGAACCGCGCAACCGACTCCACGAGCAGCGCGGCCGGCGCTCTGCGCGATGCTGGCGCTGCCGATCTCGCCGACGATGACCGTCACGCGCCCGGTCGCGCCGACGATTTGCGTCATCGTCGCACCCGCTTCGTCCGCGAG
>JBAWAV010000556.1:0-3763 GCA_049589475.1 Mycobacterium sp.
GGTCGGCTCCGTCGGCGAGTGAGCTCAGCAACCTGCTCATCTCGCCCCAGTACCGCGTACCGGGCTCCCGGGCTTCGCGCAACGACAGGATCACGTCCCGGACTTTCCAGAAGTTGCGGAAGAAATAGCCCCAGAAGTTGCGCGTCGATTCGAGCCATGCCTGGATATCCGGCCCGTAGGCGACCGCCGCAAGCCCAGCCGCCTCGGCGAAGTCGACCAAGTCGGGGGGAACGGCCATATGGACCTCGTGCCCTCGGCGCAACAGCTCACGTCCGACAGCGACGCCTGGCTCGACATCGCCGCGAGTTCCATAGAACGCCAGCACAAATTTCATCGCGGATACTTAGGCCCAGGTTCCTTTGCGCCGGTGGGCTATTGCGAGGACCTCGAGGCTCACCTTCAGCATGGATGGCAGCACGAGCCGGTTAAGCTTGCGGTATCGACCGAAATCCTCGAACGCCGTCCGGAAACCACGTTCGCTCGCCCGATACGCGTCGAAAACACGATCCAGCTCAGACTCATCCCAGGGCTCGTCCCGCGCGGCCGCGCGCAGCGCTTGGTAGACCGCGGAAATCCAGTCTCCGCCGAAGGGCTCTGCCACCGGGCCGTCGTGTCGGTGGTGCTGAAGTTCCGGTGTGAGAAACTCGTCGATCGCATTTTCATCCGGGGCGTTGAGATCGATCGCGAGCGCCGCGGAAATCCGTTGTACTTCCCGGCGCCAGTCCTCGAGGAGGTTGGCGTACTCGACGAACACCCGCGGCACGCCGCGGGTGGCTCTCTCGGCCAGCAACGTGTATTTCAGCCACCAGGCACTCCCGAGCTCCGGCGAAACGTGAACGTAATTCTGACGGTTAGCACGTTTTACCAGCGACCCGACGGCCTCGTCCGGGTGGCGCACCGCAATCACGGTAGCGACGTCGAATCCGGCGAGACGGGCCGCTTCGAACCACATGCCAGACAGCGCCGTCATCTTCGGTTCCTTGATGACCACGACCGGCACCGCCGGCAACGTAGTGAGAAACGCTCTGATCTTGGCGACGCAGGCGGCATACTCCTCGGCGTCGAAGGCACCTTCCTCCTGCATGCGCAGTGTCAGGTCGTACCCCGAGCTGCCGTGGCGGCGCAGGATTACTTCATTGAGATGGACGGCTACGCGCGGCTCCCAACAGCCGCGCGGATTGCCCGCGATGGCGCCCAACAACCCGGGCGGAAGCGCAGCACCGCTCAGCGAGAGAACCCGCGTGAGAGCCGACGTTCCGGACCGGCCTAAGCCCAGCACGAACAGAGCGACCGGCCGGGTCGTGGCATCACGTGGGCTGTTAGTCATGGCGTCGGCTACTCTACATGCGATGAATTGGCACAACCCTACCTAGCGCCACGACGCCCCGCGCGGTGTTGCCGCCGGTGACTAGACGTACGTAACACCGGGCGTCACAGGCGAATCGAGTGTCATCGGAGGCTGATTAGTGGGAGTTGGCAGCCGCGCATCCAACGATGCTGCGCGGTCGGACGATCGACTCGCGTTCGTAGACCAAGGCTTCTTTTCCGGGCAGCGTGCCGCCGGCCTGGAGGAAGTCATGCAGGTCGTGTGGCTTTATGAGCACCCCGTCGACTTGGACGCGCTGAGGCGCGTGAACCAGAATCTCAGTCGCGGGCTGATGGCTCGGCTGATCGAGCGTTCACCGCTGCCGTTCGGCCGGCATCGGTGGGTCTCAGGTCCTGGGCCGTCTGACATCGATATCGCCGAGTGCGCCCGTCCACGCGCTGAACTCAGCGACTGGGCGGATGAACGCTCACAACTGCCTGTTGATCCGGAACGGGGGCCCGGCTGGCATTTCGGCGTGCTTCCCTTGACGGACGGCTCGACCGCGGTCACTTTTGTGGCTTCCCACTACGTGCTCGACGGCATCGGGTGTTTCCTCGCTTTAGTCGAAGCGATCCTGGGCAACACCCGCGATCTTGGCTATCCACCGCCGCGTTCACGCACTCGACTACGCGCGGTGATTCAGGATGCCCGCCAAACAGCGCGGGACGCCCCACAGGTTGCCCGGGCGCTTGTCGCGTTGGCAAAACAAGCCCGCCGCCGCCATCAGGACATGGCCCGATCTCCGGAACCGCGACCCGCAACCCTGAATGGAGACGACCGCGACGGCCCGGTTGTCGTGCCCGGCGTGACGATCTGCGCCGACCTGGATGATTGGGATGCCCGCGCGAAGGCTCTCGGCGGAACGAGTAATACGCTGGCCGCCGGCTTGACCGCGAAACTCGGCGAACGCATAGGGCGCCGACGAGATGATGATGGCGCCGTCACGGTGCAAGTCGTAATGAGCGACCGCACCGCGAGCGATACGCGGGCGATCGCGGTGTCCTTTGCCCGCGTCAGCGTCGACCCGACACAGGTGACGACGGACCTGAGTGACACCCGCACCGACATCAAGCAGGCGCTGGATACTCTGCGGGAGAAGCCCGATGAGTCCTTGCAGCTCGCCCCGCTGGCCCCATTCACACCGAGGCGAACGTGGAAACAGGGCGTCGATTCAGCGTTCGCCGACCCCGCTCGCCCGGTGATTTACTCCAACCTCGGCGACGTCGGTTCGATGATAAGCCGTCTCGATGGCACTCACTGCGACTACGCCTTTGCACGAGGGACGAGGCAACACGTCACGCGACAATGGCTTGAACGAACAGGCGGTCACATGCAACTGCTGTCTTTCCGCCTGCCGCCACTCAACAAGATCATCATCCACGTCCTCGCCTACCAACCGGGCGCAGAGAACACCAAGCCCGCTCTGCGTGAGCTCGCGGCGCGCACGCTGGCTGAGTTCGACCTGACTGGGCAGATCGACTAACGAATCGCCTTCGTGCGGTATGAGTTACAGCTCCTCGGCGTCGATGGCGCTCTTGACTTTCTGCGCGTACGCCACCTGTTGTGCGGTATAGCCGATGAACAGCGCCACAACACAGAGCAGGATGACTACCCCGGCCAGGCACAGCAGGCCGAAGGTGTAGCCGTGGTCCAGCGCATGCAGCTGGGCGGCATTCATGGCCTTCACCGGCCCGGTGGTGCCGCCCAAGTGCAGCGTGCGTGACGTGACGACGACCTGGATGGCAACCAGCACCAGCGGCGCGCCGAGGTTCTGCAGCATTACCGCGATCGCCATGGCGGGCCCGATGCGATCGACGGCGACGCTGGCCATCAGCGACAGGACGAGCGGGACACCGATCATGCCGACGCCGATAGCGCCGACGACGATAGGCAGCACCAGGTTCGGGAAGTACGAGATGCCGCTGTGCAGTGTTGAGCCGTACAGCGTGGCGCCCAGCACCACGATGCCGCCGCCGATCACGATCACCCGCGGCGAGAACCACGTCACCAACCTGGATGATGCGGCCGTCCCTAAGGCCATCGCTATGGCGAACGGGATGAAGCCGATGGCTGCGCGCAGCGGACTGTAGCCCATGATGTTCTGCACATACATGGCGAGAAGCACCGTTATGGTGAAGCCGATCCCGCGGACCAGGAACATGGCCGCGTACGTAGCCAGCCGGTTGCGATCGACGAACAGGCCGAGCGGCACGATGGGGTTCTCGGCCGCGCGCTCCACCACGAGAAACGCCACGAAAGCGATCACGGCCACCAGACCTAGACCGATCGTGGTGGCCGATAGCCAGCCCTTCTCCGGCCCCATCGACAAGCCGAAAACCGCAGCGGTACAGATCAACGTGGCCAGCACAGCCCCGGTGGTGTCGAGCCTCTTCCGCT
>JBAWAV010000557.1:0-1707 GCA_049589475.1 Mycobacterium sp.
CAATGGTCAAGGGCGGACACCTGCAAGGTTCAGCCAGCAGCACTGATTTATTGTTCAACGGCAACGACTTTCACGAGTTCGATGCACCGCGGGTGGACACCACTAACGACCACGGCGCGGGCGACACGTTGGCCGCCGCGACGGCCTGCGCGCTGGCGCACGGCTACCCGGTTCTCGACGCGGTCTCGTTCGCCAAGGGATGGGTCACCGAATGTCTGCGGACCTCCTATCCACTCGGACACGGCCATGGCCCGGTGTCTCCGTTGTTTAGGCTGCACCCGTGATCGACCTCGAGCAGATCGCGGGCGTCGCCCACGAACCGGACGGGACACCGGCCGGTGTGGTGGTGCTGACGCACGGAGCCGGTGGCAACAGGGAATCGCCGCTGCTGCAAAGACTGTGCGACGAGTGGGCCCGACGCGGCTGGCTTGCCGTCCGCTACAACCTGCCCTACCGGCGGAGACGACCCAAGGGCCCACCCTCGGCCTCGGCGGCCTCCGATCGCGCCGGCATTGTCGAGGCCATCACCGTCTGCCGCGGCCTGGCCGACGGTCCGCTGATCGCTGGCGGCCATTCCTATGGCGGCCGGATGACGTCCATGGTGGTGGCCGCGAGAGAAGCGCACGTCGACGTGCTGACGTTGTTCTCTTATCCGGTGCACCCGCCGGGCAAGCCGGAACGGGCCCGCACCGAACATCTGCCCGACATCGCGGTGCCGACAGTGTTCACCCACGGCACGTCGGATCCGTTCGGCACTCCGGATGAGGTGCGCGGCGCCGCGGCGTTGATTCCCGCGCCGACGCAGATCGTCGAGATCGCCGGTGCGCGGCACGATCTGGGCTCCAAGACGCTCGACGTACCCGGATTGGCGGTGGCCGCGGCGCTGCGACTGCTTGGCCGCGGGTAGGTCAGGCGCTGTCTCTGGCGGCGGGAAGACTGCGCTGTCGCACAATGTCGGCCGCGACGTCGGCAAGCTTGACGTTGGTCTCCTGCGATGTTCGGCGCAGCATGCCGAAGGCGTCGTCGTCCGACACGTCGTTCAACACCATCAGCATGCCGATGGCTTTGCCGATCGCGCGACTGCTCGCCAGTCCGCGTCGCAGCGAGGCGACGTCTTCGCCTTGCGCCACGGCATTCGTCGCAACCGTGGCGAACGCGCCCAAAACCAGCGCGCACTCGACTGATCGCTTGTCGAAGGCATTGGCTCTGTCGGAAAAAAGGTTGAGTGCGCCGGCCCGGGCCCGGTCTACCGGCAGCCGAACGCTCAGGGCGCCGCGCACCGGTGTCTCAGCGAGCACCCGGTTCGCCAACGACGGCCACCGACTGTCGGTCGTCAGGTCGGTCTGAATTTGAGCGGTGCACTCTTCGATCGCGTCCAGACACGGGCCGCTACCTAGCGCCAACTCCAGCTTGTCGATCTGGCGCGCGACTGAGTCGCTCACGGCGGCCGTGCTGTACACACCGTCACGGCAGATCATCAGGCTCGCATGGTCGCATCCGGGGACTGTCAGTGTGGCCGCGACACATATCGCGGGGTACATCTCTTTCGGCGTTGAGGCTTCTCGGGCGATCTCAGCCAAAGACGTGAACACACCTGGTGGAATGAGGGACGACACCGCAACCTCCTGGTTCGGGCGAAATTTCAATGGGCGGCAGCGGGGCCGCCTACCTCGCGGCCCCGCTGCCACTCATCGCGGCGTCAAGCGT
>JBAWAV010000558.1:0-1982 GCA_049589475.1 Mycobacterium sp.
CCCTTGGTCAGGCCGTAGATCCGGTTGTTGAACAGCAGGATGGTCAGGTTGATGTTGCGGCGCAGCGCGTGAATCAGGTGGTTACCACCGATCGACAACGCGTCCCCGTCGCCGGTGACCACCCACACCGACAGGTCCTCGCGCGCCAGCGCCAGACCCGTCGCGATCGCGGGCGCCCGGCCGTGGATCGAGTGCAGACCGTAGGTCTCCAGGTAGTAGGGGAATCGACTCGAGCAGCCGATGCCGCTGACGAAGACGATGTTTTCACGACGCAAACCCAACTCCGGCAAGAAGTTTCGCATCGTGTTGAGGATGACGTAGTCGCCGCAGCCGGGGCACCAACGGACTTCCTGGTCGCTGGTGAAGTCCTTGGCCTTCTGCGGCGTGTCGGTGGTGGGCACACGGCTGTGCTTGGACAGCACGTCGCTCAGACCCAGGTCCGCGCCAATCAGGTCAGTCATTACGCTCCCGCTCCCACCGTGGCCGCCGCCAACCTCGCGACCATCGTCTTGTCCTGCTCGATTTCAGCCAGCGTCCCGCCCAGCGCGGCCCGGATGAGGCGACCCACCTCGTCGGCCAGGAACGCAACGCCTTGCACCTTGGTGACCGATTGCACGTCGACCAGATACTTGCCCCGCAGCAACAGCGCCAACTGGCCGAGGTTCATTTCCGGGCACACCACCTGCGGGTAACTCCGCAGCACCTCACCCAGGTTCGCCGGGAACGGCCGCAGGTGACGCAGATGCGCGTGGGCGACCTTGATGTCGTGGCGCCGCGCGCGCCGGCAGGCTTCGCCGATCGGGCCGTACGAACTGCCCCAGCCGATCAGCAGCAGCTCGGCATCGCCGGTCGGGTCGTCGACTTCGATGTCGGGAACCGAGATCCCGTCGATCTTGGCTTGCCGCAACCGCACCATGAGGTCGTGGTTGGCAGGGTCGTAGGAGATGTCTCCGGTCCCATTCGCCGATTCCAGCCCACCGATGCGGTGTTCCAGACCAGGAGTACCTGGGACGGCGAACAGCCGAGCCAGCGTCTCCGGGTCGCGGGCATAGGGCTGGAAGGGCTCGTCAGGGTTGGCGAAGGTGTGCTGAATAGGTTGCAGCTCATCGACATTGGGAATCCGCCACGGCTCTGAGCCGTTGGCGATCGCGCCGTCGGACAGCACAATCACCGGGGTGTGATACGACACCGCGATGCGCACCGCCTCCAGGGCTGCGTCAAAGCAGTCCGACGGGGATCGCGGTGCGACCACGGCCACCGGCGACTCGCCATTACGCCCGTAAAGCGCCTGCAGCAAGTCGGCCTGTTCGGTCTTGGTCGGCAGACCGGTCGACGGCCCACCCCGCTGGACGTCGATGACGATCAGCGGAAGCTCGGTCATCACCGCGAGGCCGAGCGCCTCGGACTTCAGCGACAGGCCGGGACCCGACGTGCTGGTCACGCCGAGCGCTCCACCGTAGGACGCGCCCAACGCGGCGCAGATACCGCCGATTTCGTCCTCGGCCTGGAACGTCAGCACGTTGAAGTTCTTGTGCTTGGAGAGCTCATGCAAGATGTCCGACGCCGGAGTGATCGGGTAACTGCCCAACACGACCTGAAGATCGGCCAATTGGCCGGCGGCGACGAGGCCGTACGCCAGCGCGGTGTTGCCGGAGATCTGGCGGTACTCACCCGCAGGCAACTTCGCCGGTGAGATCTCGTAGGTGGTGGCGAAGGCTTCGGTGGTTTCGCCGTAGTTCCATCCGGCCTTGAGCGCCAACACATTCGCCTCGGCGATGTCCGGCTTGCGGCCGAACTTCTCCCGGATGAACCGCTCGCTGGTTTCGATCGGCCGGCCATACATCCACGACAACAGGCCGAGCGCGAACATGTTCTTGGCGCGCTGACCGTCCTTCTTCGACGCGCCGATGGCCTCGACCGCGCCGAGCGTCAGCGTGGTCATCGGGACCGCTTCGACCTTGTAGTCGGACAGCTCGCCGGTT
>JBAWAV010000559.1:0-1734 GCA_049589475.1 Mycobacterium sp.
ACCAGCACGACGTCGGCGAGTTCGAACTGGTGCTGGCGCACCTGCGGGTGCCTGAGGTCGTTTAGCGGGCTTTACCGATCAGCGCGGCACGCTGCAGCGTGGCCTCGGCCATCTTGACGTGCGCGGCATCGACCAGCACACCGTTGACACCGACCGCGCCCAGACCTTTCCGCTCGCCTTCGCGGTAGGCGGCGACGTTGCGCTCGGCCAGCGCGATCTCCTCGTCGGTCGGCGCGTAAACCCTGTTGGCGACCGTGATCTGGCTCGGGTGGATGGCCCACTTGCCGGTGTAACCCATCAGCGCGGCCCGTCGCGCGTCGCGCTCGTACCCCTCGAGGTTGCCGTAGTCGGGGTACGGCGCGTCGATCGCGTCGATGCCGGCGATGCGGGCCGCGACAATCACCTTGTTGCGGGCGTACGCCCAGAAGTCGCCCTGGTATTCGCCGAGCGGGTCGAAGTTGGTGTCCACCCGCGCACCTTGGGACAGCGAGAAATCACCGACGCCGAAGATCAGTGCGTCCAGCCGCGGGCTCGCCGTGGCGATCTCCTCGGCGTTGGCCAGGCCCTCGACCTCTTCGATGAGCACCTCGAGCCGAATCCGGCGCGACAGGCCGAGCTTGGCCTCCAGCTGGGTGAGCAACACGTCGACCCACCAAACATCGCGTGCCCGAAGCGCTTTCGGGATGATGATGCTCTCGAGGTTTTCCCGGGCTCCGGTGACGACTTCGATGATGTCGTCGTGGCACCACTGGGTGTCAAGGCCGTTGATCCGGACCGCCCGCACGGTGCGTCCCCAGTCGAGTTCGTTGAGCCCCTTGACGGCTTTCGCGCGGGCCGCCTCCTTATGGGCGGGCGCGGTGGCGTCTTCCAGGTCGAGGAACACCAGGTCGGCCTCCGATGCGGCGGCCTTGGCGAACATGTGGTCGTTGGCCGCGGGAACCGCGAGTTCGGAGCGGCGCAGCAGTGACGTCACTCAAGTACTCCTTTCACAGCACGCCGCGGGCATGCAGGTCGTCGATGTCTGCGCCGTCGAGGCCGAGCAGTTGGCCGTACACCTGGGCGTTGTGTTCGCCGATCCGCGGGCCCAGGTGCTGCACCCGACCGGCCGCTCCGGAGAACCGGGGCACGGGCGCCTGCACCGTCATCGCGCCGAGTTCGTCGTCGCCGACCTTCACGAAGACCTCGCGGTGCGCGAGTTGCTCGTCGGCGACGAGATCGGTGATGTCGTACACCGGAGCGGCGGCCACCTCGGCGGCGTCGAAGATGTCCATCGCTTGGGCCAGCGTCTTGGTGGCCACCCAATCGGCGACCACCTCGTCCACCTCGCGAGCCCGTGCCAGCCGTCGCTGCGGATCGGAGAAGTCGGCGTTGTCGACCAGGTCGGCGCGCCCGATCGCGCGAAACACCCTCAGTGCCAACGTCGGTGAGCTGCCCGACATCGCCAACCACCGGTCGTCGGCGGTGCGGTAGGTGTTGCGCGGCGCCGAGATGTCCCAGCGGTTGCCGGCCCTGGTCGGCACCAGGCCGAGCTGGTCATAGCCGAGCAGCGTCTGCTCCAGCAGCCGCGCCAGCGGGTCGATCAGGTTGATGTCGATCAACTGCCCCGACGCGCCGTGCACGTCGCGGTGGTAGAGCGCCATCATCACCGCGTAGGCGGCGTTGAGCGACGCCACCCCGTCGGCCAACATGAACGGCGGCAGCGTCGGCGGCCCGTCGGCCTCGCCGGTCATGTTG
>JBAWAV010000560.1:0-18224 GCA_049589475.1 Mycobacterium sp.
CCGATGTTCTCGATCCAGCACAGGTCGGCCATGAACGCCTTGAGTTGTGGCCGCTGTTCGTCGGTGATGGTCTCGGCGCCGGGTGCGTCCCAGTCGATGTCGGCAAGCGCCCATTGGCGATCCTTGATCTTCGCCAGCATCGTGTTCATGTCGATACTCATCGGGGTCCTCCTATTGGGGTCGTCAGAGGGGAGCGATCCTGGAAACCAGGCCGACGGCGCGGGTGTAGGTACCAGGGACGAAACGTTTGATGCCCCAGCCGATCTTGGCCTCGAGTTGCGGCATGCAATACAGGTCGCCGCGATCGTGGGCGTCCAGGCAGGTTTGCGCGACTTTTTCTGCTGACACCCCGGTCCAGCGCATGATTCTGTGGGCGAACTGGTTCGTCTCGTCCGAGATACGGCCGGATTCAAGGATGTTCGTCTTGACGAAGGTGGGACACAGGGCGGTGACTTTCACTCCGCTGCCGGACAATTCGGCGGCCAGGGTTTCCGAGAGCGACAGCGCACCGGCTTTGCTGACGTTGTAGGCGGCCATGCTGGGCGCTGCGCCGAATGCCGCGGCGGAGGCGACGTTGATGATGCCGCGCGGAGTGCTAGAGGGTTCGGCGGACCGCAGGATCGGCGCGAAGACGTGGCAGCCGTGGATGGGTCCCCACAGGTTGATGCTCAACACCCACTTCCAGTCTTCGATGGGAAGTTCGCCGATCGGGGCGCCGCCCGAGCCGACGCCGGCGTTATTGATGACCAGCGTCGGTGTGGCGCCGAACCAGGACTGCGACTGGGCGGCCAGTTCTTGGACGTCGCTGAGCTGGGTGACGTCGCAGGTAATGGCGACAGCCTCGCGGCCGAGGTCGGCGATCGCGCTCACCGTCCTTTTGGCGGCGACTTCGTCGATGTCGCTGCAGACGACCCGACCGCCACGCTTCGCGAGTTCGATGGCGAACGCCGCGCCGATACCGCTGCCCGCTCCCGTCACCACCGCACGCGCATTGTGGCTCACCTTGGGCGATTTGCCGAACGGTCCGATCATTGTCAGCCTGCCTTTCCTGCCACGGCGTCAAAACCGCTGGCCCGCAACGAACTTCTGATAAAACGCGCAGCATGCGCCATCGCCTTCGTGGCTTCGGGCGACAGCCGCGGCAGCGCCTGGAAGACGTGCACCTGGTCCGGCCAGACCTGCAGCAGGCAACTGCCGCCGGCGGCACGGATATCGGTGGCGAGGCGCCGCGCATCGCCGAGCAGCATCTCGGCACCGCCGGCCTGAATCAGGGTCGGCGGCAGCGCAGGGCCGCCTGCGACGTCAAGAGCGAGGCGGTGGTGGTCGGGATCGACTCCGCGGGTGTACAAGTCGAGCAGGCGGGCGGCGTCGGCGACCCGGATGGCAGGGTCGCGGCGCAACGCCTCGCGCGCACGAGCCAAGCTAAGCGTCAGATCAATCAGCGGCGAGAACAACACCAGCGCAGCAGGTTTGGCCGCCGCGGTCTCCGAGTGCAGCAGCAGGTCCACCGTCAAGTGGCCGCCTGCCGAATCGCCCGCGACGACAACACGTTCCGGTGCCACTTGACCGGCCAGCCAGTCCCATCCCGCGCGCACATCGTGGGCTGCGGTGGAGAAGCGGTGCCGCGGCGCCAGGCGGTAGTCGACGACGAACACCGGCAGCCCGGCGAGCCGCGACAGCCAGGACGCCAGCCGGCGATGTGTCCGCGGCGAACACAGCGCATAGCCGCTGCCATGGACGAAGTAGATCGCGCTCTCGAGTGTCCGCACGCCGGGCGCGCGCACCCATTCGCCGACGACTCGACGACCGTCCCGCAAGTCGACGTCAACCTTCTCGACGTCGCTGCCGGCCAGCGCGGGTCCGAACGTGTCCATGACACCGGCCAGGATCCGCCGCGACAGCCACAGCCCCCAGGCCTGCTCAGGCGGAAGTACCGCGCTGATCTGCCGCAATGTCAGGGTGCTGACGAGTGCGGCACCACGCGACCGCAGCGATCCACGCCCCGGCACTGGGTCCACCATGCGATTGAGTCAACACAAAATGGTGACATTAGTCAATGGCAACGTTGGCGGGCCGTGTCGGCGGGTGTCACATCGGTTCGACCCACTGTGCGCGAGACGGTCCCGGCTCGAATGGATCGCTGAAGTACTGGGTCTCACGAACGACCTTCGCGCCGTCGAATTCCATGATGCTGACCGTGTAGTACGGCCGATCGTCGTAAGTCATCACAAGTTCGCTGACCCACAGATCGCCGCCGCCCGCCATCCGCCGTACGTTGAACCGCTTCGCATTCGGTTGCGCGGTGCGCGATGCTTGGATGTTGTGCCGCCCGCGGATCCGCTCACCCGATTGCGGGTACTCGAGAACCGCTTCCTCGCAGTAGATCTCGTGTTCAGCCCCAAAGTCGTTGGCGTCCGACGCGGTCCAGTGTCGCGTCAGCGCTGCCCGCACATCGTCGTCCCGCATCGAGGGCCTTCTTCCCTGGGGGTCGAGCCCAAAAATACCTGACCCGCCGATTACTGTCGTGCGTATGAAGGCGATGGCCGGCATCGGCGTGCCGCCGCACCTGCCGACCGTCGTCACTGCCGCCGACGGAATCACCCGCTGTCGCTGGGCCACCGAGACGGGCCGCGATCTGACCGGGTATCACGATGGCGAGTGGGGAACGCCGACGCACGACGACGCCGCTCTCTTCGAGGCGCTTGCGCTGACGTACTTCGAGAACGGTCTGTCATGGATGACCGTCTTCGACAAGCGGGACAACTTCCGCAGAGCGTTTCACGGATTCGAGCCGGCGGCTGTGGCCGCGATGACGCCTGACGACGTCGACCGGTTAATGGCTGACAGCTCCATCATTCGCAACCGGCGCAAGATCGAAGCAACGGTGCACAACTCTCGTGTCCTGTCATCGTGCTCGTTGGCGCAAACCGGGTGGGAACACCAGCCTCGGCATCACCATCGACTGCGCAGCTGGACCGATGGCCGAATGGACAGCCCGGAATCCCGCCGGCTTTCGGTAGCGTTGCGCGAAAAGGGGTTTCGGTTCGTCGGTCCGGTCGTCGCTCACTCGTTCATGCAGACCGTCGGGATCGAGAACGGTCACTTCGAAGGGTGCTTTCGGGCCAGCGCCTAGAACTTCAGGAATCCGGGCGGTGCAGGTTCCACGCGCGTGCCTACGCCCCGGCTTAGGTACGCGACTGCCGATATACGACCCCCCGCGTCCAAAAACTACGCATTTCGGCCGATGGTCGGGACCGGATGCCGCCGGATAGTCGAACCGAATGCACCGACCCAGCTCATCGACGAAACCGTCGCTTAACGGCACCGGGTCGCAGAAGGGAACCAACCAGCGTGTCAAGCGGGGGGATTCCACCACCCCCGCTTGACACGTAAGCCCACGCTTCGGCGGTTGACCTCGACTGAGTCAGAACTTAGGATACTGAGCATGGACTCAGCCGAGTCGCGAGATTCATCTCAGGCGGACCTGACAGCACAGGCGAGGATCCGCAACGCCGCCATCGCCCACTTCGCTCGCGACGGCTTCCAGAAAGCGAATCTGCGTGCGATCGCAGCATCCGCCGGAGTCAGCGAAGCCCTGATCTTTCATCACTTCGGCAGCAAGAACGGGCTGCGGGCCACCTGCGACGACTACGTGCTGAACTTCCTGATCGAACGGGCACGGGCCGCTGGAAGTCAGTCGGGTCTTGTCGACCTGCTCGGCGTGTACCTGTCAGACCCCGAGGAGTATCAGCTACGGGTTCGGTACATGGCCCGCACGATCCAGCAGGACACACCGGCTGCAAATACATTCGTCGACACGATGGTGGCGGAATCCGAAGCGATCTTCCGGGCAGGCGCCGCTGACGGGACGATGCGCCCTTCGTCGGACCCACGAGCGCTGGCCGTGCTCAATCTCGTTCTCACGCTTGGGTTGCTGACAATGTCGCCACCGCTCGCACGGACACTGGGCCATGAACACTTCGGCCCAGATGTGCTGCGTCGCATGACAATACCGGCCGTTGAGCTCTACACCCATGGGCTCTACACCGACCACACACTCCCGAAAGCCTCGCAGGACGCGTGGGCCACGGCGCGTCCACCCCATGCGAAAGAGGACTGACAGCATGACTATCGCGCTTCCAGCTTTGACACCGGCACAGGAGAGCCTGTTCCTCACGTTGGGCGGCAGGGCGCTCGACAGCCGCCTGCCGAAACCTTTCCTCGGCGACATGATGGCCGATGAGATTCTCACCAAGACCGGCTATGACCTCGCCAGATTCCCTCAACTGACCACCAAGCTCCAGGGCGCGAAGACCAGAGTCTTCGACATCGCGGTCCGGGCCAAGCGACTCGACGAGATAGTGCGCCGGTTCGTCATCAACCACCCGGACGGCGTTGTGCTCGATCTTGGCGCCGGCCTGGACGACAGGATGTTCCGCGTCGGCGCGCCGTCCACCGTCGACTGGTACGACATCGACTTCCCCGAGGTCATCGCGCTCCGGCGACAGGTGCTGCCGCAACCTGTCAACGCCCACTACATCGGTGCGGACCTCGCCGATTCGGACTGGCTCAACGACGTCCCCACCGATCGACCGGCCGTCATCGTCGCCGACGGCCTCGTGGTGTTTCTCAGCCAGGGAGATTTCGTGTCCATGCTGAATCGCCTTTGCGGCCACTTTCCCAGCGGAGAGTTGGCGTTCAACCTCTACACCACCTACGCCGTCTGGGCGCTGAAGCATCTGCCCTCCATGGCCGTAATCGCGGGGAGCGTGGCCAATCCCGGCTTCAACGAGCCCCGCCAACCCGAACGCTGGGTCGACGGCCTGAAGCTGATCGAGGAGATTTTCCTAACCCGTGCGCCCGAGGTTGCCGAGCTCCCGCCGTTTGTGCGGCTGACATCCCGGCTGGCGGCGCCCAGCGTCACCGTGTCCCGTGCGATCGGCACCGTCGTGGTCCGCTACGGCTTCTGAAACGTAGGTGAAGATGCATTCGAGATGGTGGCTTCCGCCCAGGGCGGCGCTGAAGAATCTGCGGGCGACGATGGGAATCCTCGGCGATTCGCGGGCGGTGAGCCGTCTCCGGTTCCTCAGGGCCGCGGACCAGGTTGGTCTGATCGAGAACTTGCGAATGCCGAGTACCGCAGGGGAGTTGGCCCGCGGCTTGAACGTCAGCGACGTCGGCCTGCTTCAGGATTTGCTCGACGTAGGAGTCGCCGTTGGTGAACTGCGCTCACGAGGTGGTCGATACGCGATGAAGGGCAACCGAGTCCGCGCATTTGCTTCAGAGGGCGGGGAAGCCCTGCGCGCGTTCACGGGCGAGTTGGCCGATTACCGCGGCGACGTGTACCGCGATCTGCCGTCTCAGTTCTTCGAGGGCAAGCGTGGCCGCTACCTCGATGAATACGACGAGTTGGTGGCACGTGCGTCACGGCTTCTCGAGCCGTTCATTGCACGCTTCGTCCGTGAAATCGTCACGCGACGGGCGCCCCGCACGCTCTTGGAGATCGGTTGCGGCACCGGAATTTACGTCCGGCACGCCGCTGAGGCCTGCTCGCAGCTGTCTGCGGTCGGTATCGACATCTCCGAGCGAATCAGCGTACTTGCGGGGGCCAATTTCACCGCGTGGGGCCTCGCCGACCGATGCACTGCCCTGCACGCCGACATCCGCCAGCCAAACCTTGCGCGCCTCGACGGCCCATTCGACATGATCACCCTGCACAACAATGTCTACTACTTCTCCGCAACCGAGCGGGCACAACTTTTCGCCGATCTCAGAAGGCGTCTCACACCGGGCGGCCGGCTCGTGGTGACTTCGGTTTTCGCTGGAAAGGAGCTTGCCGCAGCCGAGTTCGACCTTGTGTTGCGTGCAACGGCTGGTTGCTGGCCGCTGCCCGAGCGGGCCGAATTATTCGATGAGCTCAGGCACGCCGGCTTCAGCGACATAGAGTTCCACCGGCTTGCGACGCCGCCGCTGTATGGCGTCGTGGCCGAGGTCTGCCGATCGAACCACATCGCGCAGCGCGCGTTCCACCTCGTCGCCGGCCGTCCGCATTCCCGTTTATGCCTGCGTGGCTCCTGATGTTGTGACCTTTGCTGTCAGCCATGGTTGGCCAATCAGGCGTGCGCTAACTGGTCGCCGACCGCGTAAGGCCCGTTGTGCTGAAATTCGGCGAAGTTGGCGTTGACGAAATCGGCGACGGTCATAGGTTTGTGTCCGCTGATCACCTCAACGAGGTTGTTCTCGCCCGCGAAAATGCCGTCCCGGTAGTCCTGGGCCACGCTGCTGATGTGTTGGACGAAGAAATCCGTTCTGCCCTGGGCGGTTAACGCGGCCGCGAAGGCAGGGATGTCGACGGGCTCATAGCGCACCGGGATTCCGAGTGTGTCCGCTATTTGGTCCGCAATGGCGTAGTGATCGAGTTCTTGGGCTCCGACCAGCGGATAGATCTGCCGGTTATGGGGGGCCGGGTTCTGCAGGACCGCGGCGATCACGTTCGCCTGGTCGGGCCCGGAGATAGGCGCGTGACGGCCATCGCCGAACGGCAGTTGCAGCACACCTTCGTTGTCGTTGCGGCTCCACTGCCATTTGAGCCATTCGGCGAAGAATGTCGGCCGCAGATGGGTGGTGAGGAACGCTGATCGGTCAAGCAAGCGCTCCGCGAGCCAATGCTGCTGAGCGGCATGGCTCTTCGCCTCGCGTCGTGCCGATATCTGCGACATGTTGACGACCGCCGCAACACCGGCCTCGCTGGCGGCTTGGGCGAAGATGGCGGTGGCCGTCAGCAGACCGCCCGGCGCGATCGGGTAGCAGAAGTAGGCGGCGCTGACGCCGGACATCGCGGAGCTGACCGCGTGGAGATCGAGCAGGTCGCCCTCGATGATCTCGGCGCCGACAGCGGCCAGCGCCTCGGAGCGTTGGTCCGCGCGGTGCACGAACGCGCGCACCCGGTGGCCCGCTTGCAGCAGGTTCTGGACGGTGGGCGCGCCGGTGTTGCCGGTGGCCCCGGTGATGAGGAAGAGCTGATCAGATGACATGTCGTCTCCTAGGGATTGTTGAGGTCAGGGTCAGTTCGGCAAGGAGAAAGTGAGGTTCTCCACCGGCCCAGACAGGGCAGCCTTGACGTTGACCGTCAGGTCATCGGCGAGCACCTCGACCGCGCCCGATTCCAGGCCGTCGACGATCTGCTTGGCGACGTCTGCTGGTGTCAATTTCGGCAACGCCATGCCGGCGGCCATCTCGGTGTCGATCAAGCCCGCGTGGACACCGACGACTTGGGTGTTTTGCGGCTTGAGTTCGACGCGAAGCGAATTGGTGAGCGACCAGATCGCGGCTTTCGAAGCGCCATAGGCGCCGCTGCCGCCGAGCCACGACAACACCGAGTGCATATTGACGATCGCGCCGCCACCGTTGGCGGCCAGAATCGGCGCGAACGCGCGGGCTATCCGCAACGGGCCGAACACATTGGTATCGAAAGTTTCGGTGATGTGCTCGAAGCTCCCGGTCAACAAGGGCTCAGGCAAGAAGATCCCCGCATTGTTGAACACGATCTCGGCGTCACCGGCGATGTCGGCCAGCTGCCGCACTGAGTCCGCGGAGCCAACCTCGAGTTCTCTGGTGATCACCTCAGCTCGGTCATCGGTGTAAGCCGACCGGGCCGCGGAGTAGACCTTGCGGGCCCCGCGTGCGATGACCTCGTCAACCAGTGCCGCGCCGAGGCCCCGTCGACCACCGGTGATGACGACCACCTTGCCTGCTACCGCAACCATTTCTCCGCCTTCCTTGCTGACTAACGATGTCGTTAGTAAGATGAAAGCACGGTATGCTGAGTAACGCAAGCGTTAGTTAAGGGAGAAGGTCGATGGAGTTCGAGGAGCCGTTGCAGGACCGGCAACAGTGGTCCATTGGCGATGCGTGTTCGATGTCGCGGGTACTCGAACTGCTGAGCACCAAAACGACATTCCAGGTCGTCCGTGAATTGTTCTTTGGGACAACACGGTTCGAAGACTTCGTGGATCGGATCGGAACGTCGGCCCCAGCAGTGTCGCGGGCCCTCAAGCAACTCGAGTCAGCGCAGATCGTTACCCGCGTCCCCTACCGGAAGCCGGGCAGGAGGGCCCGAGACGAGTACTGGCTGACCGAAGCGGGCGAGGACCTGTTGCCGGTGTTCATGGCGCTGGTGCAGTGGGGCGACACACACCTTCAGGCCGGACCGCCGCCCGTGTCGTTTGTCGATGCCGATACCGGCCAAGCCCTCGGCGTGTGCGTGACGACTGACAGCGGCACCCCGAAGGTGCGCTCGGCAGACATCCAGATAAGACGCAGCACCGTAAGCAACTCGACGTGAGCCGCTAGCGACGATTCAGCCCGCTAGATGAACGTTGTGGGGCACCGTCGACAGCGGTGACGCTATCGCTGCGCCCGACCCGAGGATGGCGGCGGCAGACGCGAGGACCGAGAAGACGCCTGCCAAGACCGACCTCCGAGCCGTGCTGTCGTCGCTGATCGGTTGCGACGGGCTGACAAGACTTGATCTCAACTTTTCACCTCCTCGGGCAATTGACTTCGAGGCTAGCGGCGAAAGCTAAGGCGTCTCTGTCCGAATTCGATGAATTCGCCTGAATCTTAAGGCGGACGTTTAAATTCCCGGGTGCTCACGACTGCAACTGCCGAGCGATCGCCTTCTTATCGATCTTGCCGACCGGGGTGGTGGGCAACGAGGCCATCGCGGCCAGCACGTCGGGTCGAGCATGCGTTGCCACTCCGCGTTGAGTGAGGAAATCGTTCAGCTCCGGCAGCGTCACCGGCGACCCGGCGAAAACAACTGCTGCGCAGATCTTCTCGCCCAGATAAGGATCCGGTAACGCGATCGCGGCGGCTGCTGCGATCGCCGGGTGCGCGTGCAGGTGCTCTTCGATGTCAGCGGCGGCGACGGTCTCCCCGCCGCGGTGAATGACGTCTTTCACCCGGCCGGTGACTTCCAGGTAGCCGTCGGCGTACCGCCGAACCAAGTCACCGCTGCGGTAAAAGCCATCCGGGTCGAAGGACCGGGCGTTGTCGGCCTCGGCGCGGAAGTATCCATTGAAGGTGTAGGGACCTCGCACCAGTAGTTCTCCGTCGACGCCCGCTGGCACCGGTCGGCCGGCGTCGTCGACGACGCGCAGTTCGTCATCGGCGCACAGCGGCCGGCCCTGGGTGTGGTCGACCAGTTCCGGTGGATCGCCCGGCCGGGTGTAGCACAGCAGTCCCTCGGCCATCCCGAACACCTGCTGCAGGCCGGGCGTCAGCGTCTCACGGATCCGCCGGGCGTCGTCGGCCTCCAGTTTCGCGCCGCCAACCTGTAAGAGTCGCAACGACGTCGGCGCCGCCGGCTCCCACTCGGTGGCCTGAGCCCACAGGTTGGCCAATGCGGGCACCAACGCGGTGACGGTGACGCCGTGGCGCACAATGGCGCCGAATGCCGACTCCGGGCTGGGGTTGGTGAGAAACACGGTGGTGGCGCCGGCCGCGATGGCGCCGAGCAGGCCGGGGCAGGCCAGTGGAAAGTTATGGGCGGCAGGCAATGCCGCCAGGTAGACGTCGTCGGCGGTCAGCGTGCACAGGTCGGCGCTGGCGGTGGCGTTGTAGACGTAGTCGTTGTGGGTGCGGGGGATGAGCTTCGGCAGGCCGGTCGTGCCGCCGGAAACCAGCAGCAGCGCAGGCGAACTCGGATCCGGAGTGCCGGGCGCGGGACGCTCGTCTTGGCAGGCGCTCACCTGGGACCACGACACGAAAGATTCGGGGTCGCCGTCGACAATGACATGCTGGAGCCCGGGATGCTGCTGCGAGAGCTGCCGCGCCATCGGGCGGTAGTCGAATCCGGCCGCGGTGTCAGGGATCAGCAGCGCCGTGGCGTCGCTGACTCTGGCGAAGTGTCCCAACTCGGTTGCGCGGTGCCCGGTCAGGCACATCACCGGTATCGCGCCTGCGCGCAGCAGCCCGAACAACGCCACCGCGAATTCGCAGCCATTGGGCAGCTGCAGGAGCACCCGGTCGCCGGGCGCGACGCCTAATGCCGCCAAACCGGCCGCGGCGCGATCAGCTCGCTCGTCGAGTTGCGCGAAGGTCAGTCGCCGTGGTCCGGCGGCGTCGATCACCCCGACGTGGGACGGACGGCGCTGCGCTGCCGCGGTCAACATCGAGTCGACGGTCTGCTCGGTCCAGTACCCGTCGGCGCGGTAGCGCGCGGCGCGATCCGGCGGAAATGGCACAAAGCCGTCCAGATCGGAAGACGGCATCACTGGCCTCCTGTGCTCCCGCCCAAGCGCGCTTGTTGCTTAGAAGCTAAGCAGTCCGCTGACGAGGTCGGGCGCAGACGTGGTCACGGCCTCCGCTGCTGCAGCCGACGTCGACTCACCCAGCGCCGTGGCCAGCTGCTCAGGCCAGGTCACCAGGAGCTCTTCAAGGATGCTGCCGGTGTTCAGTAGACCGGTGAATGTCTCACCACTCGCAGCCAAGGGATAGCCGTTGAGCAGGTCGCCGGTCACATCGGACGGCAAGTTGTTCAGGTCGGTCAGTGCCTGGGTGAAGTCCCCGGAGGAGAAGTCGGTCGCGATTCCCTGCAGATCCTGTGACAAGCCGAAAGCGACACTCAGCTCGGGGGCGAGCAGCGCATCGCCGAGTGCTTTGAGCTCGTTGTAGGTGCCGAACGTCTCGAGAACATTCGTCTGGATCTGCGACAGCTCGACGGGGATCGACAGCGTCGTGGCCCCCTTGCTGGTCTCGTCGAGAAGTGGGCTCAGCAGGGGTTTCAGCGTGTGGTCGACCGACTCCAACGACCATGCGTCGAAGTAGCTGAAGGCGTTGAGCAGGTTGCCTTGCTCCAGCGAGGTCGAGATCTCCTGCAGCGTGCTGCCGGTCTCGATACCGTCAGGGCCTGACACGGATCCGCCGAACAGCCCGAAAACGTAGCCGTCGTCGCTGCCGTACCAACCACCGTCGAGCGAGTTCTGAATACCGGATTCGACGCCGGTCAGCGCGCTGCTGATCTGGCCACCGAACTCCGTCGAGAGCGCGCTGAACGCCGACGACAGGTCGGAACTCGAACCCGTCGCGCTTTGTTCCAAGGTCTGTACGTTGGCTTCGGCCGCCGCGAGGACCTGCGACCAGGTTTCTTCGCCGGCGACCAGCTTGACCGCCCGTTGCTGGACGTCGGACGCATCGGCGGTCGGGGTCGTCGGGTTCATCGCGATGAGGCTGGCGCCCGCCGCTGCGAAGCCGGCGATCAGCAACCGGTTGTGGTGAACCCTCCTCTGCGACAAGGGGACTGACTGCACGGCATCTCCTCTAGTGACCGTCAATGAATGTGTTGTCGTAATCAGGCGCGACGGACGCTACCTGAGATTTGACTGAGATACAATAGGTAACCCTAACCTCAGTAAGGTTAGGGTTAGCTTTGTTAGCGGGGCAATCGGTCAGGTCCGAAAAGTCGGGTTGAGAGGGACGAATCCGCAATGCGGTCTGAGGGCGGTAGCGTCCCAGGCGCCCAGCAACTAAAGTTGCCTGCGATTTAGGCTAGCCTCCACTAAGTAGTAGGAGGGTTTGGGTTTGTTGACGAGTGGAATCGGGGCTTCCGTTGCCGGTGGCCCGGATGCGGTGCGCGCTGAGGTTGCCGAGTTACTCGGCGTCAGCGCCGATACTGTCGACCCCGTCGGCAACCTCATCGGTCAGGGTCTCGACTCGATTCGGATGATGTCGCTTGCCGGGCGGTGGCGTCGCCGCGGTATCGACGTCGACTTCGCCGCACTGGCCGCCGAGCCCACGATTGCGGCGTGGTCGCTGCTCGTCGCTGCAGCCGATGATGACGCGATCTCCGCTGGTGGTGACGTCCCGGCTGCGTTGACGAGTGAATCTGACGACGCCTTTCCGCTCGCCCCGATGCAGCACGCCATGTGGGTGGGACGCCACGACAGCCAACCGCTCGGCGGCGTGGCCGGCCATCTGTATGTCGAATTCGAGGGCGGCGCAATCGATCCCGAGCGTTTACAGCAGGCCGCCATCGAGCTGGCTAGACGCCACCCGATGCTGCGAGTGCGGTTCCTATCCGACGGGAACCAGCAGATCGACTCCGTGCAGGGACAACCGAACTTCCCCGTCACGGTTCACGACTTCCGGGAGATCGCCGAATCCGCCGTCGAAGAACGCCTCGCCGACCTCCGAGAGACAAAGTCGCGGCAGCAGCTCGACGGGCAAGTATTTGAGCTGTCCCTCTCATTGCTGCCGGGCGAAAGATCGCGCCTGCACGTCGATTTGGACATGCAGGCCGCCGACGCGATGAGCTACCGCACTCTGATGGCCGATTTGGCGAAGCTGTATCTCGGCGAGGCGCTTCCTGACTTGCGGTACAGCTATCGGGAATACCGCCAGGAGATCACGCGGCGCGAAGCCGGCCCGCAGCCGGCTGTCGACACCGACCGGGATTGGTGGTCGCGGCGCATCCCCGAACTGCCGGACCCACCCCGGTTGCCATACGCGACCCGGAAACGACTCTCGCACAACAGCATTCGACGTTGGCACTGGTTTGACCCGCATATCCGCGACACGTTGTTCGCCAACGCCCGGTCGCGTCGTGTCACCCCCGCGATGACGTTTGCCGCAGCATTCGCCCATACACTCGCGTGCTGGTCGGGCACCTCGCGATTCCTGCTCAACCTGCCGCTGTTCGGCCGCGAGGCCTTCCATCCAGACGTGGACAGCCTCGTCGGTGACTTCACCTCGTCACTGCTGCTCGACATCGACCTGACCGGTGCGGCCGATGCGGCGTCGCGGGCTCGGACGGTGCAAGACGCCATGCGGACCGCGGCGGCGCACTCCAGTTATCCAGGCCTGTCGGTGCTGCGAGACATGGGCCGACACCGCGGCACCCCGGTGCTCGCACCGGTCGTGTTCACCAGCGCGCTGGGACTCGGTGAGCTGTTCTGCGACGACGTCACCGAAGCGTTCGGCACGCCTGGCTGGATCATCTCGCAAGGGCCGCAGGTTGCGCTCGACGCGCAGATCACCGAATTCGATGGTGGCGTGCTGGTGAATTGGGACGTTCGCGAGGACGCGTTTGCGCCCGGCGTCATCGACGCCATGTTCGCTCATTACGTCGACGAACTGCTGCGGTTGGCCGCAAGCGACGACAGCTGGAATCTGCAGGCTCCCTCACCGCTGCCCGCGGCCCAGCAGGCGGTGCGGGCAGCGGTCAACGGCCGTAGCGCCGCGTCCAGCGGCGAGGCGCTACACGACGGGTTCTTCTGCTGCGCCGAGATGCAGCCTGACGCGCCTGCGGTTTACGCGAGCTCAGGCGATCTCAGCTACCGGCAGCTGCGTGATCAGGTATTCGCAGTCGCGGCGGCGTTGCGTGACCACGGTGTCGACGCCGGCGACACGGTCGCGGTGATGGGTCCCAAATGTGCCGAACAGATCCCGGCGCTGCTCGGCATCCTGGCGGCGGGCGGTGTCTATCTCCCGATCGGCGTCGACCAGCCCTCCGGCCGCGCGGAGCGCATCCTCCAGACCGGTCAAGTGAGTCTGGCCCTAGTTTGCGGCGGGCAGCGGCTCGCGTTACCGGTGCCGGCGCTGACGATCGCGGACGTGTTGCACGGTGCTCCCGGCGATGCCGAGATTCAGCCCGCGAGAACACATCCGGACGAGCTTGCCTACGTGCTGTTCACCTCGGGCTCAACCGGGGAACCGAAGGGTGTCGAAGTTACTCACGACGCAGCGATGAACACGGTGGAATTCCTCACCCGGCACTTTGAGATCGGCGCACGCGACCGGTGCCTGGCGTTGTCGACGCTGGAGTGCGACATGTCGGTGCTGGACATCTTCGCCATGCTGCGGGCCGGCGGGGCCATTGTGGTGGTGGACGAGGCGGAACGTCGCGATCCGGACGTCTGGGCACGACTGATCGAGACCCACTCAGTGACGGTGTTGAACTTCCTGCCGGGGTGGCTCGAGATGCTGGCCGAGGTCGGCGCGGACCGCCTGTCGTCGCTGCGCGTGGTACCTACCGGCGGTGACTGGGTACGGCCGCAACTGGCCCGCCTGCTCAAAGCCCAGGCGCCGCAACTGCGTTTCGCCGGCCTGGGTGGTGCGACCGAAACCGCTGTGCACGCGACGATCTGCGAGGCAACCGCGCTGCCGTCGGACTGGATCGCCGTGCCGTACGGCACACCGCTTACCAACAACGCCTGCCGGCTGGTGAACGACAGGGGAGGCGACTGCCCCGACTGGGTCGTCGGCGAGCTGTGGATTTCTGGACGCGGTATCGCCCGGGGCTACCGGGGACGGCCGGATCTGACGGCTCAGCGTTTCGTCGTGCACGATGGCCGTACTTGGTACCGCACCGGAGACCTGGCCAGATATTGGCCAGACGGCACGTTGGAGTTCGTTGGACGCGCCGACCACCGTGTCAAACTCAGTGGCTACCGCGTCGAGCTCGGTGAGGTCGAATCCGCGCTGCGGCGAATAGCCGGTGTCGCAATGAGTGTCGCGGCGTTGATGCCGACGCCGGGCGGGGCCGACATGTTGGCTGCGGCCGTCCAGGCAGACGACACACAATTGACCGCAGCCGGCGTGCAGGAATCGATGGCCGAATCTGTTCCTGAGCACATGATTCCGCGTCGTATCTTGCTGGTCGAACAGATCCCCTTCACGGTCGGCGGCAAGATCGATCGGCGTGCCGTCGCACGCGAGCTGGCGGCCACTGTCGCCGATTCGGCTGGGCCAGCCCATCGCGCCCCATCGACACCGTTGGAATCCGCTCTGGTGGCGATCGTGGGCGACGTGCTCGGGACGGAGTCGGTCGGCGTCGACGACGACTTCTTCGCGCTCGGCGGGGACTCGGTGCTGGCGACTCAGACGGTCGCCCGAATCCGGGCATGGCTGGACATCCCGGACGCGGTCGTCGCCGACATCTTCGCGACCCGAACGGCATTCGCTCTCGCAGACGTGCTGAGACGCCGCGAGAGCGAGCCCGGTCGGCTCGATCAGGTGGCCGAACTCTACCTCGAAGTCATCGGAATGGAAGCCGGCAACGTCGTGGCAGCTATCGCTGAAACCGAAGCGGTGCAATGATCTTCAACAATCTCACGTCGGTGGCCAAGCAGGAATTTCCGGCCTGGATTAAACGGGTACCCGGTCGGAACGGCGGAGAACGTGTCGGCGCCACCGTGGTGTTCCCGCATGCGGGTGGAGCCGCGGTGGGCTACCGCAAGTTCGCGACCGCGTTGGCCACGGGCGGCGACACATACATCGTGCAGTACCCGCAGCGCGCGGACCGACTCACTGACCCGGCCCCCGGCACCGTCCAGGATCTGGCCCGCGGATTGTTCGTGTCCGCTCCGTGGCGAGGGGTGGCACCGCTACGGCTCTTCGGCCACAGCATGGGCGCAGTCGTCGCGTTCGAGTTCGCCAGAATCGCCGAATCACGCGGCGCCGCAGTGGAGCGACTGTGGGCGTCGGCGGCTCCGGCGCCATCGGCGGTCGCCGACATGCCTGAGCTGCCCACCAGCCACGACGACTTACTCCTCGACGTCGCCGACCTCGGTGGCACCGACGCCGATCTGCTCGCAGACCCCGAGTTCGCCGAGCTGCTGGTGACCGCAATCCGGTCTGATTACCAGGCGATCAACCGGTACACCTGCGACACCGACGTCCGCATCCGCGCCGACATCTCCGCGCTCGGCGCCCACGGCGACCACCGGGTGAGCGCTGCCAACCTCGAGCTTTGGGGCGAGCACACCGCGGCCACATTCGACCTGTCCTGGTATGACGGCGGACACTTCTACCTCGACGACCACATCGACGCGATCGCCGCACGGGTGAATGCCGGTGGCTGACAACACATCCGCAGCCGACCCGATCGTGATCGTCGGCACGGCGATCGAAGCGCCCGGCGGCATCGACACCGCCGAGGGATATTGGGAGCTGTTGTCGCACGGCCGCGAGGCGTTGAGCGCGTTTCCCACCGACCGCGGCTGGGCGGTCCGAGAGTTGTTCGACGGGTCACGGCGCAACGGCTTCAAAGAGATTCACGACCGAGGGGGCTTCCTCACCGGCGCTGCGACGTTCGACCCGGAGTTCTTCGGGATCTCGCCGCGCGAGGCCGTCGCGATGGATCCCCAGCAGCGCGTCGCACTTCGGGTGTGCTGGCGGGCCCTGGAAAACAGCGGCATCAGTCCCGACGACATGGCCGGCCACGAGATGGGCTGCTATCTCGGCGCGTCCGCGACCGGATACGGGCCGCAGATGGCTGAGTTCTCCGAGTACAGCGGACACCTGCTCGCCGGAACCGCGCTGAGCGTGATCTCCGGCCGGGTCGCCTACACGCTGGGGTCGACGGGGCCGGCGGTGACCATCGACTCGTCGTGCGCGTCGGCATTGGTCGCCTTCCACGCCGCTGTACGCGCCGTGCAGGACGGCGACTGCGACCTGGCGTTGGCCGGCGGAGTCAACGTGTTGGGATCGCCCGGATTCTTCGTGGAGTTCTCCAAACAGCACGCGCTGTCCGACGACGGGCGCTGCCGCGCCTACAGCGCGCAGGCCAGCGGCACTGTCTGGGCAGAGGGAGCGGCGGTCTTTGTGCTGCAACGCAAGTCGGCGGCGCTGCGCGACGGCCGGCATATTCTTGCCGAGGTTCTCGGCAGCGCCGTCAACCACGACGGCCGCAGCGCGGGTCTGAGCGCACCCAGCGGTGACGCACAGGTGAGATTGTTCCGCCGGGCGATGAGCCAGGCGGGAATCCGGCCCGAAGAAGTCGGCATGGTCGAAGGGCACGGCACCGGTACCCGGCTCGGTGACCGCACCGAACTGCTGTCGCTGGCGCAGACCTACGGCGACACTGAACCCGGCGGCGGAGCACTGTTGGGGTCGGTGAAGTCCAACCTGGGACACGCGTTAGCAGCCAGCGGCGGCTTGGGGCTCGCGAAAATTCTGGTCTCCGCCGAACACGCTGCGATACCCGCGACGCTGCACGCCGCCGAAGCCAGCCCCGAGATCGATTGGGAAACGCAGGGTTTGCGCCTGGCAGCGGCCCTGACGCCGTGGCCCGCAGTTGATGGGCGACGGGTCGCGGCCACCTCGGCGTTCGGTATCGCCGGCACCAACGCACACGTCATCGTCGCACTGCCCGAGGTCGCGTGATGCTTGCCGAACCACTGCCCGACGGCCGGCTGCCGATTCTGCTCTCGGCGCATGACGAGAAGCTCATCGGGCAAGACGCGCAGGCGATCCTGCATTTTCTGGACCGGTTCAGTGGTGTGCACGATCCGACCGCAGACGTCGCATCCACCCTGCTGCGGCTGCGGCGGGTACGGCGGCACCGTGCCGTGGTGCGAGCCGCGGACCGGACCGAACTGGTCGCCGGCCTGTCGGCACTGGTCAGCGGCGAGGACCATCCGCTTGTCGCACGGTCATCGAAAAGTGTTGCGCCGACGCTCGCTTTCGTCTTTCCCGGGCAGGGCAATCAGTGGCAATCCATGGGATCGGCGGCCTACCGACGACTCCTCGCGTATCGCGCTGAGGCCGACCACTGCGCGGAGGCGTTCGTCGCGGCCGGGTTGCCCTCACCGCTGCCGTACCTGTGCGGCGACGGTGACCGGCAATGGTCGAGAGCCCAGATTCAGGGAGCCCAGTTCGTCCACGCGGTCAGCTTGGCTCGGCAGTGGCGAGTGTGCGGCATACGTCCTGACATCACCGTCGGGCACAGCCTCGGCGAGATCGCCGCGGCCTATGTCGCCGAGAAGGTTTCGCTGTCCGACGCGGTCGCTCTGGTGGGAGCGCGCGTCGCGGTCGTTGACCGGTTGACCGGTCGATACGCGATGACGGTGCTCGGCGTCGGACTCGACGAAGCCCGCACACTCATCGACGGGGCGTCGGGCTGGCTGGAGGTCTCCGCGGTCAACGGGCCGTCGTCGACAGTGGTGTCGGGTGAATATGACGCCGTCGTCGCCCTGACTGAGTCGGCGCAGCAATGCGGCGTGTTCACCCACGTCCTCACCGTGGACTATCCGGGCCACACGAGCGCGCTGCGCCCGCCGGCCGCGGAATGGGCGGAGCTGCTGCCCGAGTCGACATTCCGCGACGGGCCGGTCGCCTTCGTCGGCTCCGCGACCGGAGCCGAGGTGACCGGCGACGCGGATTTCTCCCGGTACTGGCATGAAAGCCTCTGCAGCACAGTACGGTTCGACAAAGCCGTGGCC
>JBAWAV010000561.1:0-6008 GCA_049589475.1 Mycobacterium sp.
CACTCGCCGGGTCGCCGGCTCCAGCTCTCGGCGGCGCTGGTCGGGCCCCGGCCCGGATACGCGTGATCCACAACCGCTGGGCGGAGCCGCCCGCGAGCTGTCGAAGAAACAAGGGTGGACGCCGCGCGTCGCCGAAGGCGCGGTCTTCGGTCAGTGGCCGAAGGTGGTAGGTGCCGACATCGCCGAGCACGCCACACCGACCGCGCTGCGCGACGGAGTGCTGAGTGTGTCGGCGGAATCTACGGCCTGGGCCACCCAGCTACGGATGATCCAGGCACAGGTACTGGCGAAAATCGCCGCGGAGGTCGGCGACGGTGTGGTCACGAGCCTGAAAATCACCGGTCCGGTGGCTCCGTCGTGGCGTAAAGGCCGCCTGCACATCTCCGGACGAGGCCCCCGTGACACGTATGGATGACCAACCCGGAGATCCGCTGAGGGCCGTCACAACGCCGCAAATCGCCTCGTCAAGCGTCAGGACGCAGCCGACAGCGAAAAATTCCGTATACGGCGCAGATAGCTGTGCAGAAACGCCCGCGCAGAATCGGTGCTGAGCCGTGTTGACGGTAGACTGATCGAGAACCAGCGCACAGTCATCGGACTGCCTGCGCGTGCACCCCAAGGAGAGCCTTCCGACCGTGGCTGCCCAGAAGAAGAGTCCGAAAGAGTACGGCGCCGATTCCATCACCATCCTGGAGGGGCTGGAGGCGGTCCGTAAACGCCCCGGTATGTACATCGGCTCCACCGGCGAACGCGGATTGCACCACTTGATCTGGGAGGTCGTCGACAACGCGGTGGACGAAGCCATGGCCGGCTACGCCAACACCGTCGACGTGAAGATCCTGGAGAACGGCGGCGTCCAGGTCACCGACAACGGCCGCGGCATCCCGGTGGCCATGCACGCCACCGGCGTGCCCACGGTCGATGTCGTCATGACCCAACTGCATGCCGGCGGAAAGTTCGGCGGTGACGACGGCGCCTACGCGGTGTCCGGCGGTCTGCACGGAGTCGGTGTCTCGGTGGTCAACGCCTTGTCCGTCCGACTCGAGGTGGAGATCTCCCGCGACGGCTCGGAGTGGTACCAGACCTACGACCGGTCGGTGCCGGGCACGCTCAAGCAAGGCGACAAGACCAAGAAGACCGGGACAACGGTCCGCTTCTGGGCGGACCCGGGCATTTTCGAAACGACGAACTACGACTTCGAGACCGTGGCCCGCCGGCTGCAGGAGATGGCGTTCCTGAACAAGGGTCTGACCATTAACCTCAGCGACGAACGGGTGACCAGGGACGAGGTCGTCGACGAAGTTGTCAGCGACACCGCCGAAGCGCCGAAATCCGCGGAGGAAAAGGCCGCCGAATCTGTTGCGCCGCACAAGGTCAAGCACCGCACCTTCCATTACCCGGGCGGCCTGGTCGATTTCGTCAAGCACATCAACCGGACGAAGAACCCGATCCACTCCAGCATCGTCGATTTCTCCGGGAAAGGCCCCGGCCACGAGGTCGAGATCGCCATGCAGTGGAACGGCGGTTACTCGGAGTCGGTGCACACCTTCGCCAACACCATCAACACCCACGAGGGCGGCACCCACGAGGAGGGTTTCCGGGCGGCGCTGACGACGGTGGTGAACAAGTACGCCAAAGACAAGAAGCTGCTGAAGGACAAGGACCCCAACCTGACCGGCGACGACATCCGCGAGGGCCTCGCGGCGGTCATCTCGGTCAAGGTGAGCGAACCCCAGTTCGAGGGCCAGACCAAGACGAAACTAGGCAACACCGAGGTCAAGTCGTTCGTGCAGAAGATCTGCAACGAGCAGTTGTCACACTGGTTCGAGGCCAACCCCGCCGATGCCAAGACGGTGCTGAACAAGGCGGTATCGTCCGCCCAGGCCCGCATCGCTGCTCGTAAAGCCCGAGAGTTGGTGCGACGCAAGAGCGCAACGGATATCGGGGGGCTCCCGGGCAAGCTCGCAGACTGCCGCTCCACCGACCCGCGCAAGTCGGAACTCTATGTGGTGGAGGGTGATTCGGCCGGCGGC
Source organism: Mycobacterium sp. (assembly GCA_049589475.1). Classification (GTDB taxonomy): domain Bacteria; phylum Actinomycetota; class Actinomycetes; order Mycobacteriales; family Mycobacteriaceae; genus Mycobacterium. Next base: position 2,034 of record JBAWAV010000561.1, read on the forward strand.
TCGGCAAAAAGCGGCCGTGACTCGATGTTCCAGGCCATCCTGCCGCTGCGCGGCAAGATCATCAACGTCGAGAAGGCCCGCATCGACCGCGTCTTGAAGAACACCGAAGTGCAGGCGATCATCACCGCCCTGGGCACCGGGATCCACGACGAGTTCGACCTTGCGAAGCTGCGCTATCACAAAATCGTCCTGATGGCCGACGCCGACGTGGACGGCCAGCACATCTCGACACTATTGCTGACCCTGTTGTTCCGGTTCATGCGCCCGCTCATCGAGAACGGCCACGTGTTCCTAGCGCAGCCGCCGCTGTACAAGCTGAAGTGGCAGCGCAGCGAACCCGAGTTCGCCTACTCAGACCGGGAGCGCGACGGTCTGATCGAACAGGGTAAGAAGGCTGGCAAGAAGATCAACGTCGAAGACGGCATCCAGCGCTACAAGGGTCTCGGTGAGATGGACGCCAAGGAGCTGTGGGAGACCACGATGGATCCGTCCGTGCGGGTGCTGCGTCAGATCACGCTCGACGACGCCGCCGCGGCCGACGAGCTGTTCTCCATTCTGATGGGCGAGGACGTCGAGGCGCGCCGCAGTTTCATCACCCGCAACGCCAAAGATGTTCGCTTCCTGGATGTTTAAGAAATCGAGGCGGCTAGCTCGCACGACCGAAGGAACACATGACTGACACGACGTTGCCGCCGAGCGACGAAGCCGGCGACCGCATCGAACCGGTGGACATTCAGCACGAGATGCAGCGCAGCTACATCGACTACGCCATGAGCGTGATCGTCGGCCGCGCGCTGCCGGAGGTACGCGACGGCCTCAAGCCGGTGCACCGCCGAGTGCTGTACGCGATGTTCGATTCCGGCTTCCGGCCGGACCGCGGTCACGCGAAATCCGCACGCTCCGTTGCCGAGACGATGGGAAACTATCACCCGCACGGCGACTCTTCGATCTACGACACCCTGGTGCGCATGGCGCAGCCGTGGTCGCTGCGCTACCCACTGGTCGACGGGCAGGGAAACTTCGGCTCGCCGGGCAACGACCCGCCAGCCGCCATGAGGTACTGCCTCACCGGTGATGCGCTGGTCCGACTGCCGCTGGGTCAGTCGGTACGGATCAAGGACGTCGTTTCGAGCGCCTGCCCGAACTCCGACAATGCAGTCGATCTGAAAGTCGTTGATCGACACGGCAACCCGGTGTCAGCCGACCGGCTGTTCCATTCCGGCGAACATCAGACCTACACCGTCCGAACCGCCGAAGGCTACGAAGTCACCGGAACGTCGAACCACCCGTTGCTGTGCCTGGTCGACGTCGGCGGCGTGCCCACCCTGTTGTGGAAGCTGATCGCGGAGATCCGGCCGGACGATCGTGTCGTTCTTCAACGAACGCAGCCCGTCGAGTTGGGTCCCGCCGACTGGCAGCCGACGATGGAAGCGCTGCTGCTCGGGGCTTTCATCAGCGAGGGCTTCGTCTCAGCCAACCGCGCGGGCTTCAACAATCTCGACCGCGACTACTTCGATACGGTGGTGGCGTCCTACGACGCCGTTGTCGGAGGACAGCGCTACGTCTCCAGCCGGCGCATCGCGTCGGGGTCGACGCTGCACGAACTCGACATCCACAATCTGACCGCCCTGAAGCAAAGTCGGCTCGGTGAGCTCACGGGTCAGCGATCAGAACGCAAGGTGGTGCCGGATTGGCTCTGGCACTCGCCGGCAGCAGTCAAGCGGGCATTCCTGCAAGCACTTTTCGAGGGCGACGGATCCTGCTCGCTGTTGCCGCGCAACACAATTCAAGTCTCTTACTCGACGCGCAGCCAACGGCTGGCCAGGGATGTCCAGCAGATGCTGCTCGAGTTCGGGGTCGTGTCCAAGAAGTACCGGCACGCCACTGGCGAACACAAGGTGGTCATCACCAACAGGGCGCAAGCTCAGGCTTTCGCCGGTCAGATCGGGTTCGGCGGCGCAAAACAGGTCAAGCTGACCCGGATTCTCGATTCCTTGCCGGCGTATGCGGGCATGGACGGCGACCACGTTCCCGGGCTCGCGGCCTTCATCCGCAAGCATGCCGGTGGTTCGTGGGCTGATCGGGATTGGCTCATCCGCCACAACATCGATCGCCTCCAGCGTTGGAGTTCCGGTGGCGCCGAGATTCTTTCGCACATCGCCGACCCCGATGTCCGCGCCATCGCAACCGAGCTGACCGATGGCCGGTTCTACTACGCGCGGGTGGCCGCCGTCACGGATGCCGGGGTGCAGCCGGTGTTCAGCCTGCGGGTCGATACCGAAGACCACGCCTTTATCGCGAACGGCTTCGTCAGCCATAACACCGAGGCGCGGCTTACTCCGCTGGCGATGGAGATGCTGCGCGAAATCGACGAGGAGACAGTCGATTTCATCCCGAACTACGACGGACGGGTGCAGGAGCCGACGGTTCTGCCGAGCCGGTTCCCCAACCTGCTGGCCAACGGTTCCGGCGGTATCGCGGTCGGGATGGCCACCAACATTCCGCCGCACAACCTGCGCGAACTCGCCGAGGCCGTCTACTGGTGCCTGGAGAACCACGAGGCCGACGAAGAGGCCACTCTCGCAGCGGTCTGCGAACGGGTCAAAGGCCCGGACTTTCCGACCTACGGTCTGATCGTCGGATCGCAGGGCATCCACGACGCCTACACCACTGGCCGCGGTTCCGTCCGGATGCGCGGAGTCGTTGAGGTAGAAGAGGATTCGCGCGGTCGCACGTCGCTCGTCATCACCGAGTTGCCGTACCAGGTCAACCACGACAACTTCATCACCTCGATCGCCGAGCAGGTCCGCGACGGCAAGCTGGCCGGCATCTCCAACATCGAGGACCAGAGCAGCGACCGGGTCGGTCTGCGCATCGTCGTGGAGATCAAGCGCGACGCCGTCGCCAAGGTGGTGCTGAACAACCTCTACAAGCACACCCAGCTGCAGACCAGTTTCGGCGCCAACATGTTGTCCATCGTCGACGGAGTGCCGCGCACCCTGCGACTGGACCAGATGATCCGCTACTACGTCGAGCACCAGCTCGATGTGATCATCCGGCGCACCACCTACCGGTTGCGCAAGGCCAACGAGCGGGCCCACATCCTGCGGGGTCTGGTGAAAGCCCTTGACGCCCTTGATGAAGTCATCGCGTTGATCCGTGCGTCGCAGACCGTCGACATCGCCAGGACCGGCCTGATCGAGCTGCTCGACGTCGACGAGATTCAGGCCCAAGCCATCCTGGATATGCAACTGCGACGGCTCGCGGCGTTGGAGCGTCAGCGCATCATCGACGACCTCGCCAAGATCGAAGCCGAGATCGCCGATCTGGAAGACATCCTGGCCAAGCCGGAGCGGCAGCGCGGGATCGTGCACGACGAGCTGTCCGAGATCGTCGACAAGCACGGCGACGACCGTCGCACCCGGATCATCGCCGCCGATGGCGACGTCAACGACGAGGACTTGATCGCCCGCGAAGACGTCGTCGTCACCATCACCGAAACCGGCTACGCCAAGCGCACCAAGACCGACCTGTACCGAAGCCAGAAGCGCGGCGGCAAGGGTGTTCAGGGCGCGGGGCTCAAGCAGGACGACATCGTGCGGCACTTCTTCGTCTGCTCGACGCATGACTGGATCCTGTTCTTCACCACCCAGGGCCGGGTCTATCGGGCCAAGGCCTACGACCTGCCGGAGGCGTCACGGATCGCTCGCGGTCAGCACGTCGCCAACCTGCTGGCCTTCCAGCCCGAGGAGCGCATCGCGCAGGTCATCCAGATCAAGAGCTACGAGGACGCGCCGTACCTGGTGCTCGCCACCCGCAACGGTCTGGTCAAGAAGACCAAGCTGACCGACTTCGACTCGAACCGCTCCGGCGGGATCGTCGCGGTCAATCTGCGCGACGGCGACGAGCTGGTCGGGGCGGTGCTGTGTTCGTCGGAGGAAGATCTGCTGCTGGTGTCGGCCAACGGCCAGTCGA
>JBAWAV010000562.1:0-12347 GCA_049589475.1 Mycobacterium sp.
GCGCGACCCAGCCGACCAGCCTGCGATGGGCGGGCCGCCGCGGTGGTGGACCGGCGGATACCGCAGGCCGTCTCACCGGCGGGGCGGCTGTGCCCACCAGAACCGTCGCAGTGGCAGCCTCGTTACCGGTCGGGCCGGCTGCCCGCGACGCCCGCCGTCGCACCGGTCGCGTCGCCGAGTCCGCTTCCGTCACAACTGCCTCGGGTCACGCATCAGGTCCACCCAGTTCTCCGCGCTCGACACTCTGCCGGGCGCGAAGATACCAGTGGTCCCGTCGGGGTCCTGGAAAGCGCCGGTGCTCTGGTCGTAGGTGGTGTACGCCGCGCCGTTGGCCTGCGGCGCCGGACCGGGCGGCGGGCCCCACGGCTTCTCGGGTGGCGGGTACGGCGCCGGTGGCGTCAGTCCCTCCGGCGGCGGCGGTGCGGGGACCGCTTTCGGGAACGGAATCTGCGGGTTCTGTGGCGGATACGGCGACGGCGGTATCCACGCCTGCCGGCCGTCGGTGCCGCCGGTGTTGGGTGGCGGCTGCACCGGGAACGGCTGGTTCGGGGCCGGGCCGGGCCCGGCTACCACACCCGGCGGCAGCGGTCCCGCGATCGGTGTACCCGGATCGGGGTCGTTGCCCGGCGGGATATACGGGAACTTGTTGGGCGGCAGAATATTCAACCCGTTCGTCACCGGGGTGTCGTACGGGATCGGCGGACCACGCCAGGGGTTGGTGCCGGTCGGCACGTAGCCGCGCGGGTCGCGGCAGAGTGCGACGGTCGGCGCCCGCTTGCCGGGGAACTCCTGGCAGGGATAGTTACGCGCACCGCGCACCGTCGACGGATCATTCTGCGCCGTCTTGCAATACATGTCGGTCGGGATCTCCCGCACCGTCTCGTCGGCGGGTGTCCGGATCAACGTCGGCGGGATGAAGCCGGTGTTGCACGGCGGCGGGTCGATGTCGATCTTGAAGTCCAGCTTGGCGCCCTCATCCTGGGGCGCACCGCCCGCCGCCGTGGTGATGGCGGCGAACAGCGCGGGTAGCACGACGAGGAGCTGCTCGATCGACTTGTGATAGATCACGCCGACCCGGCCGAGGTTGGCCAGGCTGGCAGCAAGGATCGGGAATGACGGTCGGATACCGGAGAACGCGGTATTCGCCTGGTCGACCGCCCCGGGCACCACGTCCAACGTCGTCCGCAGTTGCGGGTCGGCGTTGCGCACCTCGGAGGTGAACCGCGCCAGCCCGTTGGACAGCGCTTTGATGTTGTCGCCGGAGCGGATCTGGGCTTGCAGGAACGGCCCGAGCTGATCGATCAGTTGCGAGGTCTGCGGGAAGGTGGCGTTGGCTTCGTCGACCAGCAGGTGGGCCGACTCGATCAGCCTGGCCAGCTGCGGACCTGTTCCGTTGAACGCGGCGAAGGTTTCATGCAGGAGTTCCCGCAGCCGGGTGTCGGCAACGCTGTTGACCAGCGTCTCCGATTGATGCAGTAAGGTCGCCACTTCCACGCCGATCGCGGTGTTATCCCGTGCGATGCGAGACCCGTTGTGCAGCTTGGTGTCTGCTGGACGCGCGGGTGGCACCAGATCGATGTACTGCTCACCGATGGCAGACACGCTCTTCACCGACGCGGTGACGTTCGACGGGACCGTGGTCCCGCTGTTGAGTCGCATGACCGCGTCGACACCGTGCGGGTTCAGGCCCACCGACTCCACCCGGCCGACCGCCACTCCGCGATAGGTCACGTTGGCGTTTTTGTACAGACCACCACCGGCGACGAAATCCGCTGTCACCGAGTAGGTCCCAATGCCCAACGCCGCAGGCAACCGCAGATAGAAGATCGCCATCACGGCGACGGTGATCACCGTGACCACCCCGAAGATGGCCAGTTGCATTTTGGTCAGACGATCAAGCATCAGTGTTGTCCTGCCGGTGTGCCCGCTGGAATCTTGAACGGGTCGGCGGCCTGCCCGGACAAGTTGGCCATCTCCCCGATGAGGAAGTCCGGCGGCGTCAGGATGTCCGGCATGTGCTGCATGTTCGGGTCCAGCGGCCAAGACGTGGTGAAGAATGTCTCGCCGAGCCGGCGGACCGTCAGATCGAAAGTGCTGAAGACGTTCAGGTAGTCACCGCGTACCGCCTGCTTGATGCCGAAGTTCGGAAACGGGAATGTCGGCAACAACTGTAGTGACGTCACGAAATTCTTCCGGTTGTCGGCAAGCGCCTTGGTCGCCGAGTAGAGACTCTTGAGATCTTCGGCGAAATCCACCTTGGTCTGCGAAAGGACATGGGCGGCGACGGTCGCCACCTTCCTCAGCGCGCCGAACGCTTCGACGATCTTGTCCCGGTTCTTGTTGAGCACGATCAGCGCACCGGGCAGCGAATCCAATGTGCGCCCGAGGCTGTCTTTGTTGCCGGCCAGGATGGCCGAGAACCGGTCCAGGCCGTCGATGGCCGCAACGATGTCGTTGACTTGGTTGTTCAGTCCAGCCGTCAACTGAGCCAGTCGCGGCACCAGATCGACGAATTGGCTTTCCCTGCCGGCGACAGCCTTGTACGTCTCGTCGGTAATGTCTTGTAGCGCTGCGAGATTACCCTTGTTAACCACCACGCCGAGCGCGGAAAGCACCTCTTCGGTGGTGGGATAGCGCTTCGTGCGGGATTCCTGGATGGTCGAGCCGTTGACCAGCTTGCCCACCGCCGGTTCGTTATTCGGTGCAGCGAGTTCGACATGCTGCGAACCCAACAGCGAGGTCTGCGCCACGTTGGCCGTCGAGTTCGCCGGCAGCACCACATTGCGGTCCACCGCCAGTTTGACTGCGGCGAAGAAGCTTCCGTCCGGACGCTGCACGGCGTCGATCCCGGACACACTGCCGACGGTGACGTCGTCGACCATCACCGGCGAATTCTGCGGCAGCGTTGCCACATCGGCCAGGTCAACGGTGATCGAGTAGGAGCCTGGGCCGTGTCCTGCGGTCCCGGGCAGTGGGACTGAGTTCAGTCCGCCGAACTGGCATCCCGCCAGCAGGGCAATCCCCGCGGCTAACACACTGCCACGCAACAGGATCCGCTTCATCGGCCGGCCCCCCGCTCGGCGGGCAAGGGTCCGGGCGCCGCAGGCGCAGGGCCCGGCAGCGGACCAAACGAACCGGCGGCCGCGGACGGTACGCCGGGAGCGGGACCGTTGGCCGGCGCAGACGGGATCAACAGCGCCTGCAGATCCGTGGGGCTGGGTGGATGCACACCGGGCGCCGGGATCCACTTCAGCTCCGGAATCGGCGTCTGCGCCTTGGCCTGAGTGGCCGGCGTGTCGTAGATGATCTGGCCCTTATAGGCGGTGATCGTGTTGAGCGGGTGGAACATGATCGGCGGGTAGTTGAATGTCAACCGGCGCAGCGGCGGAGCCAGACGTTCCCGGCAGATTTCGGCGCGCTTGTAGTATTCCGGCGCGGACGGCCCGGACGGGGTGTCGAAGGAACCGCCGCAGATGAACTGAACCGGGTTGGAGAACTCAGGAATCGAAAGCAGGCCATTCAGCGTGCCCTGGGCAGGGTCGTAGATGTTGTAGAAGTTGGCGATACCCGGTCCGGCGACATGGAGCACCTGCTCGATGTCGTCGCTCTGATCGCTCAATACCTTGGTCAGATCGTTCAGCTTGTCGACGGTGCCGATCAGTGTCGAGTTGTTCTGTTGCAGAAAGCCTCTGACGTCGACGAGCGCCTGGTTCAGGGTCGAGAGCGTCTGGTCGAGGTGCGTCGAGCTGTTGGCGAGGACCTGCGAGACCGATGCCACATGGCCGGCGAAGGAGACGATCTGCTCATTGCTCTTCGACAGCGCGTCGACGAGCACCCCGAGGTTTTTCACTGTGCCGAAGACGTCAGTGCGGGAATCGCCGAGCCGGCCGGCAACTTGCGACAACTCACGCAGCGCGCTGTGGAACGAGTCGCCGTTGCCGTTGAACGTGTCGGCAGCCTGGTTGATCACTGCGCCCAACGGTCCCTGCAGCTGCCCGGCGGCGGGGCTCAGCTGTTTGGCCAGATTCGTCAGCGATGCTTTGACCTCATCCCACTCGACCGGTACCGCGGTGTGCGCCAGGTCGATCGTCGCCCCGTCCGGCATCGCCGGCCCGTGGGTGTAAGCAGGCGTCAACTGGATGAAACGCGCCGCAACGAGATTGGGCGACATGATGACCGCGCGCGCACCCTGCGGAACCTTGACCCCGTCGTCCACCGACATGGTGATTTTCACGTCGCTGGCGCGCGGTTCGATCGACTCGATTTTGCCGACCGGTACGCCGACGATCCGGATCTGGTCGCCGGGATACAGTCCGACCGCTGAGCTGAAGTAACCAACGATCTTGTTGCCGGTCCTGCCCGGCCAGACCAGGTAGGCACCCACCGCGAGAAATACGGCGAGCAGCACGACCAGCGCCCGCCGCACGCTGCGGTGGCGCTCCCTGAGTGCGGAGAACAGCGTCATGGCGCCTGCGGCCTTATCCGCCAGCGTTCCTGGACCAGCCCGCGCAGGTAGTCCGCGAAGCTGGCCGGCAGCTTGCCCGGCTGGAACACCGCATCGAACATCGTCGCGACCAGCGGTGACGGCAGTAGGCCGTAGACGTTCACGTTGAAGCCCGGGCCAGATCCGACGACCTCGCCGAGCGTCGTCGCGTAGGGCGGAAGCCGTTTGAGCGCTTCGCTGATGTAGTCGCGACGCTCGTTCAGGTTGTCCAGCACAGAATTCAGCTTGTCCAGCGACGGCCCGAATTCTTTACGGTTGTCGGCGACGAAGCCCGAAAGCTGCACGGAGACATCGTCGATACCGGCGATCAGCTCGGCCAGCGCGGCACGCCGCGCATCCAGTGCGGCGAACAGCTCGCTGCCGTCCACGACCAGCTTGTTGACCTGCCCGGCCCGCTCCGCCAACACCGCAGTCACTGACTTAGCGTGCGCCAGAAGGCTTTCCAGTGCCTGGTCACGCTTGTTCAGCGTCCGCGACAGCGAAGTGACGCCGTCCAGCGCGCCGCGCAGTTGCGGCGTGGCGTCGTGCAGGGCGCCGGTGAGGACCTTCAACGACTTCTCGAACTGGGGCTTGTCCAAATTGCCGGCGTTGTCGCCCAGATCCTCCAGCGCGGAGCCCAAGGCGTAGGGCGTGGTGGTCCGGTTGAGCGGAATCGTGGTGGCCATCCCGCTGCCGGCCGGCGTTACGCCAACGGAGCGCTGCCCCAAGATGGTTTCGGTCCGGATGGCCGCCAGCGATTGGTTGCCGACGTGGACGTGACGGTCCACGGTGAAGTCGACCCTGGCGGTGTCGCCGGCCAGGCTCACCGACTGCACCTGGCCGACTTTGATACCCGACACGTACACGTCGTTTCCGGGGTTGATGCCGCCTGCGTCGCTGAAGTACGCGGTGTAGCCCCGGCCCTGTGGCCAGAACGGCAACTTGCTGTATCCGAACGCGACCAAAATCACGCACACCACGAGAACCACGCCGAAGATGCCAGTGCGCAGCGGATCCCGTTCTTGTCTGGGGCTGGCGTTACTTGGCAAAAGCGCACCTCCCCTTGCTGGGATCGGGCTGACCGCCCAACGGGAGGGAGATGTCGCTGCCGGCCGGTCCGTTGATCTTGATCGACACGGAGCAGAAGTAAATGTTGAAGTAAGCCCCGTAGGCGCCGAGCGCCGACAGCCGGAGGTAGTCCTCACCGAGCTGCTCGATGTCGTTGTCCACTTCGCCAATCCGATCGTTGAGTTCGGTGGCGATCGGGCGGGTGTTCTCGATGACGCCCTGCAGCGGCCGGCGTCCCTGCTTCAAAAATTGGGTCAGATCTGTGGTCGCCGTAGCCAGCGGCGGAATGGCGCCGGCAATCGCGTCACGTCCCTGCGCGAGCCCGCTGATCAGTTTCTGCAGCTCGTCGACGCTGGCCGAGAACTGCGCGCCCTTGGCGTCGACGGTGCCCAGCACCGCGTTGAGGTTGGTGATCACGTCGCCGATCACTTGGTCGCGGGCGCCCAGCGTCGATCCGAAGGCGTTGGTGTCGGCCAGCAGATTCGACAGCGCCCCGCCCTGGCCCTGCAGCAGTTGGATGACGTAGCTGCTGACGGTGTTGACCTTGTCGGCGTCCAATCCCTTGAGCACCGGACGTAGGCCGCCGAGCAGCGCGTCGAGGTCCAGCGCCGGCTGGGTGTGCTGCTGGTCGATCGTCGCTCCCGGCCGCAGCTTCCGCAATTCCCCAGGGCCGGCGGTGATTTCGAGGAATCGGTCGCCGACCAGGTTTTCGTAGCGGATGACCGCGCGCGTCGAGGTGTACAACGTGTAGCGCTTGTCCACGCCGAAGGTCACGTCGACGCTGTTGTTGGGATTGAGCTTGAGACCTTTGACCGCACCGACCGGAACCCCGGCGATGCGGACTTTCTGCCCGGATTTCAACCGGGTCGCATCGGTGAAGTTGGCGTGGTAGGTGTTCTCCGGCCCGAACCGGAACTCACCGAAGATCACCACCAAGCCGACGGCGACCAACAGCATTGTCACGGTGAAGATGCCGACCTTGATCAGCATCGAGCGCTGCGATTCATGGCCGTCCATCAGCGGTCGTCCCGTTCTGCAAACGCACCGTGGAACAGCCACTGCAGCGTCGAGGGCGCATCCACCTGCATCTCGGTGAACGGCTCGTAGGGAATGTTGGCGTTATCGGTCACCAGGAACGGCGACCGGAACCATGATCCGCCGCTCTGCTTGGTCGGGATGTCAGGCAGGCCACGGCAGTTCGGCCCACCCGAGGCGTTGACGATCGGCAGGCTTTCCGGATAGGTGTAGGACGGCGCACCCAGAATGAAGCTCGACGACGTGAACAGTCCCGCCTTGCGCACACCGAGTAGGGGTGCGAATTCTTCGATGCCACGCTCGATTCCGGCGAACAGACAGCCGAATTCCGGCGAGTAGTCACCAGCCAGCTTGAGCGGCGCGCGCAGCCGTTGGAGAGCAGCGATCAAATCCTGCTCGGCCGGGGCAAGCGTGTCATAAGCGTTGTTGGACAACCCAATTGCTGCCAGTAGCGACTTGTTCAGATTGCTCTGCTGGTCGACGACCGTCTTGGCGATCGTAGGTGTGTTGTTGAATACGGTGACGAGATCGGGCGCCGCATCGGAGTAGATGTTGGCGACCACGGCCGTCTTCCGAAAATCCTGCTGCAGAGTCGGTAGCTTCGGGTTAGTCTGCTGCGCAAGGGTGTTCAGCCCGGCCAGTAAAGCGCCGAGATCATTGCCGTGTCCACGGAAGCCTTCGGCGACGGCTCCCAGCGTACCGTTCAGCTCGACGGGGTCGATCTTGTGCAGCAAATCGATGAGCGACTGGAACAAGGTGTTGACTTCCAGCGAAACCGCCGACGCCGCGAGGTGTGCGCCCGGGCGCAGCGAGTTCGCCAGCGGCGAGGTGGGCGGAATGAACTCCACCGACTTGGCGCCGAAAATCGTGTTACTGGCGATGTGTACCGGCGCGTTGGCCGGAATGTACTTGAGTTGGCCATCGTCGATGGCCAAGGTCAGCTGTGCCTGGTCGTCGGCGTAGCTGATGTTGTCGACCGTGCCGATCTGGATGCCGCGGTATTTGACCTTGCCGCCACGGTCCATGACCAGGCCGGCGCGGGGTGCGGAGACAGTGACGGTGTCGAAGGAGGAAAACGCCGCCGTATAGGAGAGGTAGGTCAGCACCACAGCCGCCAGCAGCAGAGAGGCCAGCAGCGCCGCCGCCAACCTCACGTGGGTGCGTTGCGCACCGGTGCTCGCCATCGTCCCCCCTTCGCCTAACTGCCCAGTTGCTCGTCTTTAAGCTGCACCTTTTGCATCGTCGCCGGCCTCATCCGGAGAGGTTGAAATTACCGGATGCACCGTAGACAGCCAGTGAGATGAACAAAGTGATGACAACGACGACGATCAGCGATGTCCGGACCGCCTGACCGACCGCCAAGCCGACACCCACCGGACCGCCAGAAGCGTTGTAGCCGTAGTACGTATGAATCAGCATCACCCCGATCGACATCACGATGGCCTGCAGGAACGACCACAGCAGGTCGGTGGGAATCAGGAAGGTGTTGAAGTAGTGGTCATACAGACCGGCCGATTGTCCGTTGATGAACACCGTGGTGAACCGGGCCGCGAAAAACGAGGCCAGCACCGCAAGCGAATACAGCGGGACGATCGCTATCAACCCCGCGATCAGTCGGGTCGACACCAGGTAGGACACCGAGTGCACGGCCATCGCCTCGACGGCGTCGATCTCCTCGGCGACCCGCATCGCACCCAGCTGGGCGGTGGTGCCTGCGCCGATGGTGGCGGCCAGCGCGATACCGGCGACGACCGGAGCGACGATGCGCACGTTGAGAAAAGCCGACAGGAACCCCGTCAGCGCCTCGATGCCGATGTTGCCCAGCGACTCGTAGCCCTGGACCGCGATCACACCACCGGAGGCCAACGTCAAGAACGCGGCGACACCGACCGTCCCACCGATGAGCACCAATGCGCCTGTGCCCATCGTCATTTCGGCGATCAGACGGATCGTCTCTTTCCGATAGCGGGTGAGCGCATTCGGGATGTAGCGCATCGACTCGCCGTAGAACAGCGCCTGCTCGCCGAACGTGTCGATCGGCCCGCCGAACCGGGAGAAGAGGCGGCGAAAGCGCAGTGTGGCGTCGTAACTCACGGGCGCCACTCCTCAACGCCGGCCATGCCGGCGTCTTCGTCGTTGTCGCGACTCACGGGTTCACCGGGCCAGCACTCGAACGCCGATCGCCGTCATGATCACGTTGATGACGAACAAACAGATGAACGCGTAGACCACCGTCTCGTTGACAGCGATGCCGACACCTTTAGGCCCGCCCTTGACCGTCAGCCCGCGGTAGCAGCCGACCAGGCCGGCCACCAAGCCGAACAACAGCGCCTTGACCTCCGAAAGAATCAACTCGCCGAGGTGAGTCAGCACGGTCAGGCCGTTGACGAACGCACCCGGGTTGACGCCCTGCAACAAGACAGAGAAGACATAGCCCCCGGCGATGCCGATCGCCGAGACCAGCCCATTGAGCAGCAGCGCGACAAACGTCGACGCCAGAACCCGGGGCACTACCAGACGGTGGACCGGGTCGATACCCAAGACCCGCATGGCGTCGATCTCCTCGCGGATGGTGCGCGCGCCCAGGTCCGCGCAGATCGCGGTGGCGCCCGCACCAGCCACCACGAGCACGGTGACGACAGGTCCAAGCTGGGTGATGGTGCCGAACGCGGTGCCCGCCCCGGACAGATCGGCGGCGCCGATCTCGCGCAGCAGGATATTGAGCGTGAACGCCACCAGCACCGTGAACGGAATCGCCACCAACAACGTGGGAACCAGAGATACCCGGGCGATCATCCAGGTTTGGTCGAGAAACTCACGGAATTGGAAGGGGCGCTGGAAGGTCTTGCGAAAAGTATCCAGGGACATCTCGACGAAACCGCCCACGGCCCGGGCCGGGACCGCAAGCTGTTGGATCAACCTGGTTCCCCTTCTCGCGCGGGTGTCTGCAAGTTCGCCAGCGATGCCTCAGCGTCCCGGTGGGCGCCGCCTGGCTTGCTTCTGAGCCCGCGGCGGTCCGCGTGAGCCGGCCAATCGTAACTAGAACAAGTTCGGAGTGTCAAAGAACGACAAAATTAGACAAAAGTTAATAGTTTCAGCTGGTCAGGGCCATTGTGACCCAGATCATGCTGGAACGTGTTCTAGTTTTGTAGAAGCGGTATCAAGCGTCGCGCGAACCGGGCTGTCAGTCCACCAAGCCGGAGGCTGAAAACGTGCGTTTCGGATCGCGGCCAGCAAAGTAATCTCCGAGCACGCCGCTGAGCTTGTCGGCGTCCCATGCCCGCGAGTCCGCCTCAAACCGGTGCTCGACAGTGGGTGCCGCCATCAGCGTCACCTGCGGGCCGTACACGACGAAGACCTGGCCGTTGACGTCCTTGGCCGCGGGCGACGCCAGAAAGCGCACCAGCGTGACCACATGCTCGGGCGAGAGCGGGTCGATCCCGCTGGCGTCGACGTCCGGCGCCTCGCCGAAAACGTCGGCCGTCATCGCGGTTCGAGCGCGCGGCGCAATCGCGTTGGCACACACCCCGTAGCGACCCAGGCCCCGCGCTGCGGTAAGGGTGAGCGAGATGATGCCGGCTTTCGCGGCGCCGTAGTTGGCCTGCCCGATCGGGCCGGTCAAACCCGCCTCCGACGAGGTGTTGATGATGCGGCCGTAAACCGATCCACCGGCGTCTTTGGCCTTGGACCGCCAGTAGGTCGCGGCATTGCGCGTCAGCAAGAAGTGGCCCCGCAGATGCACGGCGATCACCGCGTCCCACTCCTCGTCGGACATGTTGAACAACATCCGGTCGCGCGTGATCCCGGCGTTGTTGACCACAATGCCGAGGCCACCCAATCCGTCGGCGGTGCTGACCAACTCGTCGGCCGTTGCACGCTCGCTGATGTCCCCGGCGACCGCCACGGCTTTGGAACCGGCGGTGCTGATCTCGTCGATGACGTCGGAGGCGTCCAACGCGGCGGCCATGTCATTGACGACGACAGTTGCGCCGGCGCGGGCTAAGCCGATCGCCTCGGCGCGTCCCAAACCCGCGGCCGCGCCGGTCACCACCGCAACCTTCCCGGACAGGTCGGCCGCATTCGTGCTGCTTGTCATCTGTGTACGCCGCTCCTCCTCGTTGCCGGCGGTTCTGATTGCCCGACTTCTCCTCACCCCGCTCCGCGGGCTGCATCGTCGTCGGGCGCTGCATCGTCGCCGGCGGTTATGAATACCTCTAGTCTTCGCGTACCAACGCCGCACGCGGGCATTCGGCGATCGCCTGCTCCGCGGCCGCCTCTTGGTCGACCGGTATCGGGTCGGTCTTCACCACCGCGTAATCGTCATCATCGAGGTCGAAGATATCCGGCGCGATTCCCAAGCACACCGCGTTGCCCTCACACCGGTCGTGGTCGACTATCACCCGCACGACAACCTCCTAGAACGTGACTGCCAAATTCGGTAAGCCCACCATACGACCCGTCCCGGTCGCGCCCGGGCGGACGGTCGCTGGACGCTTAAGACTAGAACGTGTTACAACCACAGATGGCGAATGGGTAGCCGTCGATGCTGGCTGCCGCAGAACTCACCGACAACTGGAGGCGGCCGCAATGCGCATCAGTTACACGCCCGAGCAGGAGGAGCTGCGTCGCGAACTGCGGTCGTACTTCGAGAAGCTGATCACCCCCGAACGTCGCGAGGCGCTGAGCTCGGCCTCGGGTGAGGTCGGCGAAGGCAACGTCTACCGCGAGACCGTCGCACAGATGGGCAAGGACGGGTGGCTCACCCTGAACTGGCCCAAGGAGTACGGCGGCCAGGACCGCTCGCCGATGGACTCGCTGATCTTCACCGACGAGGCCGCAATCGCCGGCGCGCCGGTGCCGTTCCTGACCATCAACAGCGTCGCGCCGACGATCATGGTCTACGGCAGCGAGGAGCAGAAGAAGTTCTTCCTGCCCAAGATTGCGGCCGGCGACTTGCACTTCTCCATCGGCTACTCCGAGCCCGGCGCCGGCACCGACCTCGCCAACCTGCGGACCACCGCGGCGCGCGACGGCGACGACTACGTGGTCAACGGTCAGAAGATGTGGACCAGTTTGATCGCCTACGCCGACTACGTGTGGCTGGCCGCGCGCACCAACACCGAAGCCAAGAAGCACCGCGGCATCTCGATGCTGATCGTGCCGACCAGCGCTGAGGGTTTCTCGTGGACCCCGGTGCACACCATGTCCGGCGTCGACACCAGCGCCACCTACTACCAGGACGTCCGCGTCCCGGTGGCCAACCGGGTCGGTGAGGAGAACGGCGGCTGGAAGCTGGTCACCAACCAGCTCAACCACGAGCGCGTCGCGCTCGTGTCGCCCATGCCGATCATCATGGCGCTCAACCAGGTTCGTGAATGGGCGCAGAACACCAAGGATGCCGGCGGCGCCCGCCTGATCGATTCGGAATGGGTGCAGCTCAACCTGGCCCGGGTGCACGCCAAGGTCGAGGTCCTCAAGCTGATCAACTGGGAGTTGGCCTCGTCGGAGTCCGCGTCCCCGTCGCCGGCGGACGCCTCGGCGGCCAAGGTGTACGGCACCGAGTTCGCCACCGAGGCCTACCGGCTGCTGATGGAGGTGCTGGGCACCGCGGCGACGCTGCGACAGGATTCGCCCGGCGCGTTGCTGCGCGGCCGGGTCGAGCGGATGCACCGGGCCTGCCTGATCCTGACCTTCGGCGGCGGCACCAACGAGGTGCAGCGCGACATCATCGGCATGGTGGCGCTCGGCCTGCCCCGAGCCA
>JBAWAV010000563.1:0-32436 GCA_049589475.1 Mycobacterium sp.
ATCCTCGACAGCGTCCAGCCCAACAACCCCGTCAGGCCCAAGGCGCCGGCCGCCAGGATGCCGCCCGCCAAAGCGACCGTCGGCGCCGCGCTTTCCACGCCGAGCCGGCGCAACCGGGCACTGGCGATCGCGGCATAGACCCCCAGCGGCACCGACGACCCGAATGCAGTCACCGCGATGACTCGCAACGCCGATGATTGGGTCTGTACGTAGGCGTGGACGGCGGCGACCGACCCGTACGGCAGCGGCATCACGCCGCCGAGCGCGACGCCGATCGCCAGACCGCCGAACAGCACGGCGACGCTGGTCGCCGCAAGCAGAGTCAGCGACCAGTCGTGCTGCCGCGGCGACCCTGCCATGGCGCCACGATAGAGCGGAAAGCTATGCCAATCGGGTGATTTCGACCACCACGTCGAGATCGGTGGCGCCTTGCCCGTGGTAGATCCCCTTCAGCGGGGAGACATCGGCGTAGTCGCGGCCGACCCCGACGGTGATGTACTGCTCGTTGATGTCGCTGTCGTTGGTCGGATCGTGATCCCACCAGCTTCCGGTCCAGGCCTGAATCCACGCGTGGCTCTGCCCGTCGACGGTCTCCCCGATCACCGCGTCGGCGTCGGGATGGTGATACCCCGACACGTAACGCGCCGGAATTGCCATGCTGCGCAACACCATCAGCGTCAGATGGACGAAGTCCTGACAGACGCCCTTCCCTTCACGTAACGCATCCGAACCTGAGCTGTGCACCCCGGTGCTGCCTTTGACGTAATCCAGTTCGCTGCGCACCCACGCGGCGGCCGCGAGAACGGCGTCGGCGGGTTCGTGTTCCCTGGCGATCCGCCTGCCCACGGCCGCAATGCGTTTGCTCGCCGGCGTGTAGTCGGTGGGACGCAGCACCTCGTCGTACCGGTCGATCACCGCCTCCTGCCGCAGATCGGACCACGAGAGCTCCTCGGTCACCGGGTCGGGCCGGTCGGTCTCCACCACGGACGCGGACGTCACCGTCAACTCGGTGTGCGGCGCGTGCAGGTCGAACGCCGTCACCGCGGTACCCCAGTAATCGATATAGCGGTACGACCTGGTCGCCGGCACGGTTTCTACCCGGTTGAGCACGACGCTTTGCCGGGAGTCCGATCTCGGCGTGAGTCGGGCTTCGTTGTAGGAGGCCGTCGCCGGCGACGGGTAGGCGTAGCCGGTCGCGTGCAGAACGCGGTT
Source organism: Mycobacterium sp. (assembly GCA_049589475.1). Taxonomy (GTDB): domain Bacteria; phylum Actinomycetota; class Actinomycetes; order Mycobacteriales; family Mycobacteriaceae; genus Mycobacterium. Next base: position 1,213 of record JBAWAV010000563.1, read on the forward strand.
GCGCCACATCACTTCTTCCCCTGCCCGGTCGGCAACGGATCGCGTTGGCCGGCATCCGACCAGGCCACCCACGGTACGGCGTGGAAGTACTGCGTCGACAACGCTTCTCCGACGTCGAAACACGATTTCTGCAAGCCGGCAAGCCGCATCTCCAGCGATTCGAGCAGAACCCCCGGCCGGACGAACTCGAGCTCGCTGCGCGCCCGTCCCAACAACCGCTGAGCCTCCGACGTGGCGCCGACGCGACTGCCCCGACTGTGCTGCAGTTCGTCGAGGCTGTGCTCCGCCAACTTCAGCGAGTAGAAGATCGACCGCGGGAAAAGGCGGTCCAGCAGAATGAATTCAACGACCCGATTCGCATCCAGCACACCGCGATAGGTGCGCAGGTAGGTGTCGTGTGCGCCCGCGGAACGAAGCACGGTCACCCACGCCGGCGACACCGCGCTGTCACCCACCCGCGACAGCAACATGCGCACAGTCATGTCCACTCGCTCGATCGCGCGGCCCAGCACCATGAAGCGGTAACCGTCATCGCGTGACAGCGTCGAGTCGGCCAGACCGGCGAACATCGCGGCGCGACCTTCGATGAACGACAAGAACTCATGCGGCCCAAGTCTTTTGGCGGCCCGCTCACGCTCACCCAACGCATTGAAGGTGGTGTTGAGGCACTCCCACGTCTCGGTGGACGTGACCTCGCGGGCCGACCTGGCGTTCTCCCGCGCGGCGGTGATGGCGTCGACGATGGAGGTGCCACCGCCGCTGGTCTTGCGCTGAAACGCCACCAGGTCGGTCAACGACCAGACGTCGAGCTCGGTATCGGGTGCGTCAATTCCCAAGACCTGCAACAGCACTCGTGACGTGTGGTCGGGGTCGACGCTGGAGTCCTCCAACAGCTGGTGCACCGTGACGTCGAGGATGCGTGCCGTGTCGTCGGCGCGTTCGACGTAACGACCGATCCAGTACAGCGCTTCGGCATTTCGGGCAAGCATCAGCGAATCACCTGCTGCTGTTGTTGCTGCTGGCCCGGCTGTTCTTCCGCGGCCGGTCGCGTCTTCGACTGTCTCTGCTGCTGCTGTTGCTTTTGCTGGGGCGGCTTTTCGCCATCCGAATCGCCGTTGCTGGTGACCGCCTTGGGCAGCTTCTTCACAACCTCGGCCGCGCCGAGTTCACGGTCAGCCGCCGACGTGCGCGACGCCAGCACCCAGGTGTCCTTGGAACCGCCGCCCTGACTCGAGTTGACCACCCGCGACCCATCGACCAGCGCCACCCGGGTCAGGCCACCGGGCAACACCCACACGTCGTCGCCGTCATTGACCGCGAACGGCCGCAGGTCGACGTAGCGGGGTGTGAGCGTGTCACCGACCTGCGTCGGGACGGTGGACAGCTGCATCATCGGCTGAGCGATCCAGCCGCGCGGGTCGTCGCGGATGCTCTTACTGATCGCGTTCAGCTCTTTGGCGGACGCTTCGGGACCGAAGACGATGCCGTAGCCCCCCGAGCCCTCGACAGGCTTGATCACCAGCTCGTCGACGCGGTCGAGCACCTCCTCGCGCTCGTCGTCCAACCAGCACCGGTAGGTGTCGACGTTGGCCAGCAGCGGCTTCTCTCCCAGGTAGTACTCGATGATGGTCGGCACATAGGTGTAGACGAGTTTGTCGTCGCCCACCCCGTTGCCGATGGCGCTGGAGATCACCACGTTGCCCGCGCGGGCCGCATTGAGCAGGCCGGCCACACCCAACACCGAATCGGGACGGAACTGCATCGGGTCCAGATAGATGTCGTCGATGCGCCGATAGATGACGTCGACCTGGACTTCGCCCTCGGTGGTGCGCATGTAGACCTGGTTGTCCCGGCAGAACAGGTCACGGCCCTCGACCAGCTCGACACCCATCTGACGGGCCAGCAGCGAATGCTCGAAGTACGCCGAGTTGTAGACACCCGGGGTCAGCACCACCACCGTCGGGTCGGCCTCGTTGGTTGCGGCGGAGGCGCGCAGCGCACGAAGCAGGTGCGCCGCGTAATCGTCGACGGCGCGTACCCGGTGGCTGGCGAACAGGTTTGGGAAGACCCGCGCCATCGTGCGCCGGTTCTCCATCACGTACGAGACCCCGGACGGCGAACGCAGGTTGTCCTCGAGGACCCGCCAGGTGCCTTTCTCGTCGCGGATCATGTCAATGCCCGCAACGTGGATGCGCACGCCGTTGGGCGGCACGATGCCGACGGCCTGGCGGTGAAAGTGCTCGCAGGACGTGATCAGCCGGCGCGGGATGACGCCGTCACGCAGTATCTCCTGGTCGCCGTAGATGTCATCCAGGTACGCCTCGAGAGCCTTGACGCGCTGGGTGATGCCGCGCTCCAGCCGCGTCCACTCGGCGGCGGAGATCACTCGCGGGACCTGGTCCAGCGGAAATGGCCGCTCCTGACCGGACAACGAGAACGTGATGCCCTGGTCGACGAACGCGCGGGCTAGCGCCTCGGCACGGTCGTCGAGGTCGGCGGCATCCGACGGCGCCAGTTCTTTGTAGATGCCCTTGTAGGGCCCACGGACGTTGCCCTGGCCGTCGAACATCTCGTCGAAGGCTTCCCCGTAGCAATCCGCCGCGGAGTTATAGCCGTCGAAGATGTGGTCGTAAGGCGGCTTGCTGCGCTGTTGCCGTTTGGTTTCTCCAGGCAAGGTTCGAAGGGCCACTGTGCCATGCTGCATTACTTCTCCCAGCTCCGCAGGTCCGGGGCCTTCGCTTTGGGGGAAAGCATCGAGGACTGATACCCTGAGCAGTCGCCGCACAAGCGTCAGAACGCTGCGGCAAACCGTGACACCACAAGCCGCCAAAAAATTACGTCGAAGGAATTACGCGTGGCCAACATCAAGTCGCAGCAAAAGCGCAACCGCACCAACGAGCGCGCCCGACTGCGCAACAAGTCGGTGAAGTCGTCGCTTCGGACGGCTGTGCGTGCATTCCGTGAGGCCGCCGAGGCGGGCGAGAAGGACAAGGCCGCCGAACTGCTGGTCTCCACCAGTCGCAAGCTGGACAAAGCCGCCAGCAAAGGCGTCATTCACAAGAACCAGGCCGCGAACAAGAAGTCGGCGCTGGCCAACGCGCTGCACAAGCTCTGAGCCAGGTCAATCCGCCACTAACTCGGCGACCTTTCGTACCGCAGCTTCCAAGGCGTAGTCCGCATCCGCGGCTGCGCCCTTCACGTCGGCGTTCAGCGCCGCCACCAACCTCATCGCGGTAGCCACCGAGTCCCGCGACCAGCGCCGGGCCTGCTTCTGCGCCTTCTGCACACGCCACGGCGGCATCCCCAGTTCGGCGGCCAGACGGTACGGATCACCGGACAGCGCGCCCACCCGGCCGATGCTGTGCACGGCCTCGGCCAGCGCGTCGGCCAGCACCACATGTGGTTCGCCGCGCAACATCGCCCACCGCAGCGCCTCGACAGCGCCTTCGACGTCGCCGACCACGGCCCGATCGGCGATGTCGAACCCTTTCACCTCGGCGCGGCCGCTGTGATAGCGCCGTACCGCGGCGACATCGACGGTGCCGCCGGTGTCGGCCACCAATTGTGAACAGGCCGAAGCGAGTTCACGTATGTCGGAGCCGACCGCATCGAGCAGCGCGCTGACCGTGTCGTCGTCGACCTTGACTTTCAGTGCGCGAAACTCCTTGCGCACGAAGTCCGATCGTTCACCGGGCTTGGTGATCCGCGCGCACGGGTGGACCTGTGCGCCCAGTGCGCGTAGCTGATTGGCCAGCGCCTTGGCACGCCCGCCACCGGAATGCACGACCACCAGCTCGGTGCCCATCGGCACATCCGCAGCGGCGTGGGCGATCAACTCGGCGGCGTCTTTGCCGGCTTCACCGGCGGCCTCCAGCACGACGATGCGTTCGTCGGCGAACAGCGACGGGCTCAGCAGTTCGGCCAGTTCGTAGACCCCGACGTCGCCGGCGCGCACCTGGTTCACCGGAACGTCGTCGGTGCCGGCGCGTTTTCGGGCCGCCCGCAGTACATCGGCGACGGCACGCTCGACCAGCAGAGCCTCATCGCCCAACACCAGATGCAATGCCGAAACCTGCTGGCTCACCGCTTGATCGTGTCACGTCGTGCCGACAGGCCCGCCGGCCCCTGCCAGCAGACCGGACAACGACCAGGCGAGCAGTGCGACGGCCACCACCGCCATCCCGGCCCGGAACCACCGCCACCGCCACAACACCACCGCCAACAGCCCTGCGGCGCCGACGGCTAGCGCACCGGGCAGCCCCGACGGCACCGGCAGACTCGCGGCGGGAACGCTCGCAGCCCAGTGCGCGATCCGCAGCAACCACCACACTTCGGGGCCGGTGAACCGGATCAGCAACTGCGCCGCCGCGGGCCAGAGCAGACACAGCGCGGCCGCCGCAGTGCCCAGCACGGTGATCGGTGCGACCAGCGCCGCGACCGCGAGATTGGCCAGGGCGGCAATCAGGCTCAGCCGACCCGAGATGCCGGCGATCAGCGGAGCCGTCACCAACTGCGCAGCACACGCCACGCAGACGGCGTCGGCCAGCCACATGGGCCACCCTGCGGCCACCAGACGTCGCGACCAGACCGGCGCGATGACCACCAACGCCGCCGTCGCCACCACCGATAGGGCCAACCCCACGTCGACGGCCAACTGTGGCGCGACCACCATCAACACCAGCACGGTCGCCGACAGCGCCGGAATCGCCTGCCTGCGCCGCGCCGACAACACGCTCATCAACGCGATCGCGCCCATCACCGCGGCGCGGAGCACACTGGCGCTGGGCTGCACGACGATGACGAACAGCAGCAGGGCGACACCGGCCAGCGCGACCGCGGCCCGCGGTCCGATCAGCCGCGATGCCACCAGCACCGCACCGCACACGATGGTGACGTTGGCGCCGGACACCGCGGTGAGATGCGTCAGCCCTGCCGTGCGGAATTCCTGGTTGGTGATCGGCGTGACCTTCGACATGTCACCGAGGACCAACGCCGGCAGCATCGCCGCCTGATCGGCAGGCAGCACGTGACGAGCCGCGGCGGCGAAGCCCGCGCGAACCGCGTACGCGGCGCGATTCAGCGGCCCGGCGCGGCCTGCCGTCGGCGTGCCGATCGCGTTCACGACGGCCACCGTGAGGTCACGGCGGGTGGGTCGGGTGATCCTGGCGCGGAACCGCAGCGGCTGCCCCACCATCACGGCGTTGAAATCGCGTGCCGGTGCGAAAACCACGACGCGGCCTGAGATCTCGTTGCGCCCCAGCCGTCGCAGGGAACCCCGGAACATCACATGGCCGCGACCCACCGGGACCGCGCTCTGGCTGGGCGTGACGTCCACTTCCACGGCTGTGCCGAATGCCGTGGTGATGGGATGGGCTGTAATCGCGTTGGCGCGCAACATGATCGCGAACCCGAAACCCGCGCCGACCAGGCCCGCGGCGGCCAGGCCGACGCCGATTGCCCGCATCCGCGGCCTGCGGGACGCCGCGCGCCACAGCAGCGCGCCGCACACACCCGCCGCCGCGCACAGCGACCCGACGACGTCGCCGATCGGCCACAAGATTCCTGCCGCGGTCACCACCCAGCTGGTCACCGCGGACGGGACCAGACGGGCATCCAGCCGGGCCGTCGCCGGATCGGCGACGGCTGGCCGGTGCACCAGCCCAAGACACGGACCAGCGGGCGCAGCTTTTCCAGGCGCCCCGGTCCGATGCCGTCGACCTCACCCAGCTGGTCGACGCTGGTGAACTTGCCGTGGGCATCGCGCCAGCCCACGATCGCAGCAGCGGTCACCGGGCCGACCCCGGGCAGTGCGTCCAGCTGCTGCACCGTCGCGGTGTTGAGGTTGATCACCTGAGCCCGCCCGGCCTTGCCGGGGCGTGACCCGGTGGTCGACGGCCCGGCGGCGGTCGTGCCCGGGCTCACCGAGCTGCCCAGCACAGCGGGCTGCCCTTTGACCGGCGCGATCCCCACCACGATCTGCTCGCCGTCGTCAACCTGGCGAGCCATGTTGAGCCCGACGGTGTCGGCGCCGTCCATCGCGCCGCCAGCGGCCTTCAAGGCGTCGGCGATCCGCGCGCCGGGCGTCAAGGTGACCAGACCCGGCGTGTGCACCAGGCCCACGACGCTGACCACGACTGGTTGATTGGGCCGCGCCGACGGACTCGGGCCAGGGCTGCGGCCGGCCGATGAGGCCATGTCGACCGGCGGCAGCTTCGCCGACACCACCGGCGCGGGCTGTTCACGCATCAGCGTGAAGATCGTCACCAGCACCGCGATAGCCGCGATCGCCGCCAAGGCGATGGCACCCATGCGTCCCGGGTCGGCACGTACCTTGGCCAGCCACCCGTCATGCGCTGAGCCGTCCGGAAGCCAGCGCGGCAGCAGGGAATTCGGGTCGGTATCGGCGTCGCTGTCATCGACATCGCGGTCCGCTTCAGCGACCGCGTCCGGTTGAGCGCCGAGACGGCGGTGCAACCGCTCGGCGGGCAGTTCTGTGCGCATGCGGCGACGGTAGGTCCGACGACCGTCGTCGCGACCCCGTAGCGCCGGCTGCTACTCCCCCGCTGTGGACGGACCCAGGACTGTGCACAGCGGAGCCGCCTGACTGGTTGGTTGGGATGACGGATAACGTGCATGCAGGACCGTCAGATCCAGCAGAGGAGACTGCCATGCAACTGGCGCTCACGAAGGACGAAGCCGCCTTCCGCGACGAGCTACGCGATTTCTACACGACGAAGATCCCGGCGGATGTCCGCGAGCGGACCCGTCAAGGCGAGGGCATCAACCGCGACGACATCGCCACCAGCCACAAGATCCTCAACGAGCACGGGCTCGCGGTGCCCGGCTGGCCGGTGGAATGGGGCGGCAAGGACTGGACGCCGACGCAGCACCAGATCTGGCTGGACGAGATGCAACTCGCCTGCGTGCCGGAGCCGTTGAACTTCAACGCCAAGATGGTCGGCCCGGTGATCGCCGAGTTCGGCTCCCAGGAAACCAAGCAGCGGTTCCTGCCGCCGACAGCCAACCTCGACATCTGGTGGTGCCAGGGATTCTCCGAGCCCGAAGCCGGCTCGGATCTGGCCTCGCTGCGCACCACCGCCCTGCGTGACGGCGAAAGCTACGTCGTCAACGGGCAGAAGACATGGACGACGCTGGGCCAGTACGCCGACTGGATCTTCTGTCTGGTGCGCACCGACCCGCAGGCACCGAAAAAGCAGGCCGGCATCTCGTTCCTACTCATCGATCTGGACACTCCCGGCATCACGATGCGCCCGATCAAGCTGATCGACGGCAGCGTCGAGGTCAACGAAGTGTTCTTCGAGGACGTCCGGGTACCCGCCGATCAGCTTGTCGGAGAAGAGAATCAGGGCTGGTCGTATGCGAAATTCCTGCTGGGTAATGAGCGGACCGGCATCGCCGGCGTCGCCCGCACTAAGGTGCGACTGGCCGACGTCAAAGAGCGCGCCATCGATACCGGACTGCTGAAGGATCCGCTGTTCGCCGCCAGGCTCGCCGAAGCCGAAAACGAGCTGCTGGCACTGGAACTCACCCAGATGCGAGTCGCGTCCGGCTCGGTGGACGGCAAGCCGAACCCGGCGTCGTCGGTGCTCAAGTTGCGCGGCAGCCAGCTGCAGCAGATCGCCACGGAACTGCTCGTCGAGGTCGCGGGCCCGGACGCGCTGCCGTTCGAAGCCGGCGCCGACATCGCGTCACCGGAGTGGGCGCAGGGCAGCGCGCCGCACTACTTGAACTACCGCAAGACGTCGATCTACGGCGGCAGCAACGAAGTACAGCGCACCATCATCGCGTCGACCATTCTCGGCTTGTAAGACAGGCCCGCTCGTAAGAGAAAAAGAGGTAAAGCCATGGACTTTCAGTTGAGCGACGAACAGGTACTGCTGCGCGACACCACCCGCGAGTTGCTATCCCGCAGCTACGACGCCGAGAGCCGTAACAAGGTGATCGGCTCCGAGTTGGGCTGGAGCAAAGAGGTGTGGACCCAGCTTGCCGAAACCGGCATCCTCGGACTGGGATTCGACCCCGAAGAGGCCGGCCAGCTCGAGGTGATGGTCGTCCTCACCGAAGTCGGGCGGCGACTGGCACCAGAACCCGTCGTGCATGCCGCGCTAGGACCCGGCGCGATCATCGCCGAGGTCGGGAACGACGCGCAGAAGGAGCTGCTCGGCGAGGTCGCCGAAGGCCAGCGATTGCTGGCGTTTGCGCATCTCGAACCCGGCGCGCGCACCGGCGGTATCGGAGATATCTCGACAACGGCTGCACAGCTTGGTGATTCGTGGGTGATCACCGGTCGCAAGAACCCGGTGCTGGCCGGCGACTCAGCCGACACACTGGTGGTGACCGCGAAGCTGCCGGGCGGCGGAATCGGGTTGTTCCTCGTCGACGGCGAGGACGTGACTCGTCACCCGTATCGCACATTCGACGGCCAGCGCGGTGCGCAGATCGATCTCGACAAGGCCCCCGGCGAGCCGCTGGGCGACGCGGTAGACGCGTCAGCGGCGATCCGCAACGGTCTGGTCCGCATTCAGTCCGCACTGTGCGCCGAAGCCGTCGGCGCAATGGAAGAGGCGCTGCGACTGACGACCGATTACCTCAAGCAGCGCAAGCAGTTCGGCGTCACGCTGAACACGTTCCAGACGCTGACCCAGCGCTCCGCCGACATGTACGTCTCGGTGGAGTTGGCGCGCAGCATGAACCTCTACGCGGCGCTGTCGATCGCCGACGGCAACCTCGATCCCGTCATCGCCGCGCGCGCCAAGCTGCAGATCGGCCGGTCGGGCCGGCACATCGCCCAGGAAGCGATCCAGTTGCACGGCGGCATCGGCATGACCGCCGAATATCCCGTCGGCCACTACGCGGCGCGGTTGACCGGAATCGACCACACTTTCGGATCGGCACAGGACCAACTGCACGTGCTGATCGACCAGGTCGCCGACTACGACGTCGTGACTCTGTAGGCCGAGCGCATGGCCGAGTTGTCGGGTGACGTCGTGCAATTCCTGTCGGCGGGCACCCGCACCGCCATGCTCGGCTATCTCGGCGCCGACGGCCGGCCACTGATCGCTCCGGTGTGGTTCATTGTCGACGGCGGGGAGCTGGTGTTCAACACCGGTCGCGAGACCGCCAAAGGCCGTGCGCTGAGCCGGGATTCACGCGTAGTGATCTGCGTCGACGACCCTCATCCGCCGTACTCGTTCGTCCAGGTGCAAGGTGTCGCGGCACTACACGACGGCGCCGACGACCTGCTCGACATCGCCACCCGGATTGCTGGGCGCTACATGGGCGCCGAGCGCGCCGAGGAGTTCGGCCGGCGCAACGCGGTGCCCGGCGAGCTGGTGGTGCGGGTTCAGCCGACGAAGGTCAACTCGGCCTTCAACGTCACCGACTGAACCCGCCTCACATCAACTAACTCGGCTCTGCCGCCGCGGCGGCCGGTTCCAGGCTCTGCTCTTCGGCGGCAACCGATCCCGTTTCTGCCTCCGGCTCGGCAGCCGACTCCGGTGCCGGAGCGGTCGGAGCCTCGCCATCAGCGTCGGGCAGCTGCGCCGCCAGATATTCGCCCAGTCCACCGATCGTCGGGTAGTCGAAGACCGCGGTCGCGTTGATGGTGAACTTGCCACCGAACTGGCTGTGCAACCGGTTCCGGAGTTCGACCGCCATCAGTGAATCCGTGCCCAGGTCGAGGAACCGACTGGTCGCCGCGGGCGGCTGTGCGAGCCGCAGGAAGCCCTGCACTTCGCGCTGCAGGAATTCGGTGATGAATCCGGCTCGTTGCGACACCGGTATCTCCTGCAATTGCTTGAGCAACTCGCTGTCGCCGACGACCTCACCGGCTGCGCTCGGCAACACCACGTCGAGGATCGGTGGGCGCGAACTGCCCAGCACCTTGGCTGCGCGCTGCCAATTCGCTTTCAGGACCGTCGCTTGGCCGGTGCCATTCGCGATGACCTCGGCGAGGGCATTGAGCGCCAGCGAAGGCTCCAACGGAACCAGCCCTTGCGCACTGATATTGGCCGCCGCCGCCTCCGACGACGCCATACCGCCTTGAGCCCACGGCCCGAAGTTGACGCCTGTTACCGGAAGACCCTGCGCCTTTCGCTGCCCGACCAAACCGTCCAGCAGCGCATTGGCCGTGGAGTAGTTGGCCTGGCCGGGTGATCCGAACAAGCTGGACACCGACGAGGACAGGATGAAGAAGTCGAGGTCGTCGTCCTTCGTCAGCCGGTCCAAGTGCAACGCACCGAAAGCCTTGGGCGCCAACGTCGTCTGGAAACGCTCCAGAGTCTGCTGACCCAGCAGCGCGTCATCGAGCACACCGGCCAGGTGGGCCACACCTGCGAGCGGCGGCAATTCCGTGCGGATCTCGTCCAGCAACTTCACCACGTCGGATTCATCGCTCACGTCGGCCGCACGCACGTGAATGCGGCAACGGTAGCGCTCGATGATGTCGTCGATCGCGTGCTGCGCGTCCTCATCGGGCGCACGCCGGCTGGTCAACACGATGTCCCCGGCGCCTAGTTGTGCCAGATACGCCGCCGTGTGCAGACCGATCGCACCGAGTCCACCGGTGATCAGGTAGCTCCGGTCTGCGCGCGGCTGCAGCGGGTTCGGGATCTGGCACACGATCTTGCCGATGTGCCGCGCCGTCTGCATACGGCGGAACGCGGCCCGTGCTTCCGTCAGCGGGTAGACCTCGGCGGGCAGCGGCGTCCACTCCCCCTTGGCCAACCCTTCCGACACCTCGGTGAGCAAGTCACGAATGCGATCGGGCTCGGTGAACATCACCGTGTCCAACGCAACGATCTCGTAGGCGATATCGGGTCGGGACTCGGCCATCTGCTCAGGGCTCCAGATGTCGCGCTTGGCGATCTCGGCGAAACGGCCGTTCTGGGCGGTGGCCCGCAAGGTCGCCTCGATGAACCCTTCGCTGGTCAGGCTGTTCAGCACCACGTCGACACCAGAGCCGTCGGTATCGGCCAGGATCTGATCTGCGAAATCCGTTGTGCGCGAGTCGTACACGTACTCCACACCCAGCTTGCGCAACGTGTCGCGCTTGTACTTGCTGGCCGTGGCGTAGACGACCGCGCCGTGCTGCTGCGCCATCTGGATCGCCGCCAGACCCACACCACCACTGGCCGCGTGGATCAGCACCTTGTCGCCGGGCTTCAGCTGCGCCCAGTCGAACGCGAGCCTGGTCGTGAGCGCGGCCGCGGGAATCGTTGCCGCTTCGACCGCGCTGATCCCGTCGGGAATGGGCGCCAGGAACTGGGCCGGCACGTTGAAGCGGCTGGCGAAGGCACCCTGCATGGAGCCGTAGACCCGCTGCCCGACCTCGAGCCCGGTGACCCCCTCGCCCAATTGCGTGACGGTGCCGGCGAAGTCACCACCGATCGGCCCGGGATCACCCGGGTACAGGCCCAACACATTGAGCACGTCGCGGAAGTTCAGGCCGGCGGCCTCAACCCGTACCTGCACGTAGCCCTCGTCCGGCGGCAGCACCTCTTTTTCGGTCAGACGCAGGTTGTCGATGGCGCCACGCTCGGTGGGCGCCAGGACGTAGTCGTTTGACCGCGGGACCACGAGGTGACCGCTCCGCGCCCACGGCAGCAGCCGCGACGCCAGGAACTTCCCTTGTCGCAGTGCGAGTTCGGGTTCGACGACCGGCGATCCCAGCTGGCCGGCCAGCAAGCGCGCGGCCTCCTCTGGTTCGTCGAAGTCGATCAGCCTGCACCGGAGGGCCGGCTCCTCGTTGATGATGGTGCGCCCTAGTCCCCACAATGCCGCCTGTATCGGGTCGACCGGTTCGCTCGATTCGGTGGCGACCGCCTTCTCGGTGACGATCCACAATCCGCCTGGGAGCTTCACCGTGCCGCCTTGCAGGGTGTGCACGGCGCCGAGCAGGCCGGTGATCTCAGCCTCCAGCCGTGCGGCAGCGTCAGCGCTCGACTCTGCTGTACTGGGTCCGGCGCCGCGCCAGACGATGCCCGAGATCGGCATCCCCTTCTCGTGAGCCTGCGACAACATCTGCCCCAGGAGCTCGGGATCGGTGATCCGGTCAAAAGAGATGCAGCCCGGTACTTGAGCAGCGAGCTCACCGAATCCGGCGATCAGCCATGTGCCGCTGGCACTTTCAGTGTCGCTACCCGACGGCGGCACCTCTTGCCAACCGACGGTGTACAGCAGCCGGGTGGCGTCGCCGCCCAGCCCGCGCAGCAACGCTTCCCGAGGAGCACGCTTGACCGTGAACTCGCGAATCCCGCCCAGCAGACGGCCATCCCGATCGACGAAGTCGAGGTCGAAGACCTGCGTCTCGCCGTCGAGGGCGGCGTTGTGCCAGCGCGCGCGGCAGTAGAACCGTCGCGGCATTTTCTCTTTCAGGAAGACCGACCCGTACCGCAGCGGCAAGAACAGATCGTTGACACCTTGTTCGGCCGCGAGCAGCGCCGGGAATGCCGGGAAAGCGACACCGGTGCACAGGTCCATCAGGACCGGGTGCATCGGTTCGGTTCCGAGCTGCTCCGAGAGCTCTTCGCCGACGGTGATGTCACCGATCGCCTCGCCCTCACCGAGCCACAGCGACTTCAGCGAACCGGACCAGTTCGGCCCCCACGCCAGTTCCATGTCGGCGAACGTCTCGAACAGCTCCTGCGGACGCATCCGCTCCATCCGCTCGATTGCCGCGTCGACGGGATCCGACTCGTCAGGAGCCGGTTCGTCCACGGCACCGGTGACGACGGTGCCGTCGGCGTTCAGCGACCACTCGGCGTCCCGAACCCCATACGGACGACTGTGCACCTGGAAGGTGAAGTCGCCGTCGCCCTCGATCGGATGCAGCGTCAGCTGAACCTCGCGAGAAGTCTTCTCGGGCAGAATGATCGGCTCGTAGAAGAAGACCTCCTTGACCCGCGCCGGCGTCCCGACAGCTGCCAGGGCCATCGCCGCATAGGTCGCCCCGGGGACCACGACGGTGCCGTAGATGACGTGATCGGACAGCCACGGCTGCGACTTGACGGAAATTCTGCTGGTGTATACCGAGTCGCCGGAGGCGAGATCCTTCGCACTGCCCAGGATGCCCGACACAGCCGGGCCGTCGACAGAGAGGCCCGACGTCTTGGGCCAGAACCGGCGACGCTGGAAGGGATAGGTGGGCAATTCGACCTTGTGCTGCGGATGATGCTGCAGTGCAGCGAAGTTCGGCCGGTGACCACTGACGTAGGCGGTGGCCAGCGCTTCGGCGATCTGACGCCGGTCCCCCACGCCCTTACGTAGCGAGACCAGCGCGCGCGGCGCGGCCAAGTGTTCCGGCCACACCTGAACCGCAGCCCCGGTCAGGACCGGTTGCGGACCGATCTCCATCAGCACCGTGCATCCCAGCGCCGCCACGGTACGCACGCTCTCGGCGAACTGCACCGGCTGCCGCGAGTGCCGCCGCCAGTACTGGGCGTCCAGCGGGGTTTCCGCGGTGAGCACGGCGCCGGTGCGGTTGCACACCAGCGGCAGCGTCGGCACAGCGAACTGCATCTGCGCCGCGTACTCCTCGAATTCACCGAGCACCGGGTCAAGCAGTTCGGAGTGGAACGCGTGACTGGTCTCCAGCCAGGTGCAGCGAATCCCCTCGCCACTGAGCTTGGCGACCGCCTGCTCCAGGTCTTCGGCGGGACCCGACAGCACTGTGTTCGTGCCGTTGTACGCGCCGACGGACACGTGTGCGAATTCGCTGCCGGCCTGCTCAACCTGCTTAGGGTCGGCGAACACCGCCACCATCCGGCCACCTGCGGGCAGGCTGCCGAACAGCCGGCCGCGCTCGGCCATCAGGCGCGCCCCGTCCTCGAGGCTGAACACCCCGGCCACGCATGCCGCCGCGTACTGGCCCACGCTGTGCCCGAGCACCACGTCGGGCTCGATACCCCACGACTGCCACAGTCGGGCCAGACCCATCTCGACTGCGAACAGCGCCGGCTGGGCAAACGAGGTGTGCTTCAACGTTTCTCCGGCTTTGCCGCCGGTTTCACGGTCGGTGGCGAAGATCACCTCGAGCAACGGCTGCGGCAGCATGTCGGCGACGGCGTCCGCGCAGCGTTTCACCGTCTCAGCGAAAACCGGCTCGGCGTCGAACAATTCGCGTGCCATCCCCGGGTACTGACTGCCCTGCCCGGTGAACAACCACGCGGTTGTCGGCCGATCAGTGCACTCGCCGCGCACCACGCCGGGCCGCAACCGGTTCTCCGCCAACTCGGCCAGCCCGTCGCCGGCACTCTGGACCGAGTCCACGACCAGCGCGGCTCGGTGTTCGAAGTGCGAACGCCCCACCCCGGCCGTGAGGCACACGTCGGCGATGTCAACGTCGGGGTGCGCCGTCAACCACGACCCGTAACGCTGTGCCAGCGACACCAGCGCCTCCGGTGACCGCGCCGACAGCGCCAGCACGTTCACCGATTCCTCGTGAGCTTTGGACTCCGGCGCCGCCTCGACGCCGTCGGCCGACTCTTCCTCGATGACCACCGGCGGCACCGGCGCCTCTTCGATCAGCACGTGCGCGTTGGTGCCGGTGAATCCGAAGGAGCTCACGCCCGCGCGTCGCGGCCTGTCGGTGCGCTCCCACGGGGTCGCCTTGTCGACAACCTTGACCGGCAAGGAATCCCACGGAATGTGTGGCGACGGGTTGTCGAAGTGCAGGCTCTGCGGCAGCACCTCGTGCTGCAGCGACAACACAACCTTGATCAGACCCGCGGCCCCCGATGCCGACTCGAGATGGCCGATGTTGGTCTTCACCGATCCCATCAGCAACGGCCGGTCCGCATCGCGGGCGGCACCGTAGACGGCTCCGGCCGCCTGGGCTTCGATCGGGTCACCCAGCGGGGTGCCCGTGCCGTGCGCCTCGAGGTAGTCGACGTCGCCGCCCACCAGACCGGCGCGAGCCAGTGCCGTATCGATAAGTCGTTGCTGTGCACCACCATTGGGCACTGTCAAACCACTCGACGCACCGTCCTGGTTCACCGCGCTGCCCGGGATCACCGCGCAGACCCGATCGCCGTCGCGCTGCGCATCGCTGAGCCTCTTGAGCACTAGAACACCGGCACCCTCGCTACGCACGTAGCCGTCAGCGGAGGCGTCGAACGTCTTGCACTGCCCGACGGGCGACAGCATCCTGGCGCGCGAGGCGGCGATGATGGTGATCGGACTCAGCAGGACGTTCACCCCGCCGGCCAAGGCCATATCGCAGTCGCCGGAGTGCAGTGCCTGGCAGGCCTGATGCACCGCCACCAGCGACGAGCTGCACGCGGTGTCGAGCGCGACGGCCGGTCCCTCGAGCCCGAGCGCGAAGGACACCCGTCCGGAGATGGCATTGAGCGCGTTGCCGGTGATGAAGTGCGGCATGATCTTGTCGATCGACTCGCCGGACAGCAGATGCGCGTACTCGTTGGCCGCGACACCGACGAACACACCGGTTCGGCTGCCACGCAACGACGCCGGGGAGTAGCCGGCCCTTTCCAAGCCCTCCCACGCCATTTCGAGCATCAGCCGCTGCTGCGGCTCAATCCACACCGCCTCGCGCGGAGAAATACCGAAGAACTCGGGATCGAATCCGTCGATCGCGTCGAGGAATCCGCCGAACCGGGTGTACATCTTGCCTGGGGCGTCTGGGTCCGGGTCGTAGAACTCGTCAACGTCAAACCGGTCTTCCGGAATTTCCCGGATCGCATTGAGCCCACCGGACAACAACTCCCAGAACGCTTCCGGGTCGGGCGCGCCGGGGAAACGGCAGGCAACCGAGACAATCGCGATCGGGTCATCGGTGCGCGCCGTGGCCAGGGATGCCAGCTGCGGACGCGACTTGGCGGAGGACTGCTCACTGAGCTCAAGCACGTCGCTGAGCAGGTAGTCGACGACGTCGGACAGCCGCGGGTGATCCATCGCCAGGGTCGCGGGGATCTCCTTGCCGACTCCCTGCTCGATCCGGCGCCGCAATTCGACGGCCATCAGCGAATCCATACCGAGGTCGAAGAATCCGGCGTCCTCGCGAATCTCCGAGGGATCGACGCGCGTCACCTCTGCGACCCCGTCGCGCAGCCAATCCACCATGAGCTTCCTGCGCTGCTGCACAGGGGCATTCGTGAGCCGCTCGACGAGCTCGGTCTTCCCGGACGCCGTGATCGGCACCGGCGCCACGTTGGGCACCTCGCGCTCCAACTCCGACATCAAGGAGCGTTTGCCCGCCTGCTGATAGAGCGGCAGAAAGCGGGCCCAGTCGATCCGCGCCACAACGCCCTGCGCTGCGCCCTGCTCGGACGAGACGGCCATCAGGTCGGCCAAGCCGGCCAGCGCGTCGGCGGGCGACAAGGTCCGCACGCCGCGCTTTTGCAACTGGGCACGGGCTTCCTCGTCGGCCATTCCCGCGGCCCAGGGACCGAAGTTCACGCTGACACCGGAGACACCGTGGTCGCGCAGCCGCCAGGACAGCCCGTCCAGGAAGGCGTTGGCTGCGCCGTACGCGGTCTGACCGAAGCTGCCCCATACCGAGGCGATCGACGAGGTGCTGAGGAAGAAGTCCAGCTTCAGATCAGCGGCTGCTTCGCTCAGATGCCAAGCACCCCATACCTTTCCAGCGAATACGCGGTCGACTTCGGCATCTTCCAGGGCCCCCAGCGGGGTGGTGCCGATCTCACCGGCAGCGTGGACGATACCGGCCAGCGGCGGCAGCTCGGCCTGCACGGTGGCCAGCAGGCGCGCGACGCCGTGTGCGTCGGCGACATCGGCTTGCACTACCCGGAATTCGGTGCCGTGTTGCGCGCTGAGTGCGTCGATGCGCTGCTGCACGGCCTCGCTGGGTGAGCGTCGGCTGGTCAGCACCAGATGCTTGGCGCCGTGCGCAGCGAGATACCCGGCAATCTCCAGTCCAATCGATCCCAGACCACCGGTCACCAAATATGTTGCGTCGTCCCGAAGTTGCAGCGGGGTCCCACTAGGTGCCGCTACGCGTCGGATCAGGCGGGGAACGAAGACGGTTTGATCGCGCAGCGCGATCTGGTCTTCGCCGTCCGGTGCGGTCACGACGTGGTCGATGAACCGCGACCATTCGTCGGCAGCACCCTCGGAAAGGTCCGCCAGTCCGCCCCACAGTTGCGGAAGCTCAAGCGCCGCGGCACGACCGAAGCCCCACAGCGCACTGTGGTCCGGTGACACGGTGTCGGCGTCGACCACTCGTTGCGCACCGCGGGTCACCAACCAAATGGGGAGACGGATCTCGGCAGCGGTCACGGCACGGAAGAGTCGCTTCGTTCCGGCCAGGACGCGGTGTTGCATCCGCAGCAGCGACTTCATCGATGGTTCGGTGTCGGAATCGAGGGCCGCGAAATGCACGATCCGCAGCGACGGGTCCGCTGCCGCCGCAGCGAGCAACACGCCTTCGAAACGTTCCTGGTCTGCGTCGCTTGCCGGCAATCCGATGATCTCGTGCCGCTGCCCACGCGCGGTCAGCGTGTCGACCAGAGGCTGTACCGCTTCCGCGTTGTCCCCGACGAGAAGCCAGGTCGACACCTCGCCGCCCTCCGCCGCAGATGCTGCGGAAGTGAACTTCTCCCAGCGGATCTCGTAACGGTCGTCCGCGATGGACTGGGTCGTCTTCTGTTCATTGTGCTGCGCGGCAAGCCTTGTCAGCACGCCCAGGGTGTCCGTCTGCTGGTCGCCGTTAGGACCGTCAAGCAAGGCTGCGAGTTCCTCGATCCGGCCGTCCTCCAGCAGACGGACGGCCTGGGTACGCGGACCGCCACCGCCCGCACCACGCTGTTGTTGGTTGGGGCGTTCCCGGTTGTCCTTGAACCAGTACTGACGATGCTCGAACGGATAGGTGGGCAGGTCGAGCTTGTGCGCCGGGCCCTGCTGAACAGCGCCGAAGTCGGGCAGGTGACCCAAAACGTAGGCGTCAGCAAGGGCTTCGGTGATCTGTCGATGGTCGGCGGTGTTCTTGCGCAACGATGCGATTGCCCGTGGCGCCGTGGCGGGGTCGGGCCATGCCCGCAGGGCTGCGGCGGTGAGCACGGGCTGCGGCCCGATCTCCACGAGCACCTTGCAACCGAGATCAGACAGGGTCTTCACGCTCTTGGCGAATTCGACCGGCTGGCGAGCGTGCCGACGCCAATAGTTGCCGTCGAGTTTCAGGCTCCGGCCGATCGTGGTGCCAGTGCGGTTGTCGATCAGAATCCGTTGCGGCGAAGCGTATTTGAACTGGTTTGCATACGATTCGAACTCGTCCAGTATCGGGTCCAGCAGCGCAGAATGGAACGCATGGCTGGTGTCGAGCCAGTCGCACCGGATGCCATCGGCTGTCAAGCGGGCCACCGCTTGTTCCAAATCCTGCTCCGGGCCGGACAATACGGTGTTGGCGCCGTTGTAGGCGGCGACCGACAGAGTGGGGAGTTCGTCGGTCAACTTCTCGACGCGCCCGGCATCGGCGAACACCGCGACCATCCGACCGCCTGCGGGCAGACTGCCGAAAAGGCGGCCGCGCTCGGCCATCAACCGCATTCCGTCTTCGAGGCTGAACACTCCCGCGATGCAGGCCGCTGAATACTGCCCGACACTGTGCCCCAGCACCACATCGGGCTCGAAGCCCCACGACTGCCAGAGGTGCGCCAAGCCCATTTCGATCGCGAACAAGGCAGGCTGAGCATAAGACGTCTGCCGCAGCGTCTCTTCACTTTCCGGGCTGTCCGACGCGAAAATGACGTCCAACAACGGCTTTTCGAGTACATCGGCGGCTGCCGCGGCGCACCGGGTCAGCGTTTCGGCGAAAACCGGCTCGGTGTCGAACAATTCGCGAGCCATACCGACGTACTGACTGCCCTGACCGGTGAACAGCCACGCAGTCTTCGGCTTGTCGTGCGTTTCCCCGCGAACCAGCCCGGGGGCCGGGCGGTCGTCTGCGAGGGCGCCGAGCAACTCACTGGCGGCTTCTTTCGAATTGACCACCAACGCGGCCCGGTGCTCCAGGTGTGCTCGTCCCACTCCCGCGGTGAGGCACAGGTCCGCCAACGTGGCCTCCGGATGCGCCCTCAGCCAGTCGCGGTAGTCGTCGGCGATCCGCACCAAAGCGGCAGGTGTGTGCGCCGACAGCGGAAGGATGCTGAATCGTCCGTTGTCGGTCTGTTCGGCTGGATCAATGGCCACCGCGGCCGGTACCACCGCGGGCGCTTCTTCGAGGATGACGTGCGCGTTGGTCCCGGCGAAGCCGAACGAACTGACACCGGCGATGCGGCGCCGGCTGTCACGCTTCCACGGCCTGGTCTCCTTTACGACCTCGATGGCCAGGCGGTCCCAGGGGATGTGCGGCGACGGTTTTTGGAAGTGCAGGTGCTTGGGCAACTGCTCGTTCTCCAGCGACAGGATGACCTTGATGACGCCGGCGATGCCCGCTGCCGCTTCAAGGTGCCCGATGTTCGTCTTCGCCGATCCGATCAACAGCGGGTCGTTGGCCTCGCGGCCGGCGCCGAGCGCCGCACCGGCGGCCTGAGCCTCGATCGGGTCGCCGAGCGACGTTCCCGTGCCGTGTGCCTCCAGATAATTCACGTCACTGGGCGCCAGGCCGGCGCGCTTGAGCGCATCGGCGATAACCCGTTGCTGCGCGCCACCATTCGGCACCGTCAAACCGCCCGATGCACCGTCCTGGTTGATCGCGCTACCCCGGATGACGGCCCGAATCCGGTCACCGTCACGGATCGCGTCCTCAAGCCGCTTGATGACGATGACACCGCAGCCCTCACCGCGCACGTAGCCGTCCGCGGCCGCATCGAACGTCTTGCACTTGCCGTCGGGCGCGAGCATCTGCGCGCTGGAGAAGGTGATCATGGTCGCCGGGGTGAGCAGCACGTTTGCGCCGCCGGCCAAAGCGAGGTCCGTCTCTCCCAGTTGCAGCGCCTGGCAGGCCTGGTGGATCGCCACCAACGACGAGCTGCACGCGGTGTCGACGGCGACCGATGGACCCTGCAGACCCAGCCGATAACTGATCCGGCCGGCCGCTGCGGCGTTCGACGTCCCGATCGCCATGTAGGCCTCGATCTCGGGGTACGTCAGCTCGCCGGATGCCATTCCCAGGTAGTCGTGGGTAGCCAAACCGACGAAAACGCCGGTGTTGGTGTTCGCCAGCGCCGTCGGTGAAATGCCGTAGTGCTCCACCGCCCGCCAGGCCGTCTCGAGCAACAGGCGATGCTGGGGGTCCATCAACCTGACCTCGCGCGTCGACATGCCGAAGAACGGTGCGTCGAACCCTGTCACGTCATCGACGAAACCGGCGCGACGGGTCACAACCTTCCCGGGCGCACCGGGTTCAGGGTCGAAGAACTCGTCGACGTCCCATCGGTCCGCGGGCACCTCCGATATCGCATCGCGACCCTCGCGCAGGACGTCCCAGAATTCCTCTGCACTCGCGGCACCCGGGAAACGCGCCGCGTAGCCGACGACCGCAAAACCCGCTGCCGGCTGCTGGTGATCTCCGTCAGATGCCATGCATTGTCCTCTCTATGTGGGGACTGTGAAAGATTTCGGTCGCCGCGTGCGGCCCGGATGCGCAACAGAATTGCTGCCTCAGTCCAGTATTGCAAGTGCGACGCCATCGCGGTGCGCCGTACATTCGGCACCGTAACTCACGGTACGGACAGGACGCGCCCTTAATGGGCTGAATGCTCCTATGTCAAGACCGCTTGCCACATCCGTCACATTGTGCGCTCCGGCCCGAACGACACTGGACGACAGTCATAGCTGAGCGGGTTATCTTTGGTCACGCCGCCTGCGTGGTCGGCCCGAAAGCAGCTTATCGAGGAGGACGAACTTTTGCGCATCGGCAAAATCACGGTGGGCGCACTCGACGAATGGACGCTGGCCCCCGGCTCGGTCATCTCGTGGCACCCGACCGCCGCTTCGATAGCGAAGGTCCGCCAAGCACCGGTCAGCTCGGTGCCGGTCAGCTTCATGCAGGGACAACACCTGCGTAACTACACCGAACGGACCGCCGCGGGGCAGAGCTTCTCCCGGCAGATCATCGGCAGCTGCGACGCCGCCGGCCACTGCGATATCGCCGCCATGGATCAGGCCCTCAACGCCTACCTCCGTCGACATGACACATTCCGCAGCTGGTTCGCGCACGCCGGCGATGGCGAGTTCATCAGGCACTCGATCACCGATCCCGCCGACATCGAGTTCGAGCCGATCGAGCACGGTTACATGACCGTCGAACAGATTCACGAGCACGTCACCTCGATACCGAACCCGCTGGAATGGGGATGTTTCACGTTCGGCGTCGTGCAGGGCGAAAACCACTTCTCCTTCTTTGCCGCGATGGACCACGTGCACGGCGACGCGACGCTGATCGGCACCACGATGCTGGAGGCCAACGGCATGTACTCGTCGTTGAGCGGCGGCGGTGAGATCATGAAGCTTCCCGATGCGGGCAGCTTCGACGACTTCTGCGTCCGCGAGCGGGAATTCGCCTCCCAGTTGACTGTGGATTCGCCCGGAGTTCAAACATGGATCGACTTCGCCGAGAACAACAACGGCGGTTTCCCCGAGTTTCCTCTTCCACTGGGTGACCCGTCGGAGTCGCACAAGAGTTTCATGACGTCCGAAGTTCTGATGGATCCAGCGCAGACGGATCGATTCGAAGCCGCCTGCCAGGCGGCCGGCGCACGCTTCGTCGGCGGCCTGTTCGCCTGCCTGGGACTGGTGGAGCACGAATTCACCGGCGCAATGACGTACTACGGGCTCACTCCCCGGGACTCGCGCACCGCCGCGGACAATTTCATGACGCAGGGCTGGTTCACCGGCCTCATCCCGATCACGGTGCCCATCGCGGCGTCCTCGTTCACCGAAGCGGCGGGAGCGGCGCAGACAGCGTTCGATTCCGGCCTCGACATGGCCAGAGTGCCCTACTACCGCGTGTTGGAATTGGCGCCCTGGCTGAAATGGCCGGAGCCGAACTTCCCGGTGTCCAACTTCTTTCACGGTGGTGCAGCGCCGCTCAACGCCATTCTGGCCGCGGGCGACCTGGGTCTGGCGGACAACATCGGCATCTATCCGGACGGCCGGTTCTCCTATCAGCTGACCATCTACATCTTCCGATACGGCGAGGGCACGGTCATGGCGATCATGTATCCGGACAATCCGGTCGCCCTGAAATCAGTCACCCGCTACATGGAGGCGATGAAATCCGTGTGCGTGCGGGTTGCCGACAGCGGGAATTGGGGGCGGGTCGCATAGCGACGACAGCTTTAATGGCTAGAGCTTTTTGGATCGAACGCCGGCGATTGTCGCCGGTGGTCGCACAGTGCGGCGCCGACCGGGGGACGAGGACGATATGCGACGGCTAGCCGCTTTTGTGGTGCGGTGGCCTTGGGTGGTGATTGGGCTTTGGTTAGCG
The DNA here is from genome assembly GCA_049589475.1 of Mycobacterium sp. Classification (GTDB taxonomy): domain Bacteria; phylum Actinomycetota; class Actinomycetes; order Mycobacteriales; family Mycobacteriaceae; genus Mycobacterium. The sequence continues at coordinate 23,639 of JBAWAV010000563.1, forward strand.
GTTGCGGCCGCTCTACCACTGACTTTCCCGTCACTGAGCGAGATGGCCCAGAAGCATCCGCTGGCGATCTTGCCCAGCGACGCGCCGTCGAGCGTCACCGCTCGCAAGATGACCGAGGCCTTCCACGAGTCAGGTTCAGAGGACCTGCTGCTGGTCGTCCTGACTGACGACAAAGGTCTCGGTCGCGACGACGAGGCCGTCTACGGCAAATTGGTCGACACACTGCGCAAAGACACCAAGAACGTGGTGATGGTGCAGGACTTCATCGCCACTCCACCGCTGCGATCGATCGTGACCAGCAAAGACGACAAAGCCTGGGTGCTGCCCGTAGGCGTGGCAGGCGAGTTGGGGACGCCGCGGTCCTACGAAGCGTTCAACCAGATCAGCGATGTCGTCACCCATGCCGTCGCGGGCACGTCGCTGCGGGCCAACGTCACCGGGCCGGCGGCAACGGTCGCCGACCTGACCGTCGCGGGCGAGAAAGACCGCCTTCCGATCGAGCTCGCGATCGGCGTGTTGGTGCTCATCGTTTTGCTGGTGGTCTATCGCAGCGTCATCACCATGCTGCTGCCCCTGACGACGATCGGCCTGTCCCTGCTGATCGCGCAGTCACTGGTGGCCGCCTTCTCCCAACTCACCGGCACCGGCGTCTCGAACCAATCGAACGTCTTCTTGAGCGCGATCATGGCCGGGGCCGGAACGGACTACGCGGTCTTCCTGATCAGCCGTTATCACGACTATCTGCGCGCCGGTGAGGAGTCCGACCAGGCCCTCAAAAGAGCACTGATCTCGATCGGAAAAGTCGTCGCCGCCTCAGCCTCCACGGTCGGAATCACCTTCCTGCTGATCAGCTTCGCCCAGATGGGTGTGTTCAAGACCGTCGGCATCGCGTCGGCGATCGGCATCGGTGTGGCTTTCTTGGCCGCGGTGACCTTACTGCCGGCGATCCTGGCGCTCGCGGGCCCTCGCGGCTGGGTCAAGCCCCGGCGCGAGTTGACCGCCCGATTCTGGCGGCGTTCGGGCATCCGCATTGTGCGTCGCCCCCGGACTCACCTGGTTGCCAGCCTGATCGTGCTGGGCATTCTGGCCAGCTGCTCGGCATTCGTGCGCTACAACTACGACGACCGCAAGGCCCTGGGAGCGTCCACTCCGAGTTCGGTTGGCTACACCGTTCTGGATCGCCATTTCCCGGTGAACCAGTCCATCCCGGAGTACATCCTCATCCAGTCGCCGCGCGACCTGCGTAACCCGCAGGCCCTGGCCGACCTCGAGCAAATGGCCGACCGCGTCAGCCAGCTGCCGAACGTCGCGGCGATCAGCGGTATCACCCGGCCGACCGGAAACGTGCCGGAGCAGTTCAGGGCCACCTACCAGGCGGGCGCCATCGGCTCATTCCTGCAGGGCGGTTCGGAGCTGATCAGCGACCACACCAGTGACCTAAACCGGCTGTCGGAGGGCACGGACACGCTGGCCGAGAACCTCGACAGCGTGCGCGGTCAGGTCAGCCAGCTCGCTGCCAGCGTGCAGGAACTGCAGAACACCTTCACCTCGACGAAGGATCAGTACAGCGGCGAGACGCTGGTGAAAGAAGTCGACCTCGGCGCGCAGCTGGTCGACCACATCGACAAGATCAGCAACGACATGGGCTGGAATTTCACCGCCGGCAAGAACCTGTTCTCCTGGCTAGGCCCGGTGCTGATGTCCCTGCGCGGTAACCCGGTGTGCGACGCCGATGAGTCCTGCAGCGACACCCGCGGCGCGTTCGAGCAGCTTGTGGGTGGACGCGATCAAGAGGACCTCGACGCGATCAGCGATCTGGCCCACCAGATGCAGGACTACCCGGACAAAAACAAGCTGAAAGCGTCGACGGACCGCCTGCGTGCCGCGTTCGCGAGGCTGGACGGTGTGCTGCGTTCCCTGGGCATGGACCAGGCCGGTGGCCTGCAGTCGAATCTGAACAACCTGCAGAGCGGCGCAGACCAGTTCGCCGGCGGCAGCCGGCAAGTGGCCGACGCGGTCACCCAACTCGTCGACCAGGTCAAGCAGCTGGGCGCCGGACTGAGTGAATCGGCGACGTTCCTGTTGTCGCTGAAGCACGACGCGGCCCAACCTGCGATGGCGGGATTCAACATCCCGGCGCAGTTGCTGCATCTCGACGAATTCAAGAAGGCCGCCAGCATCTTCATGTCGCCGGATGGCCATTCGGTGCGCTACCTCGTCCAGACCAGGCTCAATCCGTTCAGCACCGAAGCGATGGACCAGGTCAACACGATCATGGCGGCTGCTCAGGGAGCTCAACCGAATACCGCCTTGTCGGACGCCAAGATCTCGATGGCGGGATTCACCGTGGGCCTGAAGGACACCCGCGACTACTACAACCACGACATCCGGTTCATCATCGCGATCACGCTGCTCGTGGTGCTGGTGACGTTGATCGTGCTGCTACGTGCGATTGTCGCCCCGCTGTACCTGGTTGCCTCGGTGGTGATTTCGTACCTGTCGGCGGTCGGCATCGGCGTGGTGTTCTTCCAGTTCATCCTCGGCCAGCATCTGCATTGGAGCGTGCCGCCGTTGGCTTTCGTGGTGCTCGTCGCCGTGGGAGCCGACTACAACATGCTGCTGGTGTCGCGAATGCGCGACGAGTCTCCGCGCAGTATGCGCTACGGCATCGTCCGCACCCTCAGCTCGACGGGTGGTGTCATCACCGCGGCGGGCGTCATCTTCGCGGCCTCGATGTGCGGCTTGTTGTTCTCCAGCATCGGCACCGTCGTCCAGGGCGGGTCCGTCATCGGCGTCGGAATCCTGCTGGACACCTTCCTGGTCCGCACCATCACGGTGCCCGCGTTTGCGGCGCTGATCGGGCGGGCGAACTGGTGGCCGTCTCGGGCCGCGAAGGTTCGCAGACCCGCATGAACTATGTGAAACTACGAGACAAGACGAGTGGTCAGGAGCAGCGATGAAGAAACTACTCGCAGGGGTCAGTGCGCTGGTAAGTATCAGCGCGACAGGGTGTTTCGGCGTCGGCGTTGCGACGGCCGACAACGGTCCCATCAGCGGGCCCCCGACCCCGGGGGCGCCGGGTGACCAGACCGCGTACGCCCTGGGTGGCGCACACGTATTGGGTGTTCCCTACGACCAGTACATCAAGATGGAGGGTGCGGACTGGTTCCCCGGCCAACAGCGCCAGATCGTTCGCTACCCAGCAGGACAGGTTCAGGGGCATGTGCTCGCAAACCTCTTCCCAGGCCTCAAGCCGGAGATCGACAAGGTCGACCATGACTTTCCCGGCGTCGGCCTGGACGGGCCCACCGTGGGCTGGTCGGTCGACGTGGGCATCGACAATCTCGACGCGGCGATCCGCACCACCGGTCGCCCCGGTACCGCGATCGGCCTGTCCGAGGGCGGATTCGTCGTCGACGGCGAGCAGGCCCGGCTGGCGACGGCCCCGGACGCTCCCCCGCCGAACGCGCTGAATTTCGCCACCTTCGGCGACCCGATCGGACGTCACGCCTTCGGTCAAAGCTTCCTGAGGGAGGTGTTCCCGGTCGGCAGCTTCGTTCCCGCGCTCGACTACACCATGCCGCCGCCGTACGAAAGCCAGTACGACACCGACAGGTTCGTGGCCGCCTACGACTCGATCGCGGACTTCCCCGACCGGCCAGACAACATGTTCGCGTTCGCCAACACGCTGATGGGCCTCGCCACCGGTCACACCGCGGTGGCCTTCACGAATGCCAGCATGGTGCCGCCGCAGAACATCAGGACCACGATCAACTCCAGGGGGGCCAAAGACGTCACGATCATGGTCCCGCAAAAGCACCTCCCACTGGTGATGCCGCTGAAGTACATCGGGATCCCCGAGGACACGCTGAACAAACTCGACGCGATCCTGATCCCCAGGGTCAACACGGGATATTCGCGCAACGATGACCCGGCGACAGCTCCGGTTCAGGTGGACCCGGTGCACGGTTTCGACCCGGCCGAAGTCACCGCGCCGGCCAACCAGGCGACATTCGGCGGCGGTGCCGATCCGTTCTCGCAAATCATCGCCGGGGCCACGTCGGTGTTGTCGCACGGCGCAAGCGAAGCCGGCGCCTGACTCCCCAGCCCACGCCTATCAGTACGGACGTAATGTAAAGACCATGTCTCAACCATCCATTCTCAGCCTGCTGCACGGCCGTGCCAGCTTGCGGCCCGACGAAGCGGCGTTCACGTATACCGATTACGAGAAGGATTGGGCGGGCATTCAGGAGAGCCTCACGTGGTCGCAGCTGTACCGTCGAACGCTCAACGTGGCACGCGAACTCAGCCTGCACGGTTCGGCCGGTGACACGGCGGTGATCCTGGCTCCGCAAGGCCTCGAGTACGTCGTTGCGTTCTTGGGCGCCATGCAGGCCGGGCTCATCGCGGTTCCGCTCCCGTTGCCGCACCGCGGCTCGCATCATGAGCGAGTGAGTTCGGTCGTCGCCGACACGACCCCCTCTGTTGTTCTCACGACGTCCGCTGTCGCCGACGACGTCGGCGATTATGTTGATCAATCACGGATGGACACTGCGCCGAAACTGGTCGAGATCGACTCGTTGGATCTCGATGCCGACGGCGGAGCAAACGCGAAATCCTTCGATTCGCCGTCGGTTTCGTACCTGCAGTACAGCTCGGGTTCGACCCGGCTGCCGACCGGGGTGATGATCTCGCACCGCAACGTCCAGGTGAATTTCGAGCAGCTGATGCGCAGTTTCTTCGCGGAGTCGAACGTGAAATTCGCAATCGACGCCACGATCGTGTCGTGGTTGCCCCTGTACCACGACATGGGGTTGGTGCTGGGAATCTGTGCGCCGATCTTGAGCGGCCACCGGGTCGAGCTGAGTAGTCCGGTTGCGTTTCTGGAACGGCCCGCCAGGTGGGTGCGAACTCTGGCTCAGCACTCTCAGTCGTGGTCGGCAGCGCCGAACTTCGCTTTCGACCTGGCGGCCCGCAAAACAACCGACAGTGACCTTGCCGGGCTCGACCTCGGCGGTGTGTTAGGCATCATCAACGGTGCTGAACGCGTAGAGCCGGCCACAATGGAACGCTTCGCGGATCGGTTCGCGCACTTCAATTTCCGGGACTCGATGCTGCGTCCCTCCTACGGCCTGGCCGAGGCGACAGTCTTCGTGGCCACCGGAGTCTGGCGTGAAGCCACGCCGGCGGTCCACTTCGACGTCGACGAACTGGCCGCGGGCCGCGTTCAGCGGACTGCGCCTGGCACCGGAACAGCGCTGGTCCAATACAAAGTGCCGCAATCACCTCTGGTGCGGATCGTCGACGAGGACACCCACCGCGAGTGCCCGTCTGACGTCGTCGGCGAGATCTGGGTGCATGGCGACAATGTCGCCGACGGCTACTGGCGCAGGCCCTCAGAAGAGCAACGTTGCTTCAATGCGACGCTGGTCGAGCCCTCCGCGGGCACGCCAGACGGCCCGTGGCTGAGAACCGGCGACCTGGGTTTCGTCTCCGGGAGCGAATTGTTCATCGTCGGCCGCATCAAGGATCTGGTGATCATCCGCGGTCGTAACCACTACCCCGAGGACATCGAGGCCACCGTCCAGGAGATCACCCGCGGGCGGGTCGCGGCGATCTCTGTTCCGCTGAACAGTACCGAGCAGCTGGTCACTGTCGTCGAGATCAAGAAGCGTGGCAACTCCGACGAGGACGCGAAGGACCAGCTCAACGAGCTCAAAAGCGATGTCACATCGGCGATCTCGAATTCGCACGGGCTGAATGTCGGAGACCTCGTCCTGGTGGCGCCCGGATCGATCCCCACCACGACGAGCGGCAAGGTGCGCCGCGCCGCCTGCGTCGATTTGTACCGCCAGGATCAGTTCGCCAGATTGGACGCTTAAGCGGGCCGGCGCTCGCCGCACACTTCCCAATGATCCTCACGGTCCTGCTGATGGCTCTTGCCGTAAGTTTCGAGCCGTTTCGCGTCGGTATGACCGTGCTCATGCTGAGCCGGCCGAAACCCGCGCTGCAGTTACTGGCTTTCCTGCTGGGCGGCTTCGCGATGGGAACGACCGTGGGTCTCATTGTGCTGTTTATCTTTCGGCGCATCCTGCTCGGGTCTACGTACTTCACGTTGCCTCGGGTGCAGATTCTGATCGGGCTGTTGTTCCTGATGGTGGCGGTGATCGTGGCCGCCGACATGCTTCGTCGACTCGGTGTGCGGTCAGGCATATTCACGACACCGGCTCAACGCCTGATGCGTGGAGATTCGTTGTCGGTCGCGGGAATAGCGGGCCTCAGCATCGCTTTACCGTCGGTCGACTACCTCGCCGCGTTGGCTGTCATCCTGGCCTCCGGTGCGACCGCCCTGACGCAGGTCTCGGCGTTGCTGATGTTCAACGTAGTCGCCTTCGCACTCGTCGAAATTCCTTTGCTGGCTTATGTTTTAGCACCCGAGAAAACCGCAACGTCGATGACGGCACTGCACACCTGGATCCGATCGCGACGTCGACACGAAGTCGCCATCATGCTGGCCGCGGTCGGCGTAGCGTTTCTCGCGATCGGCGCGGCCGGACTCCTGCGCTGAATCCGCAAGCGGCCGTGGAAGTCACGGAGTGTCGAATTTATCCGCGATTTCCTGCCATGCCCGCGCATTCTTCCGCGCAATTTCGGCGATGGTGCCCGAGCAGTGAACCGGGACAGCTTCGGCGAACTCATTACAGGCGCTGATTGCGACCCCGACGGTGGACAGCAGCCGCAGCAACGTGCGGCCCCGCTCCGACGAGCGGACCGATGGATCGTTTCGCAGTCGCTGCAGAAGGTCGTGTCCCCGAACCACCGGAGAGACTTTCGCCTCGGCCGCCGTTATCTCGCGGAAGCCGGCCCGCGGATCGACGGCCGGTTGGCCCGGGCGCTGACCCGACGATTGGGCGAGAGTGTCGGGTAGCGGGCTTTCACCTCCATCGATGCGCCGGCGTACATCCCGTGCGGTGGTGACCGACACGCCGGCTGCCCGCGCGATCTCGCGCAGCGACGCGCGTGGATACGTCGACAGAAATTCGGCCGCACGCCGCCGTCCGGCCAACGGATTCACCGGCCGCGCCCTGCCGTCACGGCCGAGCCGAGGGCCCAACTGGGCAACTTCCCCAGTTGCACGCCCCCGCAGTTTTCCGACTGTTTTGTTCGATACCCCCGCGATCAGCGCGATAGCCCGATCTGACCAGTGCGGGTGCAGTTCGACGATTTTTTGCGCGGCCGCTTTACGCTCCGAAAGAGTCAGCGGCAGACCGTGAGTGACGTTCAAGTGCACCGCGAGCGCGAAAGCCTGTGCGTCGTCGCCGTCGAAAAACTTGGCAGCGATGGTGTTCTGACCCCGCAGTTCGGTCGCGCGGAGCCGATGCACCCCGTCGATCACCCGCATCGAGGCCCGATGGATCACGATCGGGGGTAGCGGCGTCGGCGATTGCGCAAGAAGCCCGGCGTGGTGCTCGTTGACCTCGGCCTTCCTCGGCGTGTATGAGTTCCGAATCGAGGCCAGCGGGACGTCTTCGACCGGCGAAGTGTCGCCGCGCCGGACCCACTCCTGAACGGTGCAGTCTGACGAGGTGTCCGATTTGTTCGACACATGCGTCAGAAGCGCCCGATCAGTTCGGGATAGGTTCGCGTCACTCTCATTCAATAGAGTCATCGGTCTGATTAGCCTGAGCTGTCTTCCTGCTGTGGTTTTCACACGACCGCTTGTATGCAACGACGGCTCGGGAACGGCAACCGGAAATCACGCGACCACAACAATGGAATCACGTCGATGACCACATCCCTGCGAATCTTACGCTCGCGTAGCTTACTCAACAGTAAGATGATTACTGGCAGTTTGTCAACCGATAAATCGTTGGCGTGACCGACCAACTCGGCGGTTGATTCAGTGCTCAGCAGAATTGAAATCCGTGTGACACAAGGCGTTTGGGATGCAAACGCCCGACTCAACAAACCCGAGATTTCGGGCCAAATATTTGTCCCGCGGCTGCCTCGCGACGGATTGGCGTCGGGTAGAGGGTGCGTCTACGCGGGTGCACATAATGAGGTCAACCGAACCGGCAAAGGAGCACCCGATGAGCCCGAGCAGCGCAGACCGTCCGTTACGCGTGATCCAGTGGACGACCGGGAACATCGGGCGTCGATCGCTGCATGCCATCATCGGCAGACCCGATATGGAATTGGTCGGCGTCTACGCCCACGGGCAAGACAAGGTCGGGGTCGACGCCGCTGCGCTGTCCGGCTGGCCGGAGCCGACCGGGGTCCACGCCACCAATGACATCGACGCACTTCTGGCGCTTGCGCCCGACGCGTGCTGCTACAACCCGTTGTGGCCCGACGTCGACGAGTTGGTCCGCCTGCTCGAGTCGGGAGTCAACGTATGCACCAGCGCGGCCTGGATCACCGGCGGCAAGCAGACACCGGCGGACCGGCAGCGCATCGAGGACGCTTGCGAGCGCGGTGGGTCGACGATCTTCGGCAGCGGTGCGCACCCGGGGATGACGAATCTGGTCGCGATGGTGCTGAGCGGATCATGCGAGCGAGTCGACGAGATCCGTATCACCGAATCGGTGGACTGCTCCACCTATGAGTCGGCGGAGACCCAGACCGCTATGGGCTTTTCGCAGGATCCGGACACTCCGGGCCTGGCCGAGAACGTGCGCCGGGAAAGCGAAGTCTTCGCCGAGTCGGCGGCGATGATGGCCGGCGCGATCGGGGCGAAGCTGGACAAGATGACCTTCGACGTCACGTTCACGGCCGCCACCGGCGACTCCGATCTGGGC
>JBAWAV010000564.1:0-1942 GCA_049589475.1 Mycobacterium sp.
GTCCAGGATCTGTTGCCCCTGGGCCTCGGACTGGTCGAACGTCTCGGTAAAGGGACCGAGGAATGGGTAGAGCGCCTCGGGTGTGGTCAAGACCTGCGTGGTGCCGGTGAAGTCCCGCGGCGCCAGGTACTCCGCGTCGATGGCATTCGCATACGTCTGACCAGGCGTCTCGAGGCCACTGCCGCCCATGATGAGCGCCGTGCCATCCCCGAGCGGGGAATCCGCGGTGTCACCGCTGGTAAGCCGTACCGCTCGCACCTGCATGCCGGGTGACGGCTGGACCAGCGGTGGGACCGCGATCAGGCCGGCGCCTACCAGGGCGACACCGAAGGTGCGGTGCAGACGAAGCATCAGGGGCCTCTCCCTTGGGGTGCGCAGCTGCAGTGCACCGAGCAACGGTGAGCAGAATTACAGCACGACGGCTAACCACTGCGAAGCGCGATCGCCGATCTCGACGCCGTTAAATGCTCCACCCGGTAACTGGTCACTAATTACATATCAGTCTCACAGGCTAGAACGATACGGTGCCGTTGTTCTAGCAGGTCGTCAGATCGGTGCCCTGTGCTCAAGTAGCAAAGTGGGTGGGACATGTTTACGTTGGCTTCGTCAAAATATTTGGTCGTTGCGGGCGTCGTCACGGTGGCCGCGACGATGCGTGTCGGCGTCGCGTCGGCAGACCCCGATCTGGGGCCGATCATCAATACGACCTGCAACTATGCGCAGGTAACCGCGGCCCTCAACGTGGTGTCGCCCGATATGGCCGCGAAACTCGAGCAGAACCCGAGGGCCAGTTCCCGGTTGCAGTCATTCTTGGCGGCACCGGTCGACGAACGTCAAGAGATGGCCGAACGAGCGATGGCGATGGCGCCGCAATTCCAAGGCGCAATGGGTGGCGGCATCAACCCGCAGCAAATCCTTGGCGAGCTCACGCAAGTGGCGAGCACCTGCCACAACTACTGACCGCCGGCCGCCGCCAATGGCGGGTCGATGAGCCAGCCCGCCGTTCGTGGTGTGCCAATACACCTAAGGATCGATCGGTTTCATTCATTCGCCTGAGCCTTCTGCTTCTCACGAGGTGCCCCACCACGCTGACAACGTCGACCATTGCGATCTCTCCGTTCGACGCCTGGTCGTCGGGCCTGTGGCGCAATAAGACTCGGCGCCGTGACTGAGCCCGCTGCCGTGCAGCGGTCGCCGAAGTACCACGACATCGTCGCCGCGGCGCAAGTGCTGTTCGGCGAGGTCGGCTACGACAAGACCGGCGTACGTGAGATCGCCGAGCGCGCACACATCGCGCTGGGAACGCTCTACAGTCAATTCCCCGACGGCAAGATCGGGGTGCTCAGCGCCGCGATGACCGAACGAGTCGAACGACTCAAGGACCACATCTCACGAACTGAGCGCAGCGAACCGGTCGAGGCATTCCTGGACAGGGTCCGTCGGCTTAACAGCGAGATTGTGCGAGATCCGTTCCTGCGCAAGTTATTCCTCGAACAAGGCCGGGCCTACGAGCCGCGGCTACGCGAACACGGGCGCGAACTCATCGACTCCTTCAGTTCACTGGCTGTCGCCGAACTGACCCGGCTCACCGAATCCGGAGAAGCCGGGTGCACCGATCCCGAAGCCGTCGCGGTACTGATGCGCGCCGCTACCATCGGCTGGATCGCCGCGCACGCGTCGGGCACCGCCAACGTCGACCACGAACGTCTCCTCAACGTCCTCATCGCAGCTGTCCGGGCACTGATTCGGCCGATCAACACCCATCCTGCAAATCCGGAACGGGGTTGAGTTCGGGGACCGTGAACGGCATGGCGTCACAGCTACCAATTGCTCGGCGCGTAATCCTTGAGGAAGCAGCCGTGCAGATCTTCGCCGGACTCCCCGCGGACGATCGGGTCATACACACGGGCGGCCCCGTCGACGAGGTCGAGCGGGGCATGGA
>JBAWAV010000565.1:0-1762 GCA_049589475.1 Mycobacterium sp.
GGTGGGCGAGCAGACCTTCGACATCGGCCGGAACGCCGTGCTGGCCGCGGGCTGGCCGGAGACCGTGACCGGGGTGACCGTGGACCGCCAGTGCGGCTCGTCCCAGCAGTCCGTCCACTTCGCGGCGGCCGGCCTCATCGCGGGCCAGTACGACGTGGTCGTGGCGGGCGGCGTGGAATCCATGTCCCGGGTGCCGATGGGCTCGTCGATCCAGGGCGCCAACCCGATGGGCCCGGAGTTCATGGAGCGCTACGGCGGTGTCTTCCCCAACCAGGGCGTGGGCGCCGAGATGATCGCTGAGCGGTGGGGCTTCTCGCGCACCCAGGTCGATGAGTACTCCGTCGGCTCGCACGAGAAGGCGGCCGCCGCCCAGGACGCCGGCCGGTTCGAGGCCCAGATCGCGCCGGTGACCAACGACCAGGGCGAGCTGATCAGCGCCGATGAGGGGATCCGCCGCGGCACGTCGGTCGAGGCGCTGGCCGGGCTGAAGACCGTGTTCAAGCCGGACGGCGGCGTGATCAGTGCGGGCAGTTCGTCGCAGATCTCCGACGGCTCAGCCGCGCTGCTGATGACCACCTCGGACAAGGCCCGCGAGCTCGGCCTGACCCCCATCGCCCGGGTGCACACGGCCGTGCTGGCCGGCGCCGATCCGATCATCATGCTGACCGCGCCCATCCCGGCCACCCAGAAGGCCCTGGACCGCAGCGGGCTGCGGCTGGACGAGATCGGCGCGTTCGAGGTCAACGAGGCGTTCGCGACGGTGCCGCTGGCCTGGCTGGCCGACCTGGGCGCCGACGCCAAGGCGCTGAACTATAACGGCGGGGCCATCGCCCTCGGCCACCCGCTCGGCGGGTCCGGCGCCCGGCTGATGACCACCCTCGTGCACCACATGCGCGACAACGGCATCCGCTACGGCCTGCAGACCATGTGCGAGGGCGGCGGCCAGGCCAACGCCACCATCCTCGAGCTGCTCTGACCAGAACCCTCACCCGATGTACGGGCGTAGTGGGGTATTGCACGCATAGACCTGCATACCCGGGCCGTCCGCGGGGGTGATCTGACCAGGAAAGCAAACCCGGCATAGCGTGATCATCCCTGGGCAATCCGAGGGGGAGGGGTCATGAACCGGAGAATGAAGCTCCTGGGTGACGCGGCCGGGGCGGCCGCGGTGATCGGTCTCGGGCTGGGCGGTGCGGGCACGGCTACCGCGAGCGCGGCGTCACATCCAGCCGTCAAGGTCATCCAGAACTGCGGCAAGTATCGAGCGTGCGCCAGTTACCGGCCAGCCACGTTCAGTCTTGGCTTCGGGAAGGTCAAGCAGATCCACTGGTACCGGTACAACTCCCGGAAAGCGGTCGGCTGGGGCCACTTCGGCAAGCACTACATCTGCAACGCCAAGTTCGCTGAAGGTGACACCTGCGTCAAGCTGACGTTTACAGATTCTGTGACGAAATACCGGGTCCGCTACTACCAGCATCTGCTCTTCCAGCCCGCGACCATGGGGTCGACGTGGCGCTGGTCATGGCACACCGCGCGATGGGTGGGCTCGCGTTAGCCGGCGGGCGGTGCCGCTCTCGCGCATACCGTAATCGCCGGGACGGCGGCCCCAGCCGGACGGGCGTCGACACAAACATAAGTATTTGATATAAGTATCCTATGAATCAGTCGGCGGACCTCCCGGCCGGGGAGCGGTCAGCGGATCAGCCTTCATACGACCAGGCCGAGCGGGTGCTGGCGGCCGGGGTGGCGGCCGGGCTGGAGC
>JBAWAV010000566.1:0-5770 GCA_049589475.1 Mycobacterium sp.
GCGATGACATTTCACGCCGCCGCGCACCGGCAGCTGCGGTACTTCTGGCCGCGGGTCGTCGGCGACACCGGCTGGCAGCTGCTGGACACCAAGTTCGCCGTCGTCGCGCGTGGGGCGAACGGCGCCGGCTTGCATCTGAGCACTGACGATGTCCGCGACGTGGCCGGCGAGATCGAGTGGGCCAAGGCGTCGTTGATCTCGCCGGAGCAGTATCCCGACGCGGTGGCTGCCGTGTCCCGCGACGTCCCGCTGGACGCCGGCAAGGTCGCCACCGTCTATGCGGCCTACGAATCGCTCAAGTCCCGCGGTGACGGTGTCGCCATGCTCGACTTCGATGACCTGCTGCTGCATACCGCGGCAGCGATCGAGAACGACGCCGCGGTCGCCGACGAGTTCCGGAACCGCTACCGCTGCTTCGTCGTCGACGAATACCAGGACGTGACGCCGTTGCAACAGCGGGTGCTAGGGGCGTGGCTGGGCGACCGCGACGACCTGACCGTGGTCGGCGACGCCAACCAGACCATCTACTCGTTCACCGGCGCCTCACCGCGCTACCTACTGGACTTCTCGCGGCGATTCCCAGACGCCGCCGTGGTACGGCTGGAACGCGACTACCGCTCGACACCGCAAGTGGTGTCGCTGGCCAACCGGGTGATCGCCGCAGCGCGCGGACGGGTCGCCGGCAGCAAGCTGCACCTGATCGGCCAGCGTGACCCCGGCCCGGAGCCCACCTTTCGCGAGTATTCCGATGAGGTCGCCGAAGCCGCCGCGGTCGCGAAGTCGATCAAAGGGCTGGTCGAAGCGGGCACGCCGGCGTCAGAGATCGCGGTGCTCTACCGGATCAACGCCCAGTCGGAGATCTACGAAGAGGCGCTGACCGAGGCCGGCATCGCGTATCAGGTCCGCGGCGGCGAGGGGTTCTTCAGTCGCCAGGAGATCCGGCAGGCCCTGCTGGCGTTGCAGCGCGCCGCGAATCGCGAATCTGATGCGCCGCTGCCGGAGGTGGTCCGCGGGCTGCTCGAGCCGCTCGGTTTGACGGCCCAGCCGCCGACGGGTGTTCGGGCCCGCGAGCGCTGGGAAGCCCTGGTGGCGCTGGCCGAACTGGTCGACGAAGAAGTGGAGCACCGGCCCGCGCTGGAATTGCCCGAGCTGCTGGCCGAGCTGCGGACCCGCGCCGATTCGCGCCACCCACCGGTCGTGCAGGGCGTCACGTTGGCTTCGCTGCACGCCGCCAAGGGACTCGAGTGGGACGCGGTGTTCCTGGTCGGGCTGACCGATGGCACGCTACCGATCTCACACGCGTTGGCCCACGGCCCCGAAAGCGAAGCCGTCGAAGAGGAACGCCGGCTCCTCTACGTCGGAATCACCAGGGCCCGAATGCATTTGGCGCTCAGTTGGGCGCTGTCGAGAAACCCCGGCGGACGGCAGAGCCGCAAGTCGTCCCGGTTCCTTAACGGCCTGTCACCGCAGACGCGAGCCGACCCCACCCCGAGCAAGTCGCGGCGCAATCGTGGACCCGTGTCGCGCTGCCGGATCTGCAACAACCAGCTGACGACGCCCGCGGCGATCATGTTGCGCCGCTGCGAAACCTGCGCCGCCGACATCGACGACGAGCTGCTGCTCGAGCTCAAGGATTGGCGGCTGCGCACCGCCAAGGAGATGAACGTTCCGGCCTACGTCGTGTTCACCGACAACACGCTGATCGCGATCGCCGAGCTGCTGCCCACTGACGATGCCGCGCTGGTCGCCATCCCCGGCATCGGCGCCCGCAAGCTCGAGCAGTTCGGCCCGGACGTGCTTGATTTGGTCCGCAGCCGCGGTTAAAAGCCCAGCTCAGAAAATCGTTTGCGGCGTGACGCTGCTACGATTTAACCTCGAACCGCGTTTTCACGTGTCTAGACGAGAGGGGGAGCCACGATGATCACCATCAACGCCTTCGGCGTATGCCCGGCCGGCAACGCTGGCTCCCGCCATGCTGCCCATGCCGCGGCCGCCGCCTTCGCGGCTGCGCACAAGCGCATCGCCGCCGCGACCGAGCCGTCCGTGGATCGGGGCATTACCTAGGTAATCAGCCACTCTCAAGCCAATTGGCCACGGACCCGAAGTCACCAGGATCCGTGGCCAAAGTCTTTTCTCGACAAGCCCGCCCCTGGTTCTCGATCCCCGCAACACGACCGCCAGACCAGGAAGCAGGTGAACGACATGTCGACGGAAACAGAGCCCGACGATCAGCAACCGGAGTTGCCTTGTCATGTCAGCGATCCCGACCTGTGGTTCGCCGACAGCCCGTCCGATTTGGAACTTGCCAAAGCGCTGTGCGCCGACTGCCCGATTCGCAGGGCGTGCCTGTCCGCCGCGCTGGAACGTGCTGAGCCGTGGGGGGTGTGGGGCGGCGAGATCCTCGACCGCGGCAGCGTCGTGAGCAGCAAGCGGCCGCGCGGACGTCCCCGCAAGGTCGCTGCTTAGCGCTGCGGGTCCATCACGGATTGTCTTCGGCGTTGTCGCGCAAGAGCTTTTCGGGGTGGTGGAAGGCGTTGGTTCACGGTTGATCGTGGTCGAGGTGGGGTGGGCGGGATCCATTCGGTATCTCCGTTCGTGCGTTGTCGGGTGATCCATCCGCCGCGGAGGTCGCGGACCGCAATTAGTCAAAAATGATGACTAATTAGTCATAGGATGGTGCGACTGGCAACGGGTCCGACATCACTGACGCGCACCGCGGATGTCGGGTGGGCCGTAGTAGGCGCGGCCCTGCGGAGACGGCCTAGGCGGTCGTGTCGACGGGATCTGGTGCGGCGGTGCTGACGTAGGGTGTGTTCCTCATGGGGCAGGTGGGCGATGGAGCCGAGAACGGTATGGACGACGCTCCGCGGGTGGATCTAGGGGTGGCGTTGTTCATCCCGTACCGGTACATGGAGGACCGGATCTTCCGAGCCCTCCAGCAAGCCGGGTTCAACGACTGGACCCTGGCTCAGGTCCGGGTGTTTCAACGCATCGCCCCGGACGGTTCGCGTCTGACGGACCTCGCTGAACAGGCACAAGTGAGCAAGCAGAGCGCTGGAGTGCTGGTCGATCAACTGGAACGCTTGGGCTATGTCCGCCGGGTCTCCGACCCAACCGATCGGCGTGCACGGTTGATCGTGATCGAGGAACGTGGCCACCGAGCCGCCGAGGTTGCCATCGCGACATCGGCCGAGATCCTCGCGGAGTGGACGGCCTACCTAGGCACCCGCAACTTCACCTTGTTGCAGCAGATCTTGGGTCAACTCCGCGAGATCACCGATCCCTACGCGCACAAACCCTAGCCGTCCGCGCCGTCGCCCCCAACTCCCCGTGCGCTCGCGACACACTCGGGTCGTCCGGACTCGGCACCCTTGACAGTAGTCAGCTTTACTGACTAACTTAGTAAGTGATTCTGACGTTGTTCCGACTATGGACGGGTGCCACGATGCGCGGTTCCCCGTTGAGGGTCCGACATCGCGCACTATCCCACTAGAAGGAGCATCGCCATGAGTATCAGCCTGACCTGCGGTCCGTCCGGCGCCGTCATCACCGGTGAAACCGAAGAGGAGCTGGTAACCAACGTGCAGGCCCACGCCCGTGCTCACGAGAACACCGAACTGTCCCGCGAGCACATCCTCGCCGAGATCCGCGGTAGGGGCCCGCAGCGGACCATCGACGGGGCGGCCTGGGTCGCCATGACCGCGGCGAGCGGCGCGCAAAAGCTGTGCGACACCGGCGACATGGTGATCGTGCACCGCATGTTTCGCCGCGAATGCGCCCTGCTGCCCCAACTCGTCGCCGCAGTAGCTGGCGGCGACCTAGTCCGGGCCCGCACCGTGGCCCGGCATGCCCGCGAAGTACTCGACATGCTGCATCACCACCACGTCGGCGAGGACGAACTGCTCTGGCCGAGGCTGTCAGCGCGGACCCGGATCCACGACGATCTGCTCGCCCGCATGGACAGCCAGCATCAAGGCCTCGCGGCGCTGCTCCTGGACGTTGCGACGTCGTTCACCGCGTGGCAGAACGCACCCACCGCGCCCACCAGCACGGCACTGACCACGCTGCTGGAACGGCTCTCGGAGGGACTCAACGAGCACTTCGACGAGGAAGAAGCAGCGGTCCTGCCGATCGTGGAACGCGTGATCACCGCCAGCGAATACCAGGAGGTGGGCCAGCGGGGACTGGTGTCCATACCCCAGACCCGCCGCCTGGTCGTACTGGGCTACCTCCTCGAAGGCGCCACCCCGCAGGAACAAACCGACTTCTTGGCCGCCGTACCCGCACCCGCTCGACTGGCCTACCGCCTCATCGGAACACGCCAACACCGCCGCGAGACCACCCGCCTGCGCGGTCCGCTGCACCAATGAACAGACCGCGGCCCCGCCTAGGCCGCCGCTGACCGTCAACCAATCGAGTAGAAGGAAAACCTAATGAGCTTTGACACCCCCCACGGCACCCGCGGCGCCCGCCAGCCCGGCGGGAAGCTGATGGCCTGGATGAACACCTGGAACATGAGCCGGATCCGCGGCAACGCCGACAAGGTGATGGGCATGCAGGCGCTGGTCCTGACCACCGTCGGCGCCAAAAGTGGCACCCCACGCCACACCCCGCTCGCCTACTTCCCCGACGGCGCCGACAGCTGGTTGATCGTCGCGTCCGCGAACGGGGCTGCCAAGAACCCCGCCTGGTACTACAACCTGGCCGCGCACCCCGACACCGTGCAGATCCAGATCGCCGGGCGCACCATCGCGGTCAGCGCCGAGCAGCTGCACGGCAACGCCCGCCAGCACGCGTGGCGCCACATCACCAGCACCGCGAACCGTTTCGCGAAATACGAGCAGAAAACCGACCGCGAACTGCCCGTCATCCGCCTGCGCACCCAACCCAACCCGAAGTCCAAGGTCCAGCACGCCAACACCGCAGCAAACGCGAACTCACGTCCATAGTCATCACCGGAGCCATCAGGTGCGTCGGGCGTCCCCGCAAGGTCGCTGCCTAGACGTCAGACAGCTGCCGCGTCGGGATCGGCGAAGCCGGGAACCAGCTCATTGGACAGCGCCTGGGTCGGAACATGCGCGTCCAGTTGGCATAGGATCGCCATCGACGAGGCGAGCACCCGCATCGGGATGGCCAGCTTGGCCGGCAGATCCATCTGACGCGCCGTCTTGATCTGGGCTACACCTTGGTTCAGCTGACGATATGTCATGCGCTGCAACCACTTACGCGTGTAGTGGAAAACCTCGACCTCGACAGGTTCGACGTATTGGCGCAGCATCTCGTCGATGTCGCGCACCGAGACCTGCTGGCCCTTCTGGATGAAGCCGATCTTCTCCATCGTCGGCAATACCTCGTCGTAGTTCTTGTCGCGGGCCAGTCGGATCGTCGCGCCGAGCTCGACCGGGAATCCCCCGGGCAGCGGCGCCACCGCGCCGAAGTCGATCACGCCCATCCGCCCGTCGGGCAGCAGCATGAAGTTGCCCGGGTGGGCGTCGCCGTGGATCATCTCCAACCGTCGCGGTGAGTCGAAGATGAAGGCGGCCAGCCGGGTGCCCAGCAGGTCGCGCTGTTCGACGGTGCCGTTTCGGATGATGTCGGACATCGGGATGCCGTCGATCCATTCCTGGATCACCACTTTCGGGGCGCTGGCCACCACATGCGGCACCAGGAAGTGCGGGTCGCCCTCGTAGGCCTTGGCGAACGCGCGCTGATTGTTGGCTTCCAACCGGTAATCGAGCTCCATCTCGGTGCGCTCGATCAGCTCGTCGAC
>JBAWAV010000567.1:0-18607 GCA_049589475.1 Mycobacterium sp.
CACCGGCCGAGCGCGCGACCTGTGCGCCGTGGCTGACCGCCGAATGGCGGCTGACCGGCGACGACGTGCGAGTGATCGTGGCGCTCGGCGCATTCGGCTGGCGCTCGGCGCTGGACATGATCCGCGCCGGCGGCGGTCAGGTTCCCCGGCCGCAGCCCAAGTTCGGCCACGGCGTCACCGCGACGGTCCAAGCCGCCCACGGCGACGTGGTACTGCTCGGTTGCTACCACCCCAGCCAGCAGAACACGTTCACCGGCAAGCTGACGCCCGCGATGCTCGACGACATCTTCGCTCGCGCAGGGGAGATGGCGGGTCTGTAGGGACCGGGAACGTTCGGCCGACGGCAGGCGTTGACGCACTCATGCGGCTTTCCGTCCTTGATCTCGTCCCAGTCCGCACCGACCAGACCACCTCGGATGCGTTGGCGGCCACTGTGCGGCTGGCGCAGACCGCCGACCACCTGGGCTTCACCCGCTACTGGGTCGCCGAACACCACAACATGCCGTCGGTGGGCGCCACCAGCCCGCCGGTGCTGATCGCCTACCTCGCGGCGCAGACCTCGCAGCTGCGGCTGGGCTCGGGCGGGGTGATGCTACCCAACCACGCGCCGCTGGCGGTCGCCGAGCAGTTCGCGCTGCTGGAAGCGGCCGCGCCCGGCCGTATCGACCTCGGCATCGGCCGTGCGCCCGGCTCTGACCAGGTGACGTCGTTCCTGCTGCGCGGCGCCGCCGGACGCGATGATCGCGACATCGACCAGTTCCCCGAATACCTCGACCACGTCCGGGCGATGATGAGCGCACGGGGAGTATCCGTGCAGCTGCGCGACGGCGACTACAACCTCAAAGCCACCCCGGCCGCGGCCAGCGAGCCGCGGCTGTGGCTGCTCGGCTCGTCGATGTATTCGGCGCGGCTGGCCGCGGCCAAGGGCCTGCCCTACGTGTTCGCCCATCACTTCTCCGGTCAGGGAACCGAGGAGGCGCTGGCGCTGTACCGCTCGGAGTTCGTGCCGAGCGAGCTGACCGCCGAACCGGTGACGTTCTTGACCGTCAACGCCGCGGTGGCGGAAACCCGCGACGAGGCAACGGCATTGATGCTGCCGAACCTGCACATGATGGCCCGGCTGCGAACCGGGCAACAGCTGGGTCCCGTGCAGCTCGTCGAGGATGTGCACGGCGCCGAGCTGACACCGCAGCAGCAGCACATCGTCGACAGCGGGCTCAACCGGGCGGTCGTCGGCACGCCCGCAGAGGCAGCCGAACAGCTCACCGCGCTGGCGCAGCGGTTCGACGTCGACGAGGTGATGGTGCATCCGGTCGCATCGGCGCACCGCGGCACCGACCCGAGAACCGCTCCCGCGCGCGAGACGACGCTGGAGTTACTGGCGAAAGAGCTGTTCTAGTACATCTAGGCGGGCTTCCCCCGGCGACGATGCGGCCGGGAACCGGCCGAGGAGGAGTCGGATCTAGGCGGGCGTGAGCCTTACGACCGGAATAGGTCGCGATGTCTTCTCCTGATACGCCTCATAGCGGTTGCTGTTGTTCTTGTTGACGATCTGCCACAGTCGCTTGTAGTCGGCGTCGTCGGGCAGCACGGGATGCGCTGTGACACGGAAACGCTTTGGCCCGACGTTGATTTCGACGCTCGGGTTGGCCTTCAGATTGTGGTACCAGCCGGGCGCCTTCGGGTCGCCGCCCTTGGACGCGACGATCAGGTAGTCGTCACCGTCGCGGGCATAGGTCAGCGTCGCGCTCCGGGCTTTGCCGGTTTTGGCGCCGACGGTGTGCAGCAGCAGGCTGGGAATACCGAGTATGCGATGCCCGATCCAGCCGTTGGTCTTCTGATAGACGGTGTCGTGCACGCGTAGCACGTAGGGCAGCAGGGTCTGCTCGAACGGAAGGGCCATACGGCAAGTATTAGCTGCCGGCGTCGATCTGCGCCAGCGCGTCGCGCAGGATCTGGCCGGTTGCCTCGCGGTCCGGGTCACGGCGCAGCAGCAATCCTTTGGCCACCGATAGCTTGTCGCCGTTGCGCCGAGGGAGCACATGGAGGTGGATGTGGAAGACCGTCTGGAAGGCCGCGCGCCCGTCGTTGATGCCGATGTTGGTGGCGTCGGCCAACTCGGAGGCACGGGCGGCCTTGGCGATGCGCTGTCCGATCGTCAGCATGCCGGCCAGCGCCTCCGGGGGCGTGTCGGTGAGGTCAACCGTGTGCTGCTTGGGCACCACCAACGTGTGACCGCGGGTGAACGGTCGGATGTCGAGGAAGGCCAGATAGCCGTCGTCTTCGTAGATCCGGATGGCCGGGGCCTGGCCGGCGACGATTGCGCAGAACACACAGGACATGTCGTCACGGTAGCGGTATGTGAGTAGTCTCCCCGCACATGGACCTCGGAGAACTTGCCTTCGCCGGAGCTGCAGAACAGGCGCGACTGCTGGCCGCGGGCACCGTCACCGCACCGGCGCTGCTCGATCTCTACCTTGAACGCATCGCTCGGCTGGATCCCCAGTTGCGCAGTTACCGCACCGTGCTGACGCAGACCGCGCGCCGAGAGGCGGCGGCCGCGCAACACCGCCTCGACACCGGCGAGCGCCTGCCGCTGCTCGGCGTCCCGGTGGCGATCAAAGACGATGTCGATGTCGACGGGGAAGTGACGGCATGCGGCAGCGGCGCGGTGTCGCCTGCCGCGGTCCGCGACGCCGAGGTGGTCAGCCGACTCCGCGCCGCGGGCGCAGTGATCATCGGCAAAACCAATGTGCCCGAACTGATGATCTTCCCGTTCACCGAATCGCTGACGTTCGGCGCGACCCGCAATCCGTGGAACACCGCGTTCACCCCGGGTGGCAGCAGCGGTGGCAGCGGTGCCGCGGTCGCCGCCGGCCTGGCGCCGCTGGCATTGGGCTCCGATGGCGGCGGCTCGATCCGCATCCCGTCGGGCTGGTGCGGACTGTTCGGGTTGAAGCCGCAGCGTGACCGGGTGCCGTTGGCACCCCACGACGACGCGTGGTGCGGGCTGTCGGTCAACGGCCCGATCGCACGCTCCGTCGAAGACGCGGCGTTGTTCCTCGATGCCACGACCTCGACGCCGAGTCCCGACGGCGGATTCGTCGCCGCGGCAGCCAGGGATCCCGGTCGACTGCGAATTGCGTTGAGCACCAAGGTCCCACCGCCGCTGATCGCCAAGGTCGGCAAGGAGCAACGTGCGGCGGTCGACGAAGCTGGCGCACTGCTACGCGACCTCGGCCACGACGTCGTCGTCCGCGACCCGGACTATCCGCCGGCGGCCCCCGTTGACTTTCTGCTCCGCTATTTCCGGGGCATCTACGACGACGTCCGCACGCTGCCGCACCAGGACAGGCTGGAGAAGCGGACCCGCAACATGGCGCGCATCGGGTCGCTGCTGTCCGAGCGGCGGATGGCCGCGGTGCGGGCGGGCGAGTCGGCGGTGACCGAGCGGATCAATTCGATCTTCGACGACGTCGACGTCGTCATCACCCCCGGCAACGCGACTGGGCCGTCCCGGATCGGCGCTTACCAACGCCGTGGCGGCATTGCGACACTGCTGGCGGTGTCGCAGCGAGTGCCGTTCTTCGAGATCTGGAATCTCACCGGTCAGCCCGCGGCGGCGGTGCCGTGGGGGCTCGACCACGACGGGGTTCCGCTGTCGATTCAACTGGTCGGCCGGCCCAGCGACGAGGCGACGCTGCTCACGCTCAGCGCGCAGATCGAGGCGGCCCGACCGTGGGCGCAGCGGCGGCCGCCGGTGTCATGATGGTGCGCCGCCAGACCGCCAGCTTCTGGCCCGCGGGCATTGCGCGGGCCGGGCTGCTGGACGGTAGCAGCTGATAGCTGACGGGCACGTCGATGTCGATCAGCCGCTCGAACAATCGCTGCGCAACGCGACCGTTGAAGAACACCCGTTCAATCGACCGGTGTACGGCGAAAAGCTGACGAAAGTCGTTGGCCACCAAGCTTTTCGCATCGAATCTCGCATCAGAACTACCCGATCGGCGGCACGTGTGCAGCACATCCCACAGCGCCACGCCGCGGGATTGCAATGCGGCCAGCCGGGTTTCGTAGGGCGCCGCGGCGTCGAATCCGAAAAGCTCACCGGTGATCGGCCAGAACGCATTTCGCGGGTTGCCGTAATACTGGCGGGCCGCCAACGACTGGACACTCGGGAACGATCCGAGGATCAACAGCCGGGCGTCGTCGTTGACGACGGGCGCGAAGCCGTCCAGCAGCGGTGTGGACATCGATCCATGATGCCTTGCTGCGTTATACGTTGGCGGAGTGGATGAACCCCGAGATCCCGAAGTCGAGAAGCTGCTCGACGGTTTGGAAGGCGGCGCACGCGCGGAGCGCGCCGAGCTGATCGCGTGGCTGTTCGAGCAGGGGATCACCGCCGACGAGATCTGCGCGGCGCCGGTTCCGATGCTGGTGGCGTCGCGTCGGCTGATGGGTGACGACGGCGATTACGTTTCGACGCGCGAGATCAGCGAGTCGACCGGTATCGATCTGGAACTGCTGCAACGCGTGCAGCGCGCCATCGGGTTGGTCCGCGTCGACGACCCCGACGCGGCCGTGCATCTGCGCGCCGACGGTGCCGCCGCCGCACACGCGAAGGATTTCCTCGAGCTCGGCATTCACCCCGATCAAGTCGTGCAGGTGGTTCGTGTTCTCGCCGAAGGGCTTTCGCACGCCGCGGAGGTGATGCGATACACCGCGCTGTCGACGATTCTGCAGCCCGGCTCCAGCGAATTGGAGACGGCCAAAGCTTCTCAAGAGTTGGTGGGCCGCATTGCGCCGCTGCTCGGGCCGATGATCGAAGACATGCTGTTCATGCAGCTGCGGCACATGATGGAGACCGAAGCCGTCAACGCCAGCGAGCGGGCTGTGGGCGCCCCGCTGCCGGGGGCGCGGCACATCGTGGTGGCCTTCGCCGACCTGGTCGGCTTCACCCGGCTGGGCGAGGAGTTGCCACCCGAAGAGCTCGGTCAGCTGGCCAACAGGCTCGCCGACGTCGCCCGCGACGTCGCCACTCCGCCGGTGCGCTTCATCAAGACGATCGGCGACGCGGTGATGTTTGTCTGCACCGAACCGGCGCCGCTGCTGGACGCCGTACTCAAGCTCGTCGACATCGCAGACAGTGACAACGACTTTCCCCGGCTGCGTGCCGGCATCGCCTCAGGGGCTGCGGTGAGCCGGGCCGGTGACTGGTTCGGTAGCCCGGTGAACGTCGCGAGCCGGGTGACGGCGGCGTCCCGGCCGGGCGCGGTGCTGGCAGCCGAGTCGGTGCGAGAAGAACTCGGCGATTCCGCCGGCTTCAGCTGGTCGTTCGCGGGTGCGCGACACCTCAAAGGGATCAAGGGCGAGGTGAAGCTGTTCCGCGCCCGCCGCGGCGAGGGCGAGAGCTGAACGAGCCGTGTTCGCCGGGAGTGAACGGCCGTTCCATCAGCGATGTAATGCTGTAATCATGTAACTATGAAACATCAACATGGACACGGGCGGCGCTATGGCCGCCCCGGCGGCTGGCAGCAGGCCGGCCAACCCGATGCCGGCGACGCCGCGGACTGGTTCGCCGGTCGGCTGCCCGACGGCTGGTTCGCCGGCGACCCGACCGTGGTCGTCGACCGCGAAGAGATCACCGTCAGCGGGACGCTGCCGAGCTCGGAGGAGAGCGAAAGCGAGGCCCACGCATCAGGACGGGCGTCGCGATTCCGTGAGGAGACCCGCTCCGAGCGGATGAAGATCGCCGACGAGGCGCAGGACCGCTACGGGCGCAAGGTGTCGTGGGGCGTCGAGGTCGGCGGTGAGCCGATCCTGTTCACCCACATCGCCGTTCCGGTGATGACGCGGCTGAAGCAGCCGGAACGCCAGGTTCTCGACACCCTGGTCGATGCTGGCGTGGCCCGGTCCCGTTCCGACGCGTTGGCCTGGTCGGTCAAGCTTGTCGGCGAGCACACCGAAGAGTGGCTGGCCAAACTGCGCGAGGCCATGTCGGCGGTCGACGACCTGCGCGCCGAGGGGCCCGAACTCTAGGCCTGGGTCATCCGGTAGTAGGCGCCGCGGCGGGCCAGCAGCTCGCCGTGGTTGCCCTGCTCCACGATCTTGCCCGACTCCATCACCAGGATGACGTCTGCGTCGCGGATCGTCGAAAGACGATGGGCGATAATGAAACTCGTCCGCTCGCGACGCAGCTCATGGGTGGCTTTGGCGATCAGCAATTCGGTGCGGGTGTCCACCGAGCTGGTCGCCTCGTCCAGGATCAGCAGCTGCGGGCGGGCCAGGAACGCCCGCGCGATCGTGACCAGCTGGCGCTCGCCGGCGCTGATGTTGCCGCCACCGTCGCTGACCCGGGTGTCGTATCCGTCCGGCAACGTGTGCACGAACCGGTCCACGTAGGCGGCTTTGGCCGCGTCGACGATCTCGTCGTCGCCGGCGTCTGGTCGGCCGTAGGCGATGTTCTGCGCGATCGTCCCGCTGAACAGCCAGGTGTCCTGCAGCACCATCCCGATCCGGGAGCGCAGCGAATGCCTGCTGACGGTCGCGATGTCGACGCCGTCGACCAGTATGCGGCCGGAGTCGACGTCGTAGAAGCGCATCAACAGGTTCACCAGCGTGGTCTTGCCCACCCCGGTCGGGCCGACAATCGCCACGGTGCTGCCCGGCTCGGCGGTGAAAGAGAGATCCTCGAGCACCGGCTGGCCGGGGTGGTAGCCGAAGCTCACGTCTTCGAATTCCACTCGCCCCGTTGGGCGTTCGCCGTTGAGCGACGGCAGGGACAGGTCGCGGTCCGGTGGCTCCTCGGGCTCGTCGAGCAGGTCGAACACCCGCTCTGCGCTGGCCACCCCGGACTGCAGCGTGTTGTACATCGAGGCCACCTGATTCACCGGCCCGTTGAACTGCCGCACGTACTGGATGAACGCCTGGATGCTGCCGACCGTGATCTGCCCGGTCGCCACCTGCACACCGCCGACCACCGCCACCCCGACGTAGCTGAGGTTGCTGATGAACGTCGTCGCCGGTGACACCAGGCCGGAGAGCAGCTGAGCACCGAAACTCGCTTGGTATACCCCGTCGTTGAGGCGGCGGAACTCGTCTTCGATCCGGTCCCGCTGACCGAATGTCCTGACCAAGGTGAAACCGCTGTAGCTCTCCTCGATGTGGGCATTGAGCCGGCCGGTATTCGTCCACTGCGCGACGAACAGCCGCTGTGACCGCCGGGCGATCGCCCGTGTCACCACCACCGACACCGGGACGGTCACCAGCGTGATGCCGGTCAACACCGGCGAGATCGTCACCATCATCAGCAGCACTGTCACCACCGTCAGCACCGCACTGAACAATTGGGCGATCGTCATCGACAACGACGTCTGCAGGTTGTCGATGTCGTTGGTGACCCGGCTGAGCACCTCGCCGCGCTGCCGGTTGTCGAAGTAGGCCAGCGGCAGGCGGTGCACCTTGTCCTCGACCTGCGCCCGCAGCGCCTGCAGCGTCCGCCGCACCGTCACGTTGAGCAGCCGGGCCTGCAACCAGATCATCAGCGCGGCAACCACATACATGACCAGGCCGAGCGTCAGCGTCCGGGCGACCGCGTCGAAGTCGACACCGCGCCCGGGGACCACGTGCATTCCGGATAGCAGATCGGCAAAAGCGTTGTTGTCGTGGGCGCGCGCGGCTGCGACGGCCTGATCCTTGGTGATGCCCGCAGGCAACTGCCGGCCGATCACCCCGTTGAAGAGCAGATCGGTGGCGTGGCCGAGGATCCTCGGAACCACGACGCCGATCGCGGTGCCGCCGAGGCTCAGCACGATCACCGCGACGGCCGTGCGCCGTTGCGGCGACAGCAGCTTCACCAAGCGGATGACCGACGTCCCGAAGTGCCGTGGGCGCATCGCCGGGGGAGCGGCCGCGCGCCGCACAGCACCCATCGGCGCGGTCACCGGCGATCACCCACTTCGGCATCCAGCGACTGTGAGTCCGCGAATTCCCGGTAGGTCGGGCAGTCGGCCAGCAGCGATTCGTGGGTGCCCGCGCCGACCACCCGCCCATCGTCGACGACGATCACCTGGTCGGCACCAATGATCGTCGAAATACGTTGTGCGACAATAATTACCGTCGTATCGGCAGCGACCTCGGCGAGCTGGGCGCGGACCTTCATGTCAGTGTGGACATCGAGAGCGGAAAACGAGTCGTCGAAGATGTAGACGGCCGGACGGCGGATGACCGCTCGCGCGATCGCCAGTCGCTGGCGTTGTCCCCCGGAGAAGTTGACGCCGCCCTGCGCGACCCGCATCTGCAGGCCGTCGCGGTGTGCGCGCACGAATTCGTCGGCCGCCGCGATGCGCAGCGCGTCCCACATCTCGTCCTCGGTCGCGTCCGCCTTGCCGTATTGCAGGTTTTCGGCGACGGTGCCGGAAAACAGATAGCCGCGCTGGGGTACCAGCCCGATGCCCGACCACAGTTCGTCGACGTCCCGGTCGCGCACATCGACACCGTCGACGAGGACGGCGCCGGCAGTCACGTCGTACAACCGGCAGATCAACGCCACCAGCGTCGACTTTCCCGAACCGGTGCTGCCGATGATCGCGGTGCTGCTGCCGGGCAGTGCCGTCAACGAAATATCCTGCAGCACAGCGCGATCTGCGCCGGGATAGCGGAAAGATGCGCGGCTCAATTGCACGACTCCGCGCTGATCCGAAGACGGCGGCACCGGGTTGGCCGGATTGCTGACCGCCGGAACCGTCGACAGCACCTCAGTGATCCGTTCTGCGCACACCGAAGCCCGTGGCAACACCATCACGGTCATCGTCGCCATCAGCACGGCCATCAGGATCTGGGTGAAATAGGCGAGAAACGCGATCAGCGACCCGACCTGCATGTGACCGCTGTCGATGCGTAACCCGCCGAACCAGATCACTGCGACGCTGGAGCAGTTGATGGTCAGCGTGGTCACCGGCAGCATCAGCGCCTGCCAGTTGCCCGCGGTCTGCGCGGTGTCGGACAGCGCGACGTTGACCTCGTCGAACCGGCGGCGTTCGTAGGACTCACGGGCGAACGCCCGCACCACGCGCACACCCGACAACTGCTCGCGCATCACCCGGTTGATGTTGTCGATCAGCCGCTGCATGCTGCGGAAGATCGGCATCGTGTTGGAGATGATCCAGTAGTTGGCCGCGACCAGCACCGGGACGCTGATGACCAGCAGCCAGGACAGCCTGGCGTCCTGGTGAATCGCCATCGCGATTCCGCCCACGCACATGATCGGCGCGGCGACCAGCACTGTCGTGGCCATCTGCACCAGGAACTGAATCTGGCGGACGTCGTTGGTGGTGCGGGTGAGTAGCGACGAAGCGCCGAACCGGGCGGTCTCGTGCTCGGAGAATGACGTGACGTGATGGAACACCGCGGACCGCAGGTCGCGGCCACACCCCATGCCGGTTCGGGAGCCGAAATACAGCGCGCCGACCGAACACAGCACCTGCAGCGCGGTGACCGCGAACATCAGCCCGCCGAGTCGGACGATGGTGGGCGTGTCGCCCTTGGCGATGCCGTCGTCGATGATCGTGGCGTTGACCGTCGGTAGATACAGCGAGGCCAAGGTGCTCACCGACTGCAGCGTCATCACCGCCGCGACCAACCAGCGGTATGGCCCGACGAACTGGCGCAGCAGGGCCAGGAGCATCTGGTAACTGTTGCATATCTGCCGATGTCGGGTCGCGGCGATCGCGGGAAAGAAACCACAGCTCACCGCGTGTGCAATGGTTGCCCAAAGGTGGTGCCGCTACAGTGCAACCTGTGATCACCAGAAGGTGCGGGTAGCGGTGCGGCGGAACGTGGCGGCGCTGGCGTGCGCGGCAGCGGCTTTGATTCCGTTGGCGGCGGCGTGCTCTGATTCCGGCTCCAACCAATCCCAGTCGCCCGGGTCGACTGCGCCGGGGTCGGGGCAGGGTAATCACGGTCCGATGTTTCCGCAGTGCGGCGGCATCAACGACGAGACGGTGACCAAGCTGACCCAGATAAACGGACTGGTCAACACCGCCAAGAACTCCGTGGGCTGCCAGTGGCTGGCCGGCGGCGGAATCCTCGGCCCGCACTTCTCGTTCTCCTGGTACCGCGGCAGCCCGATCGGGCGGGAACGCAAGACCGAGGAGCTGTCCCGCTCCAGCGTGGAGGACATCAATATCAATGGCCACGGCGGTTTCATTGCGGTCGGCAATGATCCACAACTCGGCGACTCGCTGTGCGAGGTGGGCATCCAGTTCTCCGATGACTTCATCGAGTGGTCGGTGAACTTCAGCCAGAAGCCGTTCCCCGATGCCTGCAACGTGGCCAAAGAGCTGGCGCGTCAGACGATTGCGAACTCGAAATGAGCGTGCGCCGGCGGGTCCTCGTGGGTGTTGCGGTGCTGGCCACTGCGCTGTCGGTGTCGACCGGTTGCACGAAGTCGGTGAGCGGCACCGCGGTGAAAGCGGGCGCCGGCGACAACGTGCCGCGCAACAACTCTTCCGAGCAGCAGTACCCGAACCTGCAAAAAGAGTGCGAAGTGCTGACCACCGACGTGTTGGCCAAGACGGTGGGCGCCGACCCGCAAGACATCCAGAGCACGTTCGTCGGCGCGATCTGCCGCTGGCAGGCGGCCAATCCCGGCGGCTTGATCGACATCACCCGGTTCTGGTTCGAGCAGGGCAGCCTG
This sequence comes from Mycobacterium sp., assembly GCA_049589475.1. Classification (GTDB taxonomy): domain Bacteria; phylum Actinomycetota; class Actinomycetes; order Mycobacteriales; family Mycobacteriaceae; genus Mycobacterium. Next base: position 10,697 of record JBAWAV010000567.1, read on the forward strand.
GCCAACGAGCGCAACGTCGCCGAGTTCCTGAAATACCAAATCGAGCAACGGGCGATCGCGGGCGTGCCATCCATCGTGATGCGGCCGAACGATCCCAACGGCTCCTGCGGTGTCGCCAGCGACGCGGCAGGAGTGGTCGGATGGTGGGTGAACCCGCAAGTGCCCGGTATCGACGCCTGCGCGCAGGCCCTCAAGCTCATGGAGCTGACGCTGTCGACTAATTCCTGATTTCGAGGTGTCTGCGCAGGTCGAAGGTGGATTCCAGCGCAGTTCGCCAAAGCGATTGAGACAGTTAAATTTTCTGAACGGGGAAAGGGTCACCAGCCGACAGAAGCGTTCGCTACGATCGCACGATGTCTGAAACGCCTGAACACGAGCCTTCCTCCGCAGCGACGGAAACAACCGAAGCTGCCCCTGCGACCACACCCACGCCGGCGACTCACGCAGCCCCCGCCCCCGCCGCCCAGCCGTCGAAGGTGTCGCGGTGGCTTCCATTGGTGGCCTTGGTGATTGCCCTGCTGGCCGTCGCAGGCGCCGCTTACGGGTACTTCTTCCCGAACGAGAGCGCAGCGGCCGCGGGTAAATACAGCGACCAGCAGCGCAACGACGCCAAAAAGCACATCTGCGAGACCTTCAAGATCGTCGACCGCGCCGTGGTCAAGAACTCTCACCTGAAAAACCCGGATAACGGGGGGCCGATCGGCGCCCTCTCAGTGGCGACAGCTCAGCGTATTGCGTTCTACAACGGCGGCGATTTCCTGCATGACCGGGTGGCCGCCGAGCCTGCGACCCCGAAGGATTTGGCGGACAACGCAAGCGGTCTCGGGACCCAGCTCGAAGAACTCAGCATCGGTTATCTCGCCGGTGCGCAGGACTTCGTTCAAGACGAATTGCGGCAGAACATCGACGACAAAATCAAGAAGATCGTCGAGATCTGCAAGTAACTCACCGCGGCACGTGAAAGCCGTCGAGCTCGGCTGAACCGAGTTCGAGGGCTTTCCAGCCGCATTCGAAGCGCAGCACGGCCATCGCCGACGTCGGGAACTTTGCCGACATACGTTCGGCGGCATCGGTGTTGGCGTTGTCGGCACGGGTCAGCACCAGCGCCAGCTGAGTCATCGTCGGCTCGTGTGCGACGAGCAGGAGCACGGTGACGTCATCGCCGATGCCGTTGATCTCGTCGATCACCGTCCCCGGCGTCGCGTCGTAGAGCCGGTCGGCATAACGGACCGGCGCGTCGATGCCGGTGTGCGCCAAGGTTTCGCGTGCGCGGGTCGCTGTCGAGCAGAGCACCGCGTCGATGGCGGGCAGGTTCGCCCGCAGCCAGTCGCCGGCCAGAGCGGCTTCGCGCTTTCCGCGCGGCGCCAGCGGCCGGTCGTGGTCGGCCACCCCGTCCGGGTAGGCCGACTTCGCGTGGCGTAGCAGCACCAGTGTGCGGTCGTGTTCGGTCATGGAGACGAGGTTACGACAGCACGGTCGTCGGACCTGCCGACCGAGGTCCCCGGAGTTGTCGGCGCCGAGTTTTACACTCGCGGTGCCCGGGTGATCTGAAGCGGAAAGGACGGGACACGATGCGCTTTGTGCACACCGCCGACTGGCAACTCGGCATGACCCGTCGCTGGCTTGCGGGGGACGCGCAACCGCGTTACTCTGCGGCCCGTCGCGACGTCGTCGCCGGACTCGGACCGTTGGCAGCGCAGGCCGGCGCGGAATTCGTGGTGGTGGCCGGAGACGTCTTCGAGCACAATCAGCTTGCGCCGCAGGTGGTCAGCCAATCGCTAGAAGCCATGCGCAGCATAGGATTTCCGGTCTACCTGCTGCCCGGCAACCATGATCCGCTCGACGCGTCGTCGGTGTACACCAGTGCGTTGTTCACCGCCGAGTGCCCCGCCAACGTGACCGTGCTCGACCGGCCCGGAATCCACGAGGTCCGGCCGGGCCTGCAGATCGTCGCTGCGCCGTGGCGATCCAAGGCCCCGACGACAGACCTGGTCGCCGAAGTCCTCGAGGGTCTGCCGGCCGACGGTGTCACCCGGGTGCTCGTCGCGCACGGCGGCGTGGACGTGCTCGAGCCCGATCCGACCAAGCCGTCGTTGATCCGGCTAGCCGGCCTGGACGCCGCGCTGGCCCGCGGCGCCGTGCATTATGTGGCTCTGGGCGACAAGCATTCGGCGACCGATGTCGGCGGCAGCGGCCGGGTCTGGTACTCCGGCTCACCGGAGGTCACCAACTACGACGATGTCGAGCCGGACCCCGGCCACGTGCTGATCGTCGACATCGACGAGACGGATCCCGCACGCCCGATCACCGTGGAGGCCCCGCGGGTCGGCCGCTGGCGGTTCGTCACCCTGCGCCGCCAGGTCGACAGCAGCCGAGACGTCGCCGACCTGGATGTGAATCTGGATCTGATGGCCGACAAGGATCGAACTGTCGTGCGGCTGGCCTTGATTGGCTCGCTGACGGTCACCGACCGCGCCGATCTCGATGCCTGCCTGGACAAGTATTCGCGGCTGTTCGCATCGCTGCGGGTCTGGGACAGCCACAGCGATCTGGTCGTGGTTCCCGCCGACGGCGAATTCACCGACCTCGGCATCGGCGGTTTCGCCGCCGCGGCGGTCGGGGAGTTGGTCGAGGCGGCCCGGGCGACGGGCGGCGAGGCCGCCTGCGACGCCCAGGCTGCGCTGGCGCTGCTGTTGCGATTGACCGAGCGGGGTCAGCACAGCCGGGGCGCGGCATGAAATTGCATCGGCTGGTCCTGAAGAACTATCGCGGGATCGACTATCGCGAGATCGACTTCCCCGACCACGGCGTGGTGGTGGTGTCCGGGGCCAACGAGGTCGGCAAATCGTCGATGGTCGAGGCGCTGGACCTGTTGCTGGAATCCAAGGACCGTTCGACGAAGAAGGAAGTCAAACAGGTCAAACCGACGCACGCCGACGTCGGATCTGAAGTCACCGCCGAAATCAGTGCGGGGCCTTATCGTTTCGTCTATCACAAGCGCTTTCACAAGAAGTGTGAGACGCAGCTGACGGTGTTGGAGCCGCGCCGTGAGCAGCACAGCGGTGACGAGGCGCACGATCGCGTGCAGGCGATGCTGGCCGAGACCGTCGATACCGAGTTGTGGCACGCCCAGCGGGTATTGCAGTCGGCGTCGACGGCGGCGGTGAACCTGTCGGGTTGTGACGCGCTGACCCGGGCGCTAGACGTCGCGGCCGGCGATGCCGCAGCGCTGTCGGGCACCGAGCCGTTGCTCATCGAACGGATCGACACCGAGTACGGCCGCTACTTCACCCCGACCGGCCGTCCCACCGGAGAGTGGGCGACGGCCGTCAAGACGCTGGAGGCCGCCGAGCGCGAGGTGCAGGAGTGCGCCGCGGCTGTGGCCGAGGTCGACGACAAGGTCCGGCGGCACGCCGCACTCACGGTTGAGCTGGGTGAGCTCACCGAGCAGCAGCAGGCGGCCGCGATCCGGCAAACCACCGCCCAGGCTGCCGCCGATGCCATCGCTCGGCTCACCGAACAGCTGCGGGAAGCCGAGCTGATCGCCGCAGCCGCGACCGCGAACAGCACCGCCTCGACGGCTACCCTCGCCGAACGGATTCGGTTGCGGACTGAAAACGACTCGCGGACGGCCGCAGTCGCGGCCCTGGAAGATGAAGCTCGAGAGGCGGGCGAAGCACAAGCGGTCGCGCGCGATGTCACTGTCGAGGCCGACGCCGTGGTGGAGCGGTCCGACCAGCTTCTGGTCGCCGGAACGCAGCGCGCCGAAACCGCCCGGCGCGTCGTCGACGAGCTGGCTCGCAGCGAAGAGAAGCAGCGGCTGGCCACCAAGCTCGCGAAAATCGATGCAGCGCTGAGCGAGCGGGATGAGGTGGCTAAAGAGCTGTCGACCATCACCATGACCGACGACCTGCTGCGTCAGATCGAGCAGGCTGCCGTGGCGGTCGAGCGCAGCGAGGGTCAGCTTGCATTGGTTTCGGCGACAGTCGAATTCGTGGCGGCCGCCGACATCGAGCTTGTGATCGGCGATCAGCGGGTGTCGCTGCCGGCGGGCGAAACGTGGTCGACGGTCGCCAATAGCGCGACCGAGGTCGAGATTCCCGGCATCATGACCGCCCGCGTCACCCCCGGCACGTCCGCACTAGAGATTCAAGAGAAATACGCTGCGGAGCAAGGGAAGTTGACTGCGGCGTTGACCTCGGCACTGGTCCCCGATCTGGCCGGGGCGCGGCAAGCCGACCGGCGGCGCCGCGAACTGCAGAGCACCCGCGACCAGCTCACGGCGATACTGGCCGGATTGTCCGGCGACGACGACGTCGAGCAGCTGCGCATCCGGCTAGCGGAATTACAGTTGCTGCCAACACTTCCCGATGATCTCGACGCATGCGCCGCTCGCGCCGAGCTCATCGAGGCGGTCGCGGCCCGCGCCCAAGCCGAGGTCGATTGCGAGACGCACCGCAAAGTCGCGGCGTTGGCGATGACCAAGCTCAACGAGATCGCCGCGCAGGCAACGCGTGTGAACGACAAGCTGGTCACGCAGCGAACCGAGCTCGTTGCCGTCGCCGACCGGTTGGCCGAGCAACGGGCCGCCGTGCCCGACGAGAAACTGACCACAGCGGCGGAGGCCGACACATTGGCGGCTGACGCCGCTGTAGGCCGCGTAGCCGAGCTGTCCGAGTGGTTGGCAGCCAAGGCACCCGACGTCGTCGTCGCCGAGCTGGCTGACGCTGTCGAGGCTGCCACGGGTTTACGCGAGCGCCATGACGACGTCGCGCGCACCCTGCATGAGATCAGTGTGCAGCTCGCGGTATTCGGCACCGAAGGCCGTCAGGGCAAGCTCGACGCCGCCGAAACCCACTGCGAACAAGCCCGAAGCGAGCACGAGCGGGTCGGCCGCCGGGCACGCGCGGTGAGCTTGCTGCGCGAGGTGATGGTGCGTCATCGCGACACCACCCGGCTGCGTTACGTCGAGCCGTTCCGCGCCGAACTGCAGCGACTCGGCCGCCCGGTGTTCGGCCCGAGTTTCGAGGTCGAGGTCGACAGCGACCTGTGCATCACCAACCGCACCGTCGACGGTTGCACCGTCCCCTACGAGTCGCTGTCCGGCGGGGCCAAGGAGCAACTCGGGATCCTGGCGCGGCTTGCCGGGGCGGCGTTGGTCGCCAAGGAGGACTCGGTCCCGATCATGATCGACGACGCGCTCGGCTTCACCGATCCCGACAGGTTGGTCAAGATGGCCGAGGTGTTCGACACCTTGGGCGAGCGCGGCCAGGTCATCGTATTGACCTGCACGCCAGCACGATACGACGGCGTCACCAGCGCGCAGCGTATCGAGCTGTGTGCCTAGGGTCGGCAGTTCACTGCCGCGCGTCGACTTGGGCCGGGATGGGCCCCTTCGCGACCGTGGTGCACGGTGACTCGAGCGGAAAGTCCTTGTCCGTCGAACGGATACGGATAGACCGGACGATGGTGGCGAGCGCGAGGGTTGCTACCAGCATCGCGAAATGTTCACCGATGCACGAACGCGGACCGGCGGCGAACGGGATGAACTGCCAGCGATCGCGGTTCGCGGACTTCTCCGGACTGAACCGATCGGGGTCGAAGACCAGCGGGCGCTCCCACAAGGTCGGATCCCGGTGCAGCGCATTGATTCCGACGGCCACAATGGTGCCCGCTTCTACTCGGTAGCCGTCCACCGCGATGTCGCGCAGCGCCAACCGGCCGACCCCCGCGGCCGGCGGGCACAGTCGCAACGACTCGTTCAGCACCTGGGCGGTGTAGGTGAGCCGGGGGACATCGTCGGGTGTCAGTTCTCTATCGCCGATCTCGACAACCTCGGCGGCGACCCGGTTCTGTATGTCGGGATGGTGCCCCAGCTCCCATAGGGCGTACGTCAGCATCGTCGCCGTCGTGTCGTGGCCGGACAGCATGAAGATCAGCAGCTCGTTGGCGATGTCATCGTCGGAGAGTGGGCGGCCGGTGTCTGGGTCGGTGGCCACGATCAACGCGTGAACCAGCGGTGCATCGCGGGCGGGATCGGCGCGGCAGGCCCGCAGGATGTCCATCGTGACGTGGCGCATCGTCGCAACCGCGGCGCGAGCGCGACGGCGTGGCGGCGTCGGGAGCCATCGCGGCGCACGTACCGGCCGCAATGCACGATCGGTCGCGTAGGCCGATGCCACGTGCATGTTCTGTGCGATCTCGCCACCGAATTCGTTGACGTCGATACCGAGAATCGAGTAGCCGAGCGACCGCATGGCGAGTCGGCGGCACTCCGCGTCAAGGTCGACGTCAGCTACCTCACGCCAGTGATCGGCGAACGTTTGCGCCGCCTGTGTCATGTGTCTGCCAAAGCCGTCGACGTTGTGTTTGGTGAACACCGGCTGTAGTACGCGTCTGCGCGGAGCCCATTCTCTGTTGGGCAAGACAAAGAGGTTGTCGCCCGACACGTTTCGCACTTCTTGGTGAATCAGGCATCGCTCGGTGAGTCCGTCTGTCCGTCCCAACACATCGCGCACCCCGTTGGGCGAGGTGACCAGCACCAGGGCCGGGGCAAGGAACTTTGGCAGCGGCACGAAGCGGGTCACCGGCCCGCCGGCCTCGCTCAGCTTTACCAGTCCGCTGTGCAAAACCCGCGCCGCTGACAGCACCTGCAGAATGGGCAGCGGATTTTTCGGCGCAAGCGGAAGCACGCCAACGTCGAGTGTGTCGACCGTCGCGGTCACGGCACCAATTATGCCGTGCCTGGCGGATTGCAGGACTTCGCGCGCATTCCGGTCTTGGCCATCGCAAACCACCTCAGCGCATGAAGCCGACCGCGGTGTAATCCACGTCGGCCAGTCCGGGAGCACCGAAGTTAGCGAGGTCGGTTCGCACCGCGATATCGCCGGGCGACTGGAACAGCGGCAGGTTGAAGCCTTCTTGCCACAACATCGTGTCGACCTGGTTGGCCAGGTCGCGCGCCCGGCCCTCGTCCAATTCGGACATCGTCTGATCGATCTTGGCGTCGATAGCGGGATTGCCGATCTTGCCGAAGTTTCCTTCACCGTCGGAGGCGTATATCTGCGGCAGTGCGGACAGCGGAAATGCGTTGCCCATCCAGCCGAATTGCACGATGTCGAAGTCGCCGACGCTGACGTGCTGATTGAAGAATCCGTTGCCCGCCTTGACGTCGAGCACCAGCTTGACACCGACGTCCGCCAGGTTCTGCTGTGTGACCAGTGCGATCTGCCGCCCCGATGGGGAGTCGTAGAGCACGTCTCGGATCACGAGCTGCCGACCGTCTTTCTCCCGCCACGTCCCGTGCCGCCGCCAGCCGAGCGCATCCAGATCCCGGCCGGCCTGTTCCGGGTTGTAACCGGCTGGCGCGCTGTTGTTTTGGTAGCCGACCTGGCCGACGACATAAATGTGATTGTCCAGGGGCAGCGGGTGATCGGTCAGGCCGTGCTGAACGACATTGACGATCGTCTGACGGTCGATGCCGCGGCAGATCGCCAGGCGCAGCTTCTCGTCGGCCAGGACCGACCCAGGTGCGCCGTTGAAGGTCAGGTGATACCAGGTCGGTGCGGGCGCGCTGCGAACCACCACCCCCGGCGCCCGGTCGGCGGTGACCATGTCGTCGAGGGTGCCCACACCGGCGGCATCGATCGCGCTGTTCTGCAGCGCGGGGATGACGGCGGATGAGTCGAGCACCAGGAAGGTGATCGAGCTCAGCCGTGGCCTGCGCCCCCACCACCGAGGGTTACGGGTCAGCACGATCCGCTGCGCGCTGCGCTCGACCCGGGACACGACGAACGGGCCGGCCGACGGTCCGGGCGCGTTGAGTTGACCGTTGTTGAACACCTCCGGGTCGCTGGTCATGCTGCGTGGCTGCATTCCGCCGGCGAACATCCCGCGCCACTCCGCGTACGG
>JBAWAV010000568.1:0-17973 GCA_049589475.1 Mycobacterium sp.
CCCTGATACTGCAAGAGGGTGCCGGTGTACCGCGCGGCCATCGACCCGTCCGGTTCCAGTACCTTCGCTCCGCCCTTCGGTCCCCGCACCACGGTGATGATGGCCTCCGCCTCCAGAATGCGGAACGCCTCGCGCAATGTCGGCCGGGACACCCCGAATTCGGCCATCAGACTCGTCTCGCTCGGCAACGTCTGGCCGGGTGCCAGCTCGCCGGTCACGATCCGGCGTCTCAGGTCAGCTGCGATGAGCGCACTGGCCTTCGGCACGGACACCACAGACGACCTTCGGCCAGGGGCGCCAAGACCTCGGGGGTACATATCGATAGATGATATAACTCATCACGAAAATCAGCCCAATATGTCGATGACCCTGTCGGCGCCACCCGCATCACGGATCCGGGCGGCGGTCGCTCGGATGTGCTTACGCCAGAGGGCTTCCGCCGCCTCAGCGTCGCGGCTCTCGACCAGGTCCACGAACCGGGAGTGCGCCCGAGCACCTGCCGCGACGGCGGGACCATGCACCTCGGCTCGTGTGCCGGCCAGGTACCGCCGGGTGACGGCATCGATGATCTCCCGGACTATCGCGCAGAGCACCTGCAGGGTGGTGTTGCCCGCAAACTCGATCACCAGCCGATGAAAGTCGTTCTCCCGCTGCAGGAGAAGCTGCGGATCCGACATACCCCGCTCCGCGTTTGCGGCGGCACGCAATCGTTCGAGCTGGTCCGGGGTGCGCGTTCGGGCCAGCATCGCCGCGCACGGGCCCTCGAGCGCCCCCGCCGCCTCGAACAGGTCGGCGGTCGTCGCGCCGCGGTACTCCAGCACCGTGGCGGCGTAGCCCGCGGCGATCTCGACCCGGGGCACGCTGACGTGCATTCCGCCGCGCGCGCCTCGCCGCACCGTGACGAGCGACTCCGATTCCAGAATCCTGATCGCCTGACGCAGCGTGGGTTTCGATACGCCGAGTTCGACCACCAAGTTGTCCTCAGACGGCAGCGGATCGCCCTCCGCGAGCAGGCCGAGAATGATCCGTCGCCGCAGCGCAGCCACCGCGACTTCGGCCGCCTTCGGAACCGCCGTTGCCTGGCTCGCCGGTTCGGTCATCGCTCCACACTAGCGAGCGGACTCAGACCTTTGTGGCGCCCATGTCCAGCGTCAACTGCGTCCCGGTCACGGTGCGGGACAGGTCGGAAGCCAGCCACACCACGGCGTCCGAGATATCGCCGGGGTCCGCCAGGGGCAGCTGCGGCAACGCGCTGCCGAACGACGCGACGTAGGCGGGGTGTTCGGTCAGCATCGTCGCGGTCATCGGGTCCTCTGCCATCGGCGTCGCGACACCCCAGGGGTGGATCGAGTTGACCCGGATCCCGTACTCGCCCAATTCGAGCGCGGCGCTTTTGGTCAGCCCTGCCACACCGTGCTTGGCGGCGCTGTAGTGCGCCTGCCCGGGCAGCGACTTGATTCCGGCCACCGAACTGACGTTGATGATGGATCCGCCGTTTCCAGCCGAAAGCATATGCGGCACAGCCGCCTTCATGGTTCGCCACACTCCGGTCAGGTTGACGTCGAGCATCGATTGCCACTGATCGTCGGGCATCTCCCAGAATCGGGACCAATTACAGATGCCGGCATTGGCGACCACCACGTCGAGGCGGCAGCCGAACCGCGCGACGCCCTCGGCCAACGCCGCGTCCAAGGCGTGCTGGTCGCGGACGTCGGCAACTCGGACTATGGCCTGTCCGCCGTCGGCTTCGACAAGCCTGAGGGTTTCGTCGAGGTCTGCTTGGGTCGCCGGCGGGTAGGTGTTCGCCGCGCAGGCATCCCCCGCGACGTCGACGGCGATGATCGCCGCGCCCTCCCGCGCGAGTCGGACCGCGTGACTGCGGCCCTGGCCGCGCGCAGCGCCCGTGACGAACGCGACGCGACCATCCAACAGCGATGTCATCGACCACCACCGTTCAGACCGCTCAGCCATTGTTCGTGTCGCGCGAAGTGATCCGCCGGGCGGCGCACCATGGTCGCTTCCGCGGCGGCGACCACCACGTCGGTGCCCGACAACACGATGTCCGCTTCGACGAACACTCTGCGGCCCTCGCGACCCACTTCGCGGGCGTGGCCGATGAGCGGCCGCTCGACGGGAACGGGCTTGACGAACTTCACCTGCAGCGTGCCGGTGACCACGAATTCGCCGCGCAGAAGCAGCGCATGGCCGACCATCTCGTCGAGAATCCCGGCGGTCCATCCGCCGTGCGCAACGTTCGGACCGCCCTCGTTGTCTCGGGGACACTCGAGTTCACTGACCACGGCGTCGTCGGCCTGCAGCGTTTCGCGACGCAACCCCAGCCGGCACCTCGTGATACGCCGGCACGACTCGCACAGCACGACCCCGGTGTCCGAACGGACGGCGCGCAATCCATCGTCCGGACCGTCGTCATGGATCCGGCCCATGGGCTGGATCGGCGACCCCTCACTCATTGCCCACGCTCGCTCCCGACTGCTAATGTGCTGGAGATCACGTTACACTGTAAAGGTCGGTTCCCCCCGGGCGCTCGATCCGGCAGTCCCGGAGCGACTCCGGCACAGAAAGGGGCAGCAATGACGCGGGCCGAATACGAGGGTCGACTCTTCATCGACGGCGAGTTTCGCGAGGCGCGGTCGTCCCTTCGCTACGACGTCATCAACCCCGCCGACGAATCGGTGGTCGGAAGCGCGGCCGACGCCTCCGCCGAGGACGTGAGCGATGCGATCACCGCGGCGCGACGGGCAGCCGACGAGACGTCGTGGAGTACCGACCACGAGTTCCGCAGGCACTGTCTCGAGCAACTGCAGCAGGGCTTGCGCAAGGAGACCGAAACCATCCGGGCACTCGTCACCGCCGAGGCCGGCGTATGCACCTCGGTGATTCCCACACACGTCGAAGTGATGATCGAGGGCATGGACTTCTTCAACGACCTGACCACGTCATTCCAGTGGGAGCAGGATCTGCCTCCCTACGAAATCATGGGCAACCTGAGCGGGCGACGCATCCGCTACGAGCCGTACGGGGTCGTCGGTGCGATCACGCCGTGGAACGCCCCGTTCATGACCGCCATCTGGAAGGTTCACCACGGGTTGGCGACGGGCAACGCCGTTGTCCTCAAGAGCGCACCCGACACTCCGCTGTGCGAGGCCCTGTTGGCCCAAATCGCCTCGGACACTACCGATATTCCCCCTGGGGTGCTGAACGTCATCAGCTCGGCCGACAAGGCCGTCGCAGGCGATGCGATGACCGCGGACCCCCGGATCGACCTGTACCACTTCACCGGATCGCCTGGCGTGGGCCAGCGCATCGCCGAGCGGGCGGCCAACGGCATCCGGCACTGTGTGCTTGAGCTCGGCGGCAAGTCGGCCAACGTATTGCTGCCCGACGCCGATCTCGACATGGGCTGCGGCATCGGCGTAGCGATGTGCATGTCCAGCAGTGGCCAAGGCTGCGCACTGGCCACCCGGATGGTGGTGCACGCCGACATCTACGACGCCGTGCTCCAACGCTTGGAGGCCATCGTCGGCAACCTGCCGTGGGGCGACCCCACCGACCCCGGCAACCTGGTGGGCCCGATCATCCGCCTCGAGCAGCTCGAACGCATCGAAGGCCTCGTCGATCGCGCCCGCGCCGACGGCGCCCGCGTGCTCTGCGGTGGTAAGCGTGGCGACCGCAACGGCAGGGGATTCTGGTATCTGCCAACGGTTGTCGCCGACGTCGACGAGAACGCGGAGATCGCACAAAACGAGGTGTTCGGGCCGGTGCTGACTGTGATTCGCTACGAGGGCGACGATGACGAGGCCGTGCGGGTCGCCAACAACTCCCGCTACGGGCTGTCGGCCTACGTCCAGTCCCGCGACGAAGACCGCGCGTGGGCGGTGGCGAACAAGTTGCGGGCGGGGACGGTGAACATCAACAACTCGTTCTACCTCTCGCCCGACGCCCCGTTCGGCGGCTGGGGCATCAGCGGCGACGGCGTCGAGCACGGTGTCGCCGGATTCCGCGAATACCTGCGCATCAAATCCATCGCCAGTCCGGCGAAAGTGTAGCGCGGAAATGACTGAAATGAACTCTGCGCAAAGGCCACTCAGACTTGCCGACAAGGTCGTAGTGATCACCGGATCAGGCTCCGGGCTGGGACGGGAAAGCGCGCTGCTGTTCTCGGCCGAGGGGGCGACCGTGTTCACCAGCGATGTCGTTCCGGGCCGGGCGCAAACCGTCGCCAAGGAAGTCGAGGCGGCCGGCGGGACAGCCACCGGAATCGACGCCGACGTACGCGTCGAAGCCGACATGAAGCGGTTGGTCGAGGCCGCGATCGACGCCTACGGACGAATCGACGTCATGTGGGCCAACGCGGGTGTTCCCGAGCCTGGCTTCGGCATGAAGTCGTTCGCCGACTCAGAACTCGAAGACTGGCACGACATCATCGCTGTCAACCTCACCGGGATCTACCTTGCCTGGAAGCACGCGGCGAAGTCGATGATCGCCAACGGTTCTGGCACGCTGCTGGCCACCACATCGGCGGCCGCGTTCAACGCGTACCCGGGATTTCCCATGTACACGGCGTCTAAGGCGGGCGCCAACGGATTGGTGCGGGCCGCCGCGCTCGAACTCGGCAAGTACGGGATCCGGGCAAACGGTCTGGCGCCCACGCATGGGATGTCGGTCAACTTTGCGCTTCCACCCGAATCCGAAGTCCTCGGCAAGTCCTACGAGGAGATGATGCCGTGGGACCCGGACAGTCGCGCGATGCCACTTCGCCTCAACCGTCCGCCGACCATCCGGGACAACGCGAACCTCGCGCTCTTCCTGGCGTCCGATGAGTCGGCGTACATGTCGGGTCAGGTGATTCAGTCAGCCGACGGCGGGAACTTCGCGCGCACGTCGATCATCTTCCCGACCGACCTCGGCCAAAGCGACGACATCACCGCGGGTGCGATTCCCGACGACGTCCGAGAGCAGATCGACCGCTAGTCCCACTCGGTAAGGGCCTCCAGGGGCACGACCCGTCCGGAGAGCCCTTCCGGTCGACCCATGACCCTGGGCAGCAACGTGCGCCTGGCGAACCGCCAGCCGTCGGCGGTCCGGACGCACTCGTCCTCGTAGACGCCCAGAAACTGGATCGGTCGCGCGTCGGAAGTCCTCCGGGCCCACTCGGTGATGGGAAATCGGGCGCGTGCCGTATCGCCGTCGACCTGCACCAACCCCTGATGCACTGTCTGGAAGACGAACTCCAGACCGGAACAGGTGGTGGTGACCGTTTCGATCACAGCAGCCCGGCCCCGAGCCGGTTCGGTTGTCGGCGAGTGCAATTCGCCGTCCTCGGCGTACGTCAGGCACGCACCGGGGATGTCGCCGCGGGAAACGCCGTCGGCGTAGGCCGCGGCCAGGTGCTGAATCGCCACCACGTCACGCGCCTCGCGGTCATCGCGCGGTTCACGGGGTATCACGACGGCAGGTCAGGCCGGCGGGATGACGACATTGAGCTCCTCCAGCTTGGTGATGTCGCCGTCGCTGTATCCCAGCTCGCTCAAGATCGACCGGTTGTGCTCGCCGCGCACGCAAGGCGGTGCGACGCGACCCGGTGTTTCCGAGAAGGCGACCGGCGGTGCCGCCCGGACCATTTCGCCGAAGATCGGATGCTCGGCTGCGACGGTCAGACCGGTTTCGCGCAGTATCGGGTCGTACGCCGTGAACACGGGCTGACCGGTCATGTTGACCTCGACGCACCCTACGCGCGTAGCAGAAAGCGACGACTCCCACTCCGCCGCAGTTCTTTCGGTGAACCGCTCGGCCAGCAATGTCTGAAGTTCCTCGTCGTGTGCGGCCCGCGCAGCGACCGAGGTAAACCGCTCGTCTGTGGCCAGCTCCGGCGCACCGAGACCGTCGACCAATGCCGAGAACTCGGCATCGGAGCGCACGGCAACGCAGACCCAGCCGTCGCCGCCGGCCTGGTACACCCGGTCCAGTGCCCCGGTGCCGAAGTAATCGCTGTCGCACAACGGGATCGGCGGCTTGCCATCGTAGGTGCAGAAGTCGTCGGAGTAGGCCCAGGCGTTTCCACCGATCATCGACGTCCGCAGGAATTGACCTCTGCCGGTGCGTCTTTGGTGATACAGCCCCAGCGACAAGGCGGCCAGCAGCGCCAGCGCGGCGTTGCTATCCCCGTCGACGAGCATGTTCAGTCGCGGCATCACCACGGCCTGTAGCTCGAGCACGGAGAATCCTTCGCTCTGCGCCGGATCGATCCAGTACCCGACCTGTCTGCCGAAGCTACCGGCGACGGTCTGGGCGGCTTGCGCGTACAGGGCGCGATGGGCGTAGGGGCCGTCGGTCCCGTACCCGGCGGCGTGCACGTAGAGCAGTCGCGGATTGAGCTCGCAAAGCTCGTCGCGTCCGAGCCCCAGCTTGTCGGCCACCCCCGAGCGGAAGCCGTCCACGAAGGCATCGGCGCGCGCGATCACCTGCTGTGCGGCGGCACGCCCCTCGGGGGTCCGCAGATCGAGCGACAGGCTCTCCTTGCCCGCGGTCGACTTGGCGCTGGCCACCTCCGGCCCGAACGAGTTGCGGTAGGGATCGCCCGCGGCGTCTTCGATCTTGATGACTCGTGCCCCGAGTGCCGCCAGCATCGCCGTCGCGTAGGGCATGGCGTAGAAGTAGCCGAATTCGACGACCGTGATTCCTTCGAAGGGATGCTTCGGGGAATCGCCACCGCCACTGGGGAATTCGTGGGCAGCGAAGGGGCCCGGGTTGTCGCCGAGCGCCGGCGCTGACTTGGCTGGGCCGATCGGAGTCTGGCCGAAGTGACCGACCGGCCCGACCTGACGGACGGCTCCGAGAACCGGGTCGGTCACCGTCACCACATCGCCGTTGTGCACGATCTGCGGATGAGCCAGGCCCTCGGCACTGGTGACCGCCACCTCGAACGCAACGTTGGGGCTGGCTTGCAGCCTGGGCAACCAGTGGTCGAGGTCGTGCGCGCGAAAGGCTTCCTGCAGTTGGTCTTCCCATTCCTGCGCGTCCTCGGGGTTCGCGAAGGTCGGCAGGCCAGCGAACCGCGGATCCTCGAGCACGTGGCCGATGCCGGCGACCTCGCACAATGCCTTCCCTTGATGAGGAAGCATGGTCGAGGTCTGAATGAAGCGGCCATCGCGCGTCGCAAGTAGCACCCCGAACCGGCTTGCCGCAGTCGCCGCGCGCGCGTCGGCGCTCGGCTTCTCGCCGCGTTTCGCCATCACCTGGACGACCGTGGACACGAAGTAATCGATCGGGTCCAGGCCCGCGACCAGCGTGGCGTTCAGCGCCTGGCCGCGCCCGGTGGTCTCGCGCACCATCAACGCACCGAGGATGCCCGCCACCGATTGCAGGCCGGCGCCGACGCTGGCCCAGGGCACCGGGAACATGATCGGGCCGTCCCGATGCCCCCACGCCCCACGTGCCCACAGTCCCGCCTTCGCCGCGACCAGCGAGTCATAGGCCTTCACAGCCGCGTAAGGTCCGGTGGGTCCGAAACCCGTTATCGCACAGTGGATCAGCGCGGGGTTCGCAGCACGCAGGTCATTGGCTCCGATCCCCCACGCCGTCGTCGTACCGGGCGCGAACCCCTCGATGACCACGTCAGCGCGCACGGCCATGTCCTGAACAGTCTGCTGACCTTCGGGTGTCCGCAGGTCCGCTATCAGGCTCTCCTTGCCGCGATTCCAGACCAGGAATCCGCTGGGATTGTGGGTGCGGAGCCGATCACCCTCGGGCGGCTCGACCTTGAGTACCCTGGCCCCCGCGTCGGCGAGCACGACGCCCGCGATGGACGCGGCGACGCTTCCCGAGCCCAGTTCGAGCACATTCAACCCGGCGCACATCGACTCCATACAAGCCTCCTCAATAGATCCGGATCCGCACGAAGGTGGCCGCGATCAAACGGTCGCCGCGTCCGGCGTCGCGCAGTTCGACACGACAGCCGACGGAGTCACCTTCGGTCGCCGTGAACACCGGCCGTGCGATGAACGGCCCTGCCCGGCCCGATGCCACCACCGTCATCGCCAGGTGCTCGACGACGAGTTCGTCGGTCCCGAGTGTCGCAGCGGCGCTGTCCAATGCGACCGCCTCCGTCACCACAAGCATCGGCCCGTAATGCAGTCGCTCCTCCCCGACCTCGAGGGGTAGCCGCGGAATCTCCATCGTGCCGTCAGCACGCCGACGGCCGGAGTACGCGTGCCACAACGGCGGCAACCCTGCCCAATCGGGCTCCGGCGGGCCGGGCTGCGGAAAGCAGAAGCGGTGCGGTGCCCAGTCGAGCACCGCCCAATTCGCGCAGCCGAACCCGATGTGGCGAGAAGGGTCGTCGGCGTCGTGGATTCGAGCCTCGGTGAAGACCTGCGAGCGCATCTGCGTCGTGATCCGTCCGGCCAGATGCGCGCGGCCGACGTCGAGTCCGCAATCGACGATGCCGATGTCGACGTGAGTCACCCCCAGCACTCGCATCGACTCGACATTCATGGTTGCGGCGTCGAGCATGGCAATGGCCAGCGGCGCCGCGAGCAGGGCGCCGGCACCGGTCCGGAGGTCGCACCGCAGTTCGAGCACGTTCTCGGCGCTCGTCGAGTCGATCGCCTCGGGCCGCGATCCCAGGTAGGCATAGCTCATCAGCACACCGCGGGTGGGGGCCCAATCACCTTGCGGGTCATGCGACGGACGACGCGCCGCAGCTGTGTCGGTCACCGGCTCGCGGACTGATCGTCCAGATCCGGCACGGTGAAGAGTTCCTCGAACGTGCCTCGCAGTACTCGTTGCTTGATGCGCGGATCGACCGCGTCGAAGAGTTGGTGCAGCGTCTCCTGGGTATGCCCGTACGTGCCTTCGAGGTGGGGGTAGTCGTCGCCCCACATCACGTTGTCGTACTTCGTATCCTCGATGATCTGCACCGCGCTGATGTCGTGCTGGAAGGACGCATAGACCTGCTGGCGAACGATCTCGCTGGGCAGTCGATTCAGCCTGGGCCGCACGAACATTCCGTGTTGCCGGTAAGCCTCGTCCATCCGGTCGCCGATGGCGGGCACCCAGCCGGCGCCGCCCTCGGCGATCAGCACCTTCAGATCCGGGTGGCGGTCGAGCGCGCCGCTTGCCACCAAGTGCGACACCACCCGCATCCCCGGATACGTGGTCTCCATGTAGTTGACGACGGCGCCACCGGGCCCCCGGTACACGACGTTCTCACCGCCCGTGCCGATGTGGTACGCCAACACCATGTCGTGAGCGTCCGCGGCGGCCCACAGCGGCTCCCAAAGATCAAGGCCCCATTCCAGTTCGGCGGGCATCGTGCACGGCAGGAATATCGACTGGAACCCTTGTTCGGCAGCCCATTCCACTTCGGCCACCGCGTCCGCCACCTCGACCAACGGAACGATCGCGGGAGTGAAGATGCGCTTCTGCCACGACATGACCTCCTGCAACGACCAGTCGTTCCAGGCCCGGGCCACCGCGCGGGACAGCTCCGCGTCGTGGATGTTCACCGACCAGAAGCCGCTCGACGGGAACGCTAGCTGACACTGCACTCCCTCTTGATCGAGATCGCGCAGTCGCACTGCGATGTCGGATGCGCCCGGAGGCCTGATCGCGTCCATGAAGTCGTTCAACTGACGGCTCAACTGTTGACCGTCGACGTAGATGATCTCGTACTTCTCGCCACGCTCGGTTCGCGGCGCGCGGTCGGCCAGCCGCTTGGGCAGCCGTGACGTCCAGAGGTCATCGGGCTCCATCGCGTGCGAATCACCAGAGTGCGCCCAGATCTTCTCCCGCTCGCCGGCCTCGGGCTTGATCTCGGTCACTTGCGTCATCGTCCGGGGCTCCTTTTCTCGAGCGGCACCACGTGCACGCATCTGACCTTACACTGTAACGTTAATGTTGGCCATCGACTTCGCCGACATCGAACAAGGAGGTCGCACGTGGGGCCGCGGTGCTGCGGCGCACTTGCGGCGTGCCTGCTACTGGGCGGGCCCGCGGTGTTCTACGTGCGACTGCTCGACCGCCTCGGGATATGCGGCCGACCCACGACCCGGTCGTCAACTAGCATCAATGGTCAACTCGGGCGACAGGACGGAGCGCGCTGATTACCGCGAACCAGGCCGGCGCGACCTCGAAGCGAGGCAAGCCGCCGACGTTGACCGAAGAGCAGATCGTCGACGCGGCACTGGATATCATCCGCGCCGAAGGTCTCGACGCCCTGTCCATGCGCAGGTTGTCCCGCGAGCTCGGTAGATCAGCGATGGCGCCGTACTGGTACGTCAGCGACAAGCGCGAACTGCTCGACTTGGTTGCTCGCAAGCTGCTCTCGGAAGTGGAACTGCCCGAACCGGATTCGGCGCCGTGGGATGAGCGGCTTCGAACCGTCGTGACGGGCATCGACGCGAGGTTGCACGACCACCCGGGCATCGCCGGCGTGCTGTTGGAGCGCATGCGCAGCACCGACCGGCGTCTGATGAACGGGATTCTCGAAATACTGCTCAGCGCGGGTTTCGAAGGGCCCAAAGTGTTTCTGTCCTACGCGATGATCCACACCTACCTGTTCGGTCGCTACCAGGTGGTGGAGTTGGACACCCCCGACCCCTCCGCAGTGGACCCCGGCGATCTCGAAGACGCGCTGGCCACCCTGGTGCCCCACCTCACCGGGCTGCGCGGGCGCGACTTCTTCAACTACGGCGTCGATACCATCATCGAAGGTCTGCGGGCACAGCTCGCGGCCAAGAAGCGACCACGCCGCCGCTAAGCGCTGAGCACCAGCCGGCGATTCGGTCCCACAGCACCCTGCGGGTCGACGCGAAATTGTGCATGTGCGCCATGCGTTCACAAATGAACACCGTGATGTCCGGCGACGCAACGTATGCCGTTGGCTCGGCATGCGGGTCGGGTGCGGTGTCTCGCTCGCCCAACCCGACGAATACGGGCACCGTCACGTCCGCGGCTTCCTGTCCGACGTAGCCCGGCGACAGCATCGCGATGACGCAGAGCGGCAGTGTCTTGCTCCCGAATACGGGGGCGACGTCTCGGATCGGATAGCCGCCGGCCGTGTCGGCGGCGACGATGTCGGTAGGCACGTCGTCGTAGAAGAACGGGAAGAGGAACTCAGGGACGGCTTCCGACGCGGCCCTAAGCGAGAATGTCTCCGGTGCGTCGTCGCGGCTGTAGTCGAACTTCTCGACGTACTGCTCGTCTTCCGGCCGCCGCTGGGGAAGCACGGTGTGAATAGCGCTGTACCCGAGCACGACGAGGGCGTCGAAGGTCCGATGCCTGCCGGCCATGATGATCGCGACGCCACCGCCCATCGACTGCCCCATGCCGATGCGCAGCCCGACATCGATCGGTGGATAGCCGGGCACGGCGGCCCCCTGCCAGAGTAGCTGCGAGATCTTTTGTACTGCAGCATCATTCGCGGTCGCGATGTCCTCGATCCGCAGTTCGTCGCACACCTCTGGGCTGCTGTCCCCGACTCCGAGGTGGTCGATGCTCACGAAGACGAGGCCGCGCGCAACGTGGTGCGTCGCTTGGCTGTATCCGGCGTGGCCCGCAAAGTGCATGTCGAAGTAGCCGCGTGAATAGCCGCCACCCGGCATGGCGAAGACCACCGGCTGCCGTTGCCCCAGCCGGTCCGGTGGCGGAAGAAACACCGTCGCGACGACGTGTAGCGGTCGGCCGAGCGCGCATGCCTCGGTGACGTCGACGCTGACGTCGGCCCGCACGAACTCGGTGATGTCGCTAGTCCTGCTGCGGCGTGAAGGTGATCGGCAGCTTGGTCACCGCGCGGACCGAGACGTTGTCGTAGACCAGATCATCGATCGCGGGGACGGTGAAATCCGGGATGCGAGTCAATATTTCGTCTAGCGCAACCCTCAGCTCCATCCGTGCGAGATGGGAGCCCAGGCAACGATGCGTACCGCTGGCGAAGACCATGTTCGGCGTGCGCGCCCGCGCGAAGTCGACCGTAAGCGGGTCGACGTGATGGGTCGGGTCGACGTTGGCCGCCGCCCAGAACGCGTGGATCGCCTCGCCGGCCTTGATAACCAGGCCATCGCCCAGATCGATGTCTTCCGTCGCGTGGCGCTGCCCCGACGGAACCGGCGACTCGTAGCGCAGGATCTCCTCGACGGCCGCCGGGAGCAGCGACCGGTCGGCGACCAAGCGGTCCCGCTCCGCGGGGTGCTGACCCAACCACGCGAAGATGCACGATAGCGATGAGGTCACCGTGTCGAGCCCGGCGAACATCAGCAGAAACAGGATGTTCAGCAGGTCCAACTCTTGGATGGGCGCGCCGTCAACCTCTGATCGCAGCAGCACGGCGATGACGTCGTCCTTCTGTTCGGTCTCCGCGCGGCGATTGGCCAAGAACGCGACGAAGTACTCAAGCAGCTTGGCCCCCGCGGCCGCCATGTTCGCGTCCATCTCCTCGACCGTGTCGCCCTCGGGATGGATCACGCCCTGCTTGAAATCCAGGAAGAAGTCGAGATCCTCGACGGGAGCACCTACCAGGCGCAGGAAGGTCAGCGACGGCAATGGGACACAGAACTCCTCGGAGAGTTCGGCTTCACCGCGCGCAGCGAATTTGTCGATGAGTTCTCCGGCCAGCCGCCGGATCTGCGCCTCCAGCGGCGCCATCTGCTTCGGACCGAAAATCGGGTCGAGCAGCTTGCGCCACTTCTTGTGGTCCTCGCCGTCAATCTCCAGTGGGATCAGGGGATTATCGTTACCGAAGCTGCCGCCCTGGCCGCCGTTGCCGAGGATCGCCGGATGGCGGTTGATCTTGATGATGTCATCATGGCGATAGAGGTTCCACACCCCGTTGGACCGTTCCGCGCGGACAGCACCGGCCTTTTCGCTGAAGAGCGCCTGCGGCTGCGCCATCGATTTGACGTGCTGCGTGAGAGGGGCGAGTCGGGGGTCGAACTTCGTCGCTTGATCCATCAGTCCTCGATCCGTTGGGCCGCCGGAAGGCACGCGTGCGCCGACAACATTACACTGTAACGTGACCTGCGGCACATAGTTGCCGAGACGATCCGGCTGAGTTCTCCGCGCTCACACGATGCGACTCATTCGAACCGTCGTGGCAGCGACGAGGCGCTCCCCCCGGCCAACGTCACGCAACTCGACGCGACACAGGGCGGAGTCGCCGGTAGCGGCGATAACAGCCGGCGTCGCGACGAACGGGCCGTTGCGTCCTGGCGCGACGATGGTGGTGGCCAGCTGATCGACGTGCAGTGCGTCGGTGCCGAGTGCGCGAGCACCCGCGTCGAGCGCAGCGGCTTCGGTCACTACCAGCATCGGCCCGTGGTGCACTCGCTCGGCACCGATCTCCGGCCGCAGCCCTGGAATCTCGAGCAAACCATCGGATCGTTGCCGTCCGGTGTAGGCCCGCCAAAGAGGCTGTGGCTCAGCGCTTTCGTCGATGCCGTCGCCCGGCTCGGCGTGGACGAAGCCGTCCGGCGTCGGGCAGATCACCGACCAGTTCGCCGAGCCGACGCCGACCGGCTTCTTCGGGTGGCGGGCGTCGGAGATCGTGGCAGCGGTGAAGATCTGGGATCGGGCCTCCGCTGTGACATGTCCCGCTAAGAACACCTCGTCGATGCCGACCCCGCCGACGATGGCGATGTTCACCTGAGTCAGGGCCAGGATGTTGACCGGATCGACGTTGACACCCGCGGTGTCGAGCATCGCGATGGCAAGCGGCGAAGCCAGCATCGCCCCGCCGACCGTGCGCAGGTCCGGTCTGATGACCAGGTGGTTCTCCGCATGGGTGCGATCGATCGCGCGCGGCGCCGAGGCCAGGTAGGAGTAGCTCATCAGCACTCCCTTGCTGCCGGCCCACTCGCCCCACGGATCGGTGGCCTCGCGGCGGGCCGTCGCGGCAGGTTCGGTCATGCTGGCTCCTCCCGTGGTCCGCCGATTAGCGGCGCCAGCCGAGTGCAGATCGTCTCGATGTTGCGCGACACCATCGCTTCAGTCATGCCGCCGATCGACGCCCAGAGGAAGACCGTGTCTACCGGGGCGTCCTGGGTCTCAACCCGAATCGCCTCGGCCACCTGTTCCGGGGTTCCATAGGTGAACGAGCCCAATGGTCCCGCCCCGCCCGCGTTGACCACCCTGGAGAGGTCAACGGGCTTGGGCAGCGAGCGATCCGTACCTTCGACCATGTGGCGACGATACGAATTGAGTTGATACGCCAGGTGTTCGGACACCACCGGCCAGTCACGCTCGGGGTCGTCCGTAGCCCAGGCCTGGATGCCGCCTGCCATGACACCAAGATCGACGGAGTGGCCTGCCTCCGCCAGGCTAGCTGAGTACGGGCCCCACAACGCCGCGTCGGCAGACAGCAGACGCTCGCCGAGCAGGCCGGCGCGCCGCGCGCCCCGTGGTCCTTGGTAGCCCAGCCAGATCGGTAACCGGTCCTGCACCGTCCCGGGTCGGACACCGTCGGCGGCCCACAATTGGCGAAGCCGGCGCACACATGCGTCGGTCCGCCCGTACCGGCCGGACATCGGCGCGTCGAACAGCGCGAACTCGGGCACCCGGTAGCCGGCTCCGAGGCCGAGGTCGAGTCGTCCATCCGAGATGAGGTCGACCGCGGCGCCCTGCTCGGCGATCTCGGCTGGGTGGTGTAAGGGTGCGATGACAATCGCGGTGCCCAGTCTGATGCGTTGAGTGCGGGCGGCCACCGCAGCGGCGAATGTTAATGGGGCACAAAGGTAGTCGTCCTCGAACAGGTGATGCTCGGAGAACCAGGCCGAACTCGCACCGAGCCGCTCCGCTTCCTGGCATGCCTCCAGCGTGAATCCGTAGAGGCGCGACGGACTTTGCCGCCACTGCGCTGGATTGCGCAGATCGAAATAGACGCCGACCTTCACCGCGGCATCCGTTGTCGCCTAAGGTTCAGCGGCACCATCGGCTCTTGTCCACGGTGTAGAGGTAGGGCAGCACGAACAGCGGCGACAGGTAGAACAAATTGAACAGCCACCAACCCGCAACGCCGAATTCAGACCTGGCCATCCGCTCCGGGAAGTCCAGGCTCATCGCCATCGTGTACCCAACCCAGAGAAAGAGGTACAGCCACCCCGACACTTTCATGAAGTGCAGCCCCCACGTCCGCATCTGCATGAAAGCCCAGGCGCTCACCACCCGCATCGGCATCAGGATGAAGACTGCGAGGTATTGCCACATCTTCTCGCTGTGGTTGGCCACCCCACCCAGGGCGCCGCTGTTGTAGTCGAGATAGAAGGCGCCGTCGAAGAAACGTCCGTAACCGGTGATGAACGTCTGACCGAGCACCGTGTTGTGTGCGAAGGTGTCAAAGCTCCACGGGGAGAAGTTGATCAGACCGTCGACCATGCAAAACGTGCCGATGATCGTCGCGGCCCAGGGCCGTGCGTTGGCCCCCCGTTCGTACGACTTCCATAGTTTCCAGACAGCGATGGCCAGCACGAGCGGGCCGATGGGCCCGAGAATCATCGTGCCGGACAGGATGCACCCTGCGAGCAGCCAGCCGTCAGCCGGCTCGACCCAGCGAGCCGCTTCGCCGCCTGCGGAGTCGCCCGAGCGGATGTGGATTGGGCTGTCTTTTAGGACCATCCGAACCTCACTACAATCGCCGGGAACATCGCCATGCATTCGACCAGAAGGCCTATCAGGAGGAGACCGCACACAACCGTCAGGATTCTGTGCAGTCGCGGCGTGGTCGCCAGGTTCGATTCGCTCGCAGGCGGATTCGATTCCGCCGGAACGAGTCGGCTACCCAGGAACCACCAGACGGTCAAGATGAGCGCGTCGGCGGCAACCATGCCGGACAGCAACAATGCATCATGCAACACGGGATTTCCTAACGGTAATGAGCAGCCTGAACTAGTTCGACGGTGACGATGGTGACGATCCAGGCCGCGGCCAAGATAAAGAACAGCGCTACCGCTGCACCTTGGGATTTCGGCAACTTGTTCATCGACTGCCTCCTGGAGTCGTCAACTGGTCCGAATCCGTTTCGGCTTCCACGATGTGACGCTTGAGTCCGGAGATCAAGATGTCCAGCGCTTCGGCGAAGGTGTCGATGTCGGCCTGTCTGCGAGTTGACCCCTGCAGTGCCACACGCGATCCCAACCACAACCAGGTCACCGCGCGATACACCCGGTGCGCCTCCTCGAGCGTCAGTCCTTCTTGTTGCAGAGCGGCCATGCCCTGCCGGCGAAGCTCGTTCGCGGTCGGCGACTTTGGTGAGTGCGCCATCACTACCTGATCGAGCCCCGGGTACCGGTCCATCAGGGCCTGGATCCCGAGCACTTGCGCCCGCAGCGCCAACCACCCATCGCCAGCGTCCGGAGCCATCGGCGGCGCTTGACCCAACACCTCCTCGACCACCAGCGCCACAAGTTCGTCCCGCCCGGCGACGTGTTTGTATAGCGCCCCGACGGAGACTTGCAGCTCATCGCTCACCGAACGCATAGTCATGTCCGCCAGGCGCTTTCGCGCGAGCTTCAACGCTGCGGCGACGATGGCACACTCGTCAAGGCGCTCTTTACGCACCCTCGGGCGGCCGACCATACGATGTATAGTAAACAATGTTCGCCATAGTGGCAATCGCCAAATCTCGATCTCGACCGCGCCCACGAGGCAGCAATGCCCACACCCAAGGCAGTGGGATGGAATGGTCATCTAATTGGAAGCCAGATACGCGGAAACTACTGTCCCCGAATGCTTTTACGCTGTACAATCCCTAGGTCCCAGCCGCGCAACGCGTACCAAGGAGGAGCCCGTGACGGCAGTGCTTCGCATCGAGCCGCGGTGGACCGACCTAGACCCGGTGGGACACGTGAACAACAACGTCTTCTTGGTCTACGCAGAAGAGGCCCGGGCCCGCTTTCTGCACGCCGCCCTCCCCGACACGTGGAGCTCGATTGTCGTGGTGCACAGCGCGATCGACTACCACCACCCAGTCCTGGTCACGGACGTTGTCGAGGTTTCCTCTGATGTCGAGGCGATCGGCAACTCGTCGTTCACCACGATCAACGTCATCGCGATCGCAGAGCACCGGTGCGCGACTGTCCGCACCGTGCAGGTCGTCCTGCGCGAGGATCGCACCGCTACCCGTCCGTGGACCGCCGGCGAACGCGCCGTGCTTGAAGATCTCCTCACCGCGGCACAGCGCAGGAAAGCTGTTGCACCGCAAGCCTAGCGAGGCTCTTACTTCTTCGAGCGCGCCCGGAACGCTGCGACCCGCTCCTTGAACTCCGGGGTCGAGAAGGAGGTCAACTCTTCGGCAAGAGCGTACTCCAGCACCCCATGGGCGGCCCGGCTCAGATGCATATTCAGCGCCACCTTCGACGACCGCAGGGCTTGCGGCGGCAACGCGGCCAGTCGCTCGCCCAGCGCGAGAGCCTCGTCCAGCACCGCATCGTCGGCGACGACTTTGGTGACCAGATTGAGTTTCTCCGCTATTGGCGCGGTGATTCGATCCCCTAGCAGCACATATTCTTTGGCCTTCATCATGCCGATCAGCAATGGCAACATCGCGGCGCCGCCGTCGCCTGCGGTCAACCCGACCGCGACGTGCGGATCGGCTAAATAGCTGCTCTCCCCCATCACCAGGAGGTCGGACAACAGGGCGATCGAGCAACCCAATCCGACTGCCGGCCCATTGACCGCGGACACCAGCGGCTTGGGGAAGTCGATCACCTCGAGAAAGACCGTCCGGGCTTCGTGGATCTGGAACGCCCGCGCCACCTCGTCTTCGATCAAGCGGCCGAACATCACCATGTCACCGCCTGCCGAGAACGCCTTACCGACACCGGTGGTCACGACGGCGCGCACGTCGTCATCAGCGGAGAGCACCCGCCAGATGGTCGCGAACGCGTGGTGTACCTCTTCGGTGACGGCGTTGAGCGCTTCGGGGCGGTTGATGCTGATCACGTGGACGTTGCCGCGCTTCTC
>JBAWAV010000569.1:0-2173 GCA_049589475.1 Mycobacterium sp.
CAATACAGCCGCAGGGTGTCGGCGTTCGGCGCGGTGATCGTGCGTGACGAGGGCTTCGGGTAGACACGCATGCGAGCGATCTACCCCATCGGGGCTGTGATGTCTTCCGCGGTGGGGACATTCGTCAAGCCACGACGGGTGAATTCCATCGGGACGAGCGGGTAGGCGTACACATAGGCCTCGGTCGCGATGTCCGATGCTTCGGACTCCGACAAGCCCGGCGCTTCAGACGTTTTCGACGGGTTGGCCGCTTGGTCGTTGCTGCCGCACGACGTGATCATCAGCACGGCGGCCAGCGTGGCGCCGACGCGTTGGATGCTTGAACGCATATCGGAATACTTTCACGCCAAGTGGATACGGCGCTCAGCGATCAGTTGTAAGCAGTGCTTCCTTCGACGGGCATCGATGTACTTACGACCTTGGCGGCGCAATGGTCCGCGTCGAAACCTCGGTCTTTGCACCACGCGAGAGCGCCCGAGGAATCGGGAAATGTGATCCCCACGATCGTGACCCAGAAGTTGGAATCGGAGAAAGTCGACCAGTCGCCTGACCACAGCAGTCGGACCCCGGGGTAGCGGCCGCGCAGTCGAAGGTGCTCTTGCAGCGTCTCCGTGTTGTCCCAGGTATGCCCCTCGTCGAATACTCCCGGTCGTTTGGAACTGAGTTGGGGCACCCAGCGGTCGGCGAGGACTTCGCCGACGTAAGGGCGGTCCGAGGCGGCAAGTTCCTGCAGTCGTTGTGCGCTGCCAGCTTCAGAATTTTCAGGTGCTGTTGTCTCGGTGCTCGTCGACGCGGATGGGGCCTCCTCGGAGGTCGATTCGGGGGCGGGGGTGGGCGAGGGATAACCAGTGGCCGTTGCAGGGGGCACTGCGTGCTCGGATTGCTGATTTACCAGCAGGCCGATCACAACCCCGATCGCGCTCAGCACGAGTGCGGCGGCGACCGCGACGACAGTCGGCAAGACCCACGCCCGTGAGCGGTCGCGCGAATATTCCGCGTTCGCCACACCTGTCGGGCCGGTGGAGGGTCCCATATACGGCTGCGGAATGCCGGTAGGTGGTGGGTAGCCGGGAGCCAGCTGCGTCTCGGTTTGGGACGGGTTGGAGGTGTTCGTCTGAAGCGCACGCTGGGCGGCTCGTCCGAGAGCGCCAGCGCTGCCGTAGCGGTCGTCGGGATCTTTGGCCATGCCGCGTGCGATGACATTATCGAAAGCTTGTGGCACAGAGTGGTTTACGGCGCTCGGGCGTGGCGGTGGTGAGGCGATGTGAGCCCCCATGACTTGCTCGACACTCCCGCCCGGGAATGGTCTTTTTCCAGTCAGCGCTTCGTGCAGCACACAGGCCAAGGAATAGACATCGGCCGCGGGTGTGGTCGGCTGATCGCCGAATCGTTCGGGCGCCATGTAGTCGAAGCTGCCGATCTGGTAGCCGGCCACTGTCAGTCGAGTGTCGCCCTGTGCCTCGGCGATACCAAAATCGAGGAGATAGGCGAAATCGCCAGGGGTGATGATGATGTTCTGCGGCTTGACGTCGCGGTGAATCAATCTCTCCGCGTGCGCCGCGTCCAGGGCCTCCGCAACCTGATTGACGATGGCTACCGCCCGCTTCGGCTCGATCGGCCCCTTTTCGATCAAGTCGTGCAACGTCTGGCCTTTAACCAGGCGCATATCAATGTAAAGATTGCCGTCGATTTCACCCCAGTCGTGGATCGGGATGACGTGGGGCTCTTGAAGGACCGCCGCAGCATATGACTCACGTTGGAAGCGCGTCCGGAACTGTTCGTCTTCTGAATACTGCTCAGCAAGGATCTTCAGAGCTACGCTTCTGCGCTTCTCGTTGTCGTAGGCCTCATAGACCTCGCCCATCCCGCCCTTGCCGAGTAAACGGTTCAGTGTGTATTTACCGAACGTGGTCCCGACGCGTGAACTACCCGTGCTCACTCTCTCCTCCCCTGACAGGACGCAGTATGCCGGGAGGCGGCGACATTCGCGCGGCGTTTGCCAGACCTGAACCCGGCCACTGCGCCGCCGCTCCGGCCCGGCTCCCGCACCAAGTGCCGGTGAAGGAGGAGAATTCGGCAATGCGGTCACGTCGGGGTGCCGCGGCGCTTGTGGCGGCGGCGCTGCTGGTCAGCGCGATGCTGGCCAGCGCCACGCCCACGTCCTACGAACCAC
>JBAWAV010000570.1:0-5734 GCA_049589475.1 Mycobacterium sp.
CCACGCCGGTCGCCAAGGCCGTCCCGGGCAACATCGCCGGGATGATCGTGTTCCTCGATCCCGGTCACAACGGCGCCAACGACGCGTCCATCAGCCGTCAGGTGCCCACCGGTCGCGGTGGCACCAAGGATTGCCAGGCCAGCGGGACGACGACCAATGACGGCTACCCGGAACACACCTTCACCTGGGACACCACGCTGCGGATTCGCGCCGCGCTCAACGCGCTGGGAGCGCGCACGGCGATGTCGCGCGGCAACGACAACGCGCTGGGTCCGTGTGTGGACGAGCGCGCCGCGATGGCCAACGCGCTGCACCCGAACGCCGTGGTAAGCATCCACGCCGACGGCGGGCCGGCGGGCGGACGAGGCTTTCACGTCAACTATTCGGCGCCTCCGCTCAACGCGGCACAGTCCGGCCCTTCGGTGCAGCTCGCCCGCGTGATGCGCGACCAGATGCAGGCCTCGGGCATTCCGCCGGCCAGCTACATCGGCCAGGACGGCCTTTACGGGCGATCCGACCTGGCCGGGCTGAACCTGGCGCAGTATCCGTCGGTGCTGGTCGAGTGCGGCAACATGAAGAACGCGACCGACTCGGCGCTGATGGAGAGCCCTGAGGGTCGGCAGAAATACGCCGACGCGGTGGTCAGAGGCATCACTGCCTTCCTCGGCGGCCAAGCCGCGGCAGGCTAGCCTTCGACTTCCTTCTTCAAATTCGCCAACACCTCGGCCTGAATCTTCTTGAGCCCCAACGGCGCGAACGTCTTCTCGAAGAATCCCTTCACGCCGCCGGCACCGTTCCACGTCGTGGTAACGGTGACACTGGAGCCCGGTCCGGCAGGAGCCACGGTCCAGTTGGTCACCATGGACGAGTTGGCGTCCTTCTCGATGACGGCGTGTCCGGCGACGTCGACGTTGGCCGCAACGTCGCGAACCCGAGACTTGGTGGCCTGCAGCTTCCAGCTGGCGACCGTTCCCTGGCCCTGGCCGCCTTGCAGCACCTGGTAGTCGCGGTAGTGCGACGACAGGATCTTGGGCCGGACGGTTTGGTAGTCACCGACGGCGGACAGCACGGCTGCGGGCTCAGCGTTGATCAGGATCGTGCTGGCTGCACTGACGTGTCCCATTAGGCGAAACTCCTCTGCACGGGTTGCTGTCGGCGACTAGCTTATATGTGGTGGCTGGCCCCGTTTCCGCGCCGGCGGCTCACGCTGCAGGCGTCGAGCGCCTGCTGGCAAGTTATCGTGCGATTCCCGCGACGGCCGTCGTCCGGCTCGCCAAGCCGACATCCAACCTGTTCCGCGACCGCGCGCGCCGCGATGCCCCCGGGCTGGACGTGTCGGGGCTGATGGACGTCATTTCCGTCGACGAGCACGCTCGCACTGCCGACGTCGCCGGCATGTGCACCTACGAAGATCTGGTGGCCGCTACCCTGCCCTACGGTCTGTCGCCGCTGGTCGTACCGCAACTGAAGACCATCACGCTGGGCGGCGCGGTCGCCGGGTTGGGCATCGAATCGGCCTCGTTTCGCAACGGTCTGCCCCACGAGTCGGTGTTGGAGATGGACATCCTCACCGGCACAGGAGAATTGCTGACCGTCTCACCGCACGAGCACCCCGATCTCTTTCGCGCTTATCCTAATTCCTATGGAACACTGGGTTATTCGACTCGGTTGCGCATCGAGCTGGAACCCATCACGCCGTTCGTCGCGCTGCGGCACTTGCGGTTCGGATCGTTGAGCGACCTCATGGCGACGATGGCTCGCATCATCGACACCGGCGGCTTGGACGGCGTCCCCGTCGACTATCTCGACGCTGTGGTGTTCGGCGCCACCGAGAGTTACCTGTCCGTCGGGGTGCGCACGGCGACACCCGGCCCGGCCAGCGACTACACCGGACAACGCATCTACTACCGCTCCATCCAGCACGACACCGGCACCACAGAAGACCGGTTGACGATGCACGACTACTTCTGGCGGTGGGACACCGACTGGTTCTGGTGTTCATCGGCTTTCGGCGCGCAGAACCCCCGTCTGCGGCGTTGGTGGCCGCGACGCTACCGACGCAGCAGCGTGTACTGGAAGCTGGTCGCCCTGGATCGGCGGTTCGGTGTCGCCGACCGGATCGAGAAGCGCAACGGTCGTCCGCCTCGCGAACGGGTGGTCCAAGATGTCGAGTTGCCGCTCGAACGCACGACCGAGTTCCTGGAATGGTTCCTCGAGGCCGTACCTATTACTCCGATTTGGTTGTGCCCGTTGCGGTTACGCGATCATGACGGCTGGTCGCTATACCCGATCCGGCCGGGGCGCAGCTACGTCAACGTCGGTTTCTGGTCCTCGGTTCCGGTGGGCGCGACCAATAGCGCAACGAATCGATTGATCGAGGAGAAGGTCGGTTCGCTCGACGGGCACAAGTCGCTGTACTCCGACTCCTACTACAGCCCAGAGGAGTTCGATGAACTTTATGGCGGTGAGACGTACAAAACCGTGAAGAAGATCTACGATCCGAATTCACGTCTCCTCGACCTGTACGCGAAGGCGGTGCAACGACGATGACGACTACCAGGGAGCCTCCGGCGACCAAGTTAAGCCTCGCTGAGATCCTGGCGGTCTTCTTCGGCGGCACGGACTCGTTGCGATTCACTGCCTACGACGGCAGCAGCGCCGGAGTCGACGACGCGGCGTTGGGGATGGACCTGCTGACTCCCCGTGGGATGACCTATCTGGCCACCGCACCAGGTGAGCTGGGCTTGGCCCGTGCCTACGTCTCCGGCGATATCGAGGCACGTGGGGTGCACCCAGGCGATCCCTACGCGTTGCTCGCATTGCTGACGGACAACTTGCAGTTCACCAGGCCCTCACCGCGGCTGCTGGCCAACGTCATCCGCTCAATCGGCATCGAGCGTCTCCTACCGGCACCACCGCCGCCGCAGGAGGCATTGCCACGTTGGCGCCGGATCGCGGAAGGGCTGCGGCACAGCAAAACTCGTGATGCTGAGGCGATCGCGCACCACTATGACGTGTCCAACTCCTTCTACGAGTGGGTGTTGGGGCCGACGATGACCTACACCTGCGCGGTATATCCAGACGCCGAAGCGACTCTCGAGGCGGCGCAGGAGAACAAATACCGGCTGATCTTCGAGAAGCTGAGGCTGCAGCCGGGCGACCGGCTGCTTGACGTCGGCTGCGGCTGGGCCGGCATGGTGCGCTACGCGGCTCGCCGCGGCGTCCGCGCGACTGGTGCCACATTGTCCGCACAGCAAGCCGCGTGGGCACGGACCGCGATCGAGGCGGAAGGGCTCGGCGAATTGGCCGAGGTCCGTCACTGCGACTATCGCGACATTGGCGAAACCGGCTTCGACGCCGTCTCGTCGATCGGATTGACCGAGCACATCGGCGTCAAGAACTATCCGTCGTATTTCGGTTTCCTCAAGTCGAAGTTGCGGACCGACGGCTTGCTGCTCAACCACTGCATCACCCGCAACAACAACAAGTCGAGCTTTCGTGCGAGCAGCTTCACCGATCGCTACGTCTTTCCGGACGCCGAGCTGACCGGTTCGGGTCGCATCGTCTCCGCGGTCCAAGATGTGGGTTTCGAGGTGCTGCATGCGGAGAATTTGCGTCATCACTACGCCATGACACTGCGCGACTGGTGCCGCAACCTGGTCGCACACTGGGATGAAGCGGTGACCGAGGTCGGCGCCCCGACTGCGAAGGTGTGGGGGTTGTACATGGCGGCATCTCGGGTGGCGTTCGAACAGAACACCATCCAGCTGCACCACGTCCTGGCGTGCAATCTCGGCGAGCACGGCGACGACGCCCTGCCAATGCGTCCCTGGTGGCAGCCCTAAGCGCTGCGGCGGATGAGCTCTGCGTCGACGGCATGCAGCCGCGACGACGCGGCCCGCTTACGAAGGCGCAGCCGAAAACCTTGGGGCTTCAAGGTAATTGACTCAGAAACCCGCAGCCGATAGCTCGTGTCCGGCGTCAGGTCGTAGCGATGCAGGATCATCCCCAGCGTCAGGACGGCCTCGTGCAACGCGAACTGACGACCGATGCAGGCTCGCTGACCGGTCCCGAAGGGCTTGTAGGAGTGGGCCCGGTTCTTGGCCCGGCCGGACGCGAAGCGGTCGGGATCGAAGCGCTCGGGGTCCGGCCAGACCTGCGGGTCGCGCTGCACCAGTGGCAGCACCACCAGCACCCATTGACCCTTCTTGATCCGGTACCGGCCACCCAGCACGGTGTCTTTGCGCGCGACCCGTAAATAGCCGGGAGCGGTCGGCCATAGTCGTAACGACTCGTCGAGCACCGCCCGCACGTACCGCAGCTTCGCGACGTCGGTGTAGACCGGTGCGGGATCGTCGGAGTCACCCCAGACTGCGTCGACTTCCGCTTTGGCTCGCGCCAACACGTCCGGGTTCTGGGTGAGGTAGTGGAGTGCAAAAGACAATGCGCCCGAAGTGGTCTCGTGTCCGGCAACGATGAATGTGATGACCTGCTGGCGAATGTTGTCCGGATCCAACTTGCGTCCGGTGGTGGGATGCGTTGCATTCAACATCAGGTCGAGCAGGTCGTTGGCCCCTGCGCCGGCACCGTCTCGGCGTGCGCGGATGACATCGTCGACGATGCGCGCCATGACGGCCCCGGAACGCAGCAGAAGTGGGCGGACCAGCCGGGCCAGCGGAGGGACCGTCGACCAGTTGGCGTACTGCAGCATCCGGTTCATCGCAGAGACGAACGGATGCGGCCTGCGGCGTTCGAACGAGCCGAACCGGTAGCCGAACCCGGCTCGCCCGATGGTCTCCAGGGCCAGTCGCGTGGTGTCGTCGGTGACGTTGACCTTCCGCCCGCTGGCGGCCACGCCGTCCCAGCGGTCCAGCAGTTCGCGGATCACGGTGAGCATGACCGAGTGATAGCCCTGCATCGCCTCGCGGGTGAACCCCGGCATGAGGATGTCGTGCGCCAGGCGCCAGTTCGGGTGGTCGGTCTCGACCGTGATCAGGCCCTCGCCGATGATCGGGCGCAGCGGCGCGAGGTGATGGCCGACGTATTTGCCGAAGCGGGATTCGTCGTGCACGTCGGTGACCAGATCGAGTCCGCTCACCGCGATCATCTCGGTGCCGAAGATCTTGCGGGCCGAGATCGGCCCCAGTTTCCGCGTCTGCGGCAGCGACGACT
The DNA here is from genome assembly GCA_049589475.1 of Mycobacterium sp. Taxonomy (GTDB): domain Bacteria; phylum Actinomycetota; class Actinomycetes; order Mycobacteriales; family Mycobacteriaceae; genus Mycobacterium. The sequence continues at coordinate 5,173 of JBAWAV010000570.1, forward strand.
GGAACGGGGTGCGGGGGTTCAGACCCAACACATCCCCGAGAATCGGCACCCGGTGAGGAGGGTGCGGCAGGTCTGAACTGTTGACATACCTGCGACTGTCCAAAGCAACCGTGTTGTGCAAGCGAACCGGTGGCCCGGGTGCCCGCATACCCGTCGTAGTCATTTTCTGAGCATTTCATACGTTTTGACTTATTTGGAAGTCGTACAGTTATTTGTGGTCTATCCGACAGCGGAGATCAAGAGAACCGAGCCTTTATGTCCGGCACGCTGGACGTCTGGTCTGAATACTTCGACGCCGGCCGCACCTACCCCGCGGGGCGGGCCTCGAGCTTCGGTTAGCCGTTGTCGATGCGACGCGCGCCTAATTCGCTTTGCAGCAGCTCCAGCGCGGCCTCTTCGGGGTCGCGGCGAGGTGCGGACGGATCGTCCTGACCGGCCTCGGCGAGCATGCTCTCCTCTTCGGCCCGCTGCGCGGACTCCGCGTCGGCAGGTACTTCCTCCGGTACGGGCGGTGGCGGAACCACCCGCCGGGCGGGCCGCTCCACCGGGCGCGCCGGCGCAG
>JBAWAV010000571.1:0-5346 GCA_049589475.1 Mycobacterium sp.
GAAGTTCGACGGGTGGCGCGTAAACGCCGCGGCTTCGGCCGGATTCGACAGGAACGCTCGCTCCGCTTTAGCGCCGCCTACATTGGCCCTGACGGGAACCTCCACAAAGCTCGCCGTACGTACGCCACCGAGTCGGAAGCCGAGGGCTGGCTCGCTATCGAGCGGCGCAAGATCGACTTAGGCACCTGGGGTGCTGTAGAACGCTCAGACGGCATCACGCTACGCGCCTACGCCGACAAGTGGATTGAGCAGCGACAGCTGCGCCCGCGCACCCGCCAGCATTACGAGTCGATGCTCGAGCGGCTGGTCCTGCCCGGCCTGGGCGACGCAAAGCTGGCCACTCTCACGCCGGCCAAGATCCGGCAATGGCACGCCGAGCTCGGCGCCGACCATCCAACCCGCAACGCCCATGCCTATGCACTGCTGCATGCGATCTGCGCGACGGCTGTCCAGGACGAAGTGCTCGACGCTAATCCCTGCCGGATCCGCGCGGCGATGCAGACCCAACGTAAACGCGACGTCGAGGTACTCACGCCCGCCCAGGTCGATCGGCTCGCCTCCAAGATGCCGGCGAACCTGCGCGCCAGCGTCGTCCTGGCTGCATGGTGCGGGCTGCGCTGGGGCGAGACATCCGAACTTCGCCGCAAGGATCTCAGCAAGGACTGTGTCACGCTGCGGGTCCGGCGAGCGGTCACCTACCGCGGCGGCAAGTTCTATCCCGGGGAACCCAAAACGAAGGCTGGCGTGCGCGACGTCGCGATACCGCCGCACATTCGCCCAGTCATCAAGGCCCACTTGAAAAACCACGTCGGTAGCGACCCTGAATCGCTGCTTTTCCCGACAGAGACCGGGACCCATATGCACGGCGACAACTATCGGACTCCCTGGGAGAAGGCCCGCGCCGCGATCGGCAAGCCAAATCTGCGAGTACATGATCTGCGCCATGTCGGCGCAGTGCTGGCCGCCCAATCTGGCGCTACCACAGCTGAACTCATGCACCGACTCGGGCATACCACCCCCCAGATGGCGCTGAGATACCAACACGTCGCCGAAGGCCGCGATGCAGAGATAGCCGAAAGGCTGTCCAAATTGGCGGTGGAGAGCAAATGACCTACGACCGCGAGCAGGCTTGGCGTGACGCCATGGCGCATTACGAGGCGGGAGTTAACGGGGCGATGCTGGCTGAATATCGTTGCAGGGAAAAGAATTGTCTACTACTGCGCGTCTGGCAGACGCCAACCGGACCAGAATTCTTCGCCCCTAGCGCCCGGGTGTCGGGTTACTACGCGACTGCCGGCCAATTTGATTTTCCCTCATTCAATCGAGACGGTCCTAAAAAAACTGGTGACAAAGCCGGCAACATCGATGACCCCTTAATCTCGCGGCAGTGGTTGTGGCTGCTGTGCGACCACTTCAAAGAGGCCGTCTGGACGCACCACATCCGGCAAGATTTTAATGGCCGGACGCCTGGCAACCCAGCGACGGTTGTCTTGCCAAGGGACACGCCGGGCCACGAATGACCGCGTGTGTCCGGTTGTGGCATAGACTGCCGGGCACAAGGTTTGTTGCCCGCCATGGAATGGCGAATCTGAGGTAACGAGGGGCCGCTCAGGAGCCGAGAGGTTCCTCCGTGCCCAACAACACATCCCGTCCGCCTGCGAACCGCCGCGAGCGGCGTCACCCCGAACTGGTCGGCCTCCCAGAGGCCGCCGAATATTGCGACGTCAACTACCGCACCATCCGCCGCTGGATAAGCGCCGGGCGACTCAACGCAGTTCGTGTTGGACCTCGGCTACTCAAGGTCGCGGTCGCTGATCTCGAGGCGCTGCAGCAGCCAGTCGGTGGTGCAGCGTGACCACGAGCGGAGCCGGACCCCCTGAAAGGGGAGAACCCGGCGCCACCCCTGACACCGGGCCCCTCAAGCAGGTAGCTAACGACACCACCACCGAAAGCCACTCTTCCGATAACTACTCTACCGATAACTTTCCTCGCGAGCCCGGCAAAACGCTGGTGCTCCGAGGCCCACGATGGCCGGCGTTGGTGCCCTGCACGCGCAGCTACCCCCAAGATCTGCGTGCGCAGCGGAACCGCCGGCGGGGCGCCGCGGATAGGTCAGTGCCGTTGGATTGTGGATGTCGTGATCCTTGGCCGTGCCGATGCGATGAGCCGCCGCTCACTGAGCGCGCGGTCGACAGTTGGCGTGACACCGCGCTTCACGTACTGCGCACCGGCCACGTGCCGGTGCTGCCAATTGAAGCGCGGCGCGCGCTGTGGAAACGCGGCGGCGCTGACCGGGTGCTCGCCGAGCTGCTGCACGAAGCCTGCGGGGGAGAAGCAGCCTAGTGGAGCCCAGTGACATCCTGACCGCCTACTCTGTGGCATTCGAGGGCGACCCCGGGCCACCCGAGCCGGAATCTGACGAGCACGCGAGCAATGGCCACCTTTTTACTGGCGTCAGTAAAAAGGTGGACCAGCCAGACAAGCCGGTGCTGGCCGACCGACTGCTCACCCGCGCAGCGTTGCGTGACCTTCCCGACCCGCAACCACTCATCGACAACGTCCTCGACCAAGGCACAACCGCTTTGCTCTACGGCGCCAAAAGCTCCTACAAGACGTTCATCGCGCTCGACTGGGCGGCCAGCGTCGCAACCGGCCGCAACTGGCAGGGCCGCACCACCAAGAAGCGCCATGTTCTGTACGTCGCGGCAGAGGGCGCGTCCGGATTCAAAGGCCGCACCGATGCATGGGAAACCGGCTGGCACACCACGATCGCCGACGCCGGCGAACTCGAAATCCACGGCGAGCCAGTGAACCTCACCAGGCCGCTCCAGGTCGCGGACCTGGCCGACCTGATCAGCTGGGGCGGGTACAGCTTCGTCATCCTCGACACCCTGGCGCGCTGCATGGTTGGTGCCGACGAAAACTCGGCCAAAGACTGCGGGATCGTCGTCGACGCAATGACACAACTTCTCGGCCGAACACCGCAGGGACGTGGGGTCATCCTCGGTGTGCACCACGCCGGCAAAGACGGAAAGACGTTCCGCGGCTCATCAGCATTCGAGGCCGGCGTCGACACCGTGTACTCGTCGATCAGAGATGGCCGCGTCACCGTGCTCAACCGCGAGAAGCGTAAAGACGGCCCCGAACACGACCGCCACGACCTGAAAATCGACCCGATCAAGGGCAGCAACAGCGCCGTAATTTCTGTGCACCGCGGGGTGGACAAACCGGAGCGCGCGGACAAACTTTTGTCCACCTTTGTCCACCACTTTTCAGCAACCGGAGCCAGTAAGTCCGAACTGCGCAGCGTCGCAGATATGCCTGAGGCGACGTTCTTCCGCGCTATCTCTGACCTGGTGAAATCTGGCGACATCATCAACGAAGGCACCGAGAAGCGCCCGTTCTACAAGGTGGCCACCCAATGAATCTGTCCACCTTGTCCACCACTTGTCCACTCTCCATGCGGATTTGTCCACCACCCACCCCCCTCTTTAGAGGGGGTGGATGGACACCGGACAACGACTCACCAGGACAGCACCACCACCCAAGGAAAGGAAAAACCATGAGCGAGCGACTTCACCTCTGCGCCGCTTGCACGAAGGCCTGGGTTGACCTCTGCGAGCGTTACTGCGCCGCCTGCAAGCCACACCAACCCAGCGCCCCGCCCCGGGTCCCGCTGCCCGGTTCGCTTCCAAACCTGTCCCCGTCCGAAGTCCCCGAACAAACCAACGAAAGGTAGAAAAAAATGCCAACCCCAATCGGCGCCCCAATCCGCTACATGTACGAAGACTCAACGACCGAAATGCGTTCCCGCGCAAACGAATTCCGCACATTCCGGCGCCTCGTCGCCACAGTTGCCGCCACCGGCGCGACAGTGCCCCCCGAATACGCCGCGGTGCTCGACCGCTTCAACGCGCTCACAGGCCGCAAGGGGCGCGAGATGATGGACCGCCTCCACGCGTCCATCGTCCACGGCGACGGCGACCCGGCGCGGGCCCTCGCGCTGGCCGTCGCCGAACGCAACCACACCACCACCACCGAAGTGCTAGATGACCTGCAGAACCGCGTCCTAGCCAAACTACGGGGCTTGTACGGGCCGGTCGCTGCGACTAACTATCGCCAGCTCGCCGACCGCTTCGACAAAGCAGCAGACAGCTTTACGCTGTGCGCCGAAATCATCGACCCGGGCGCGCCGGCCGATTCAGTCGTCAACGCCGGCACGAAGATCGTGACGGCCTGGCGCGACGCCTCCCACTTCGCCGACCAACTCGACCAGCTGATCGAGCCATTATGTGCCGCAGCCGAATTAGTCCGGCCACTCGAAGCGCCGTCCGGGTTAGGCGTCAGCCTTGACCCGCTCCTCATCCCGTTGGTCGCCGACGTCGGCGGTTTGCACAGACGCGAAGTTTGGCATGCATTCACCGACACCCCCGTCCCCCGGGTCAGCGACGGCACTTTGAAATTGGAGGATCTGGAACCGCGCGACGAGGGTCCCGTCGGGACGCGCTGCGGAAGATGGACACGATTGCACCAGGCCGGCGCCGTCATCCGCGCCCACCCCGACCCGGCCCAGATGATGTTGTTCGGCCAACCGCAGCCGATGGGCTGGAAACCGACCATGGCCCCGGGGCAGCGCAGGCCCGTCCTGGCGAGGTTCGATCCACATGATGACGAGGCGACACCGCGACGCCGGCCGCTGGACCGGCTGCGCGACGCCCTCACCCGACGACGCACCCCCGACGACGAGCAGCCGGAGCCCGACATCCTCGACACCGTCGTAGGCGCCCACACAGATACCGAATGGAGGCAATCATGACCCCCCTCGAACGACTGCACGATTTGTACCGCTACCGCCTCAGCTGGCGCGACCCGGACCGCCCGTTGCCCCGGCGCACACCCAGCGCCCCGGCACCCGCACCCCCGCCACAGCAACCAGGACGGCGCGCACAGACCACGGCAGAGCGCACACAGCTCCACCCAAAAGGCCTATCCCCGACCTGCCCACGCTGCGGGTGGTCGTACAGCCCGGACCGCGGCCACCGATGCACAGGACGATAGGAGAACACCAATGGCATTCAGCCGATACGACTATCACCAGGCCGCCCTCGACCGGCTCAACCAACCGCCCCCGGACGTACCACCTCCCAGCCGCGACCCCTTCGGCGCACCCACCCACTCGGCGCTCGGCGAGCAGGACTACCGGCACGGCGGCATCGAACCACCCGACCACGAACCCAGCCAACCCAACGTCGACGACGGCAGGTTCACCTACCCCCTCAGCGAACCGACACGCGAAAGGCATAACCAACGATGAGACCAGCTCGCCCAGGAGGGGACGTCGTGAAC
>JBAWAV010000572.1:0-7640 GCA_049589475.1 Mycobacterium sp.
TGCAGCGCCGACCAGAATTCCAGCGCCGCGTAGAAAGCCTGCTCGATGTCGAGTCCGTAGGACGACAAGACCGCGATCACCGGCGTCGCGGCGCCCCGGGTGGCCGCGGTGTACTCAGGGTCGTCGCCCCCGAACGGCATTCGGGTGAAGGCCGAATACCGGCCGGGGTGGTGATGGGCGTAGCTGCGATAGGCACTCGCCATGACCAGCACCGCGTCGTCGCGGGCCCGGCCTTCGCCCACCCTGTTGAGCATCGTGATGATGTCGTCGATGACGCGGATGCGCACCGTGCGGCGCAAGTCCTCGAGGCTGTCGACGTGGTTGTACAGCGACGGGCCCTTGGTTCCGAGTTGGATGGCCAACGCGTTGATCGTCAGGGCGTCCCAGCCCTCCCGGTCCAGGAACGTCAGCGCGGCGTTGACGATGATCTCGCGACTCAGTTTGGTCGCGCGGGCCGCTGGCTTCGCTCCGGCGCCCGACCGACCAGCCGATGACACCGGCTCAGCTGGCATGACGGTCGCCCTTCAGTTGGGTTGAACTACGGACTCTAGTTGCGGGTCCTCGGAACGACGAACTCTAGTCTGCTGACGCCTCCGACCACTAGGCTCTTTCCGAGCAGGTCACCCGCCACGCGAGAGGAGCACGGGGCATGAAGTCGTCGTTCCCCTGCCGAGCATCGGCGGCCTGCGCGATCGCCGTCGTATTCGCCTTTGCCGCGGGTGTTCCGAGCGGGCACGCCAAGAACGGCGACACCCACATCACCGGCGAAGGTATCGAGCAGACCATCGACTGCAACGGCGGCACGCTGATCGTCAACGGCACTCGGAACGTCGTCAATGCCCTGGGGACGTGTTGGGCGGTGTCGGTGATGGGCTCGGGCCACACCATCGTCGCCGACAACGTCATCAACGACATCACCGTCTACGGCTACAACGAGTCGGTCTACTACAAGAACGGCGACCCGGTGGTGTGGGATCGTGGTCGCGAACTCGGCATGGTCAACCGCATCAGCCGTGTGGGGTCGTGAACGCCATGCGCATCTACCCGACGACCGCGGTAATACTCTCTGCAGCAGTGGTTTTCGGCGTCGGCGGCTGTGCCCCGAAGAACAACACGGCGCCGACGACATCCCCGGGCGCCTCGTCCTCGCCGGCACCCTCGACGACGAGCACCGGTGCGCAATTCGACATCGGCAACACGATCAACTACGGATCATTGGGCACCACAACCACTCTCGACTGCGGCGACGGCAAGTCGCTGAACGTGGGCGGGTCCAACAACACGCTGACGGTCAAGGGCACCTGCGGCACGGTCAGCATCGGTGGCGCGGACAACAAGATCACCCTGGACAAGATCGACAAGCAACTCAACGTTGTCGGTTTCAACAACACGATCAGCTACAAAGACGGCAACCCGAAGGTCGACAACCTCGGCAGCGGCAACACCATCAACAAAGCGGGCTAGCTCACGTGGCCGCACCATGGCGGCCGGCGCCGGCCGCGAAACGCCCGGCACCTGCCGTCGCCTCCGCGGCCACCCGGGAAAGGCTGGCGAATTCATAGTCCAGCGCCTCGGATTCGCTGTTCCCCCACTGATGCAACGCGGACAACCGATCCGACCGCATGCACTGCTGGGGCAGTGCCGCGAGGTCGGCGGCGAGCTGCTCCGCGGCCTCGCGGGCCTGGCCGGTCGGCACTACCCGGTTGGCCAATCCGATCGCCAATGCCTCGTCGGCATCGACGGCGCGGCCCGTCAGGATCATGTCCATAGCCCGGCTCTGGCCGATCAGCCGCGGCAGCCGGATCGTGCCGCCGTCGATCAGCGGCACGCCCCAGCGGCGGCAGAACACCCCGAACACCGCGTCTTGCTCGGCCACTCGCAGATCGCACCACAACGCGAGCTCCAGACCGCCGGCGACCGCGTGGCCGCTCACCGCGGCGATCACCGGTTTCGACAGCACCATTCGGGTCGGCCCCATCGGCCCCGGACCCGTCCGGTGTACCGCGTTGGCGTCAGGTGTGCCGAAAGCCTTCAAATCCGCGCCGGCGCAGAACGTTCCGTGGTCACCCCACAACACCGCGACCGAAGCGCTGTCGTCGCGCTCGAAATCGTCGAACGCAGCGAACAACGCGGCGGCGGTCGGGCCGTTGACGGCATTGCGCGCTCCTGGCCGGTTCAAGATCACCGTGGTCACCGGGCCGTTACGCTCTACACGTACCGGGTCGCTCATGTCGCCTCCACTAGTCGGATGTCGTCGCGCCGCTCGAGTAGTTCGGCGGCGAAGTCGTTGTACGCGTTGCGCAGCCGCGCACCCGGCCAGTCGAGCGGCAGCAATTCCTCCGGCAGCACCGGGTCGGTCAAAAGGTGCCGCACGATTGCGGCGGCAACCACGAATCGGGCCGGAACGTCGGTTGCGCCGGACATGTCGGCGATCAACCGCTGGCCGGTGCGAGCCCACGACGGCAGATCCCATAACTGGCCGGCCAACTCGACGGGCGCGTCGTCGCGGGCCGCGACGATCCGGACCCGGTCGCGGATCTCGGCGTCCACGTCGAGCCCGAGATTGTCCGGCCGCATCCACACCCCCTCGCGCAGTTCACCGAAACGTCCGTGCTGCAGCGCGTTTCGCAACGTGGCGCGGGTGCGGGCATCGGTGCCGACGCTGGTGACGATCACCGTCGTCCAGAGTCCGTGCCAGGGGCGCAGTTTCGGCCACATGGCATCATCCTGTCGGCGCTGCCGGGCCAGCAGGCGGTCGGAGAGCCGATAGCCATCGGCGGAACGGACCAGGTCGCCGGCGCTGACCATTCGGGTCAGTGCGACTCGCAGGGTGGCTTCCCTGATGCCGAAATCGCTGGTGAGCCGGATCAACTCGGCCGCACTGGCCCACGCCGGGTGGGCGCCGAGCAGCACGCTCAGCACCACCGACCGGGCGGGCATGCGTGCCAACGATTTCGGCATGGCGTCACACCTGAGATGCGCGCCGGCCGTGGTCACCGAACGGCTCGTCACGGTGCTTGACCGCCTCGCGAAAGCCGTGTCCGACCGCGTCGGCGACGAACGCGTGGCCTTCGGGCGTGTGCCGGGCCACACCGTCGAACACGGTGCTGATCATCCTGCTGGTGACGACACCCTGTTGCAGCAGAGCGGAATTGAGTGCGAGCTTGACCATGATCAACTGGTTCACCGGCATCGCAGCGATCCGCTCCACCAGACGTTCGGTGCGCTCGTCGAGGTGCTCGGGATCCGGCGCCTCGATCGCCAGGCCCCACTCGGCGGCCTGCGCTCCGGTGATGCAATCCCCGGTCAGCAGAAGGCGTTTGGCACGCTGATCGCCGAGCCGATGCGCCCAGAGTCCAGCCGCCGGTACACCCCACACCCGGGTCGGCGGGTAGCCGATCTTCGCATCGGACGCGGCGATCACCTGGTCAGCGTGCAGCGCGATGTCGGTACCGCCGGCCACGCAGTAGCCGTGAATCTTGACCACCGTCGGTTTGTCCGCGTGCATCAGGCTGGAGAAGCCGCGCACGAAGCGGCTCATCATCTGATAGTCGATCATCGGGTCCCACGGCTGATCCGGTAAGTGGTTGACGCCCTGGGTTTTACCGTCCAGCACGGTGCCGTTATAGGCGCCGGTTCCGCCCGCCGAGCCGGTGCGGTCGGCGTAGGCACTCAGATCGAATCCGGCGCAGAACCCTGCACCGCGACCCGACACCAAGATGACATGCACTGCTGGATCGAGGTCGGCCCGCTCGACCAGCGCCGAGAGCTCCAGTGGAGTATCGGCGACGATCGCGTTGCCCTTTTCGGGGCGGTTGAAGGTGATTCGCGCAACCCGGTCGGTGACCTCGTAGGTCATCGTCTTCAAGTTGTCGAAATCAACTGGCCTTATGGCGTGCGTCATCCCTTTACTAGAGCACGCTCGATGATTGGTGCCAGATCCAGCCCGGTGGGCATGGTTCCGAACGCGCCGCCCCATTGCCGGTCGAGCCGGGTGACCATGAACGCTTCGGCGACGGCCGGGTGGCCGTGCCGGACCAGGAGCGAGCCCTGCAGCGCCAGGCAGATGTCCTCGGCGACCTTGCGGGCCCGGTACTGAATGGTCTCCAGGTCACCGAGTTGCGTGCGGAGTTTGGTGACATGGCTGTCCAGCCGGGCGTCCTGACCGGTGCTCTTGGCCAGCTCGTCGAACAGCACCTCGACACACTCCGGTCGAGTTGCCATGGCGCGCAACGTATCCAGTGCACTGACGTTGCCAGAGCCTTCCCAGATACCCATCAGCGGCGCCTCGCGGTACAGCCGCGGCATGCCGGACTCCTCGACATAACCGTTGCCGCCCAGGCATTCCAGGGCCTCGACGGCGTGCGGCGCGGAGCGCTTGCACACCCAGTACTTGCTGGCGGCCAGGCCGATCCGGCGAAGCAAGGTCTCGGTGTGATCGCCGCGTACCGCGTTATCGGTGGCGCCTGCCATCCGCATCGCGATCATGGTGGCCGCCTCGGCTTCGACGGCGAGATCCGCGATGACGTTGCGCATCAACGGCTGGTCGATCAGATATTCGCCGAATGCCTTGCGGTGCTGGGCGTGATGAACGGCCTGCGTCAACCCGGTGCGCATGCTGGTGGCGCTGCCCAGCGTGCAGTCCAGCCGGGTCAGGTTGACCATCTCGATGATGGTCGGAACGCCGCGCCCCTCCTCGCCGACCAGCCACGCGGTCGCGCCGTCGTACTCGACTTCACTGGACGCATTGGCGTTGTTGCCGAGCTTATCCTTGAGACGTTGCAGCAGCATCCGGTTACGGGTGCCGTCGGGAAGCACGCGGGGCAGGAAGAAGCAGGACAGCCCGCTCGGTGCCTGCGCGAGCACCAGGAAGACGTCACACATCGGCGCCGACGTGAACCACTTGTGACCGGTCAGCGAGTAGGTGCCGTCGCCGTTGGGGGTGGCCTGAGTGGTGCCGGCACGAACGTCGGACCCACCCTGCTTCTCGGTCATCGACATGCCGGCGGTGATGCCGACTTTGGTTGTCGCAAGCTTCAATTCGGGGTCATAGACACGGCTGGTGAGCAGCGGCTCGTAGATCGCGGAGAGCTCAGGGTTGAAGCGCAGCGCCGGGACGACCGCATAGGTCATCGAGATCGGGCACATGTGACCCGGTTCGGCGGTCCACACACTGGTCTTGGCGGCGCGGACGACGTGCGCGCCGGGACGGTCGTCGGCCCACGGCGCGGCGTGCAGGCCGTGCTCGATCGCCACCTGCATCAGCTCGTGGTAGGCCGGATCGAACTCAACCTCGTCGACCCGATGCCCGTACCGGTCATGGGTGCGCAGGATCGGCCGGTTGCGGTTGGCCAGCTCACCCCAGCGCTGTGTCTGCCGGGCGCCGGAGATCGCGCCGACGGCGTTTACCTCGTCCAGGCCCCACTGCCCGCCTTCGCGGATCAGCGCCTCGATGAGGACCGGAGACGAGGCCGGGTTGTGCTCCTCCAGGAGCGGCACCTGGTTGATGACGGCATGAGTATCTGGCATGCCCACCACTGTTACATTTTTTCTACAACCGCACAAGAGGTGTAATGCTCAGCGCGGATGGTCGATGAAGAACTGCCACAATCTCTTGCTGGCGAAATCGGGCCAGTGGTGGCCACCGTCGGTCACGGTGATCAGCACCACCCCGCGGTTGTCGGCGCAGCCGGCGGTCGAGGTGGTGACCGGACCGCTGGTCTCGGCCGTCGGCGGTTGACAGTGATCAATGTTGCGCCAGAACGCATTCAACTCCGGCACCGGCGGACCGTTGACATGGGCGAAGCCGCGGCCGGGCCCGCCGCCGTAGGGAACCAGCGGATCGGCGGTACCGTGCACCGCCATGACGGACACCGGATGCGGGGAGCGGCACGGCCCGAGCTGGGTGCCCGAGACCGGGCCGATCGCGGCGAACAGTGTGGTGTCGCAGGCCAGTGTGTACGACATCATGCCGCCGTTGCTCATGCCGGTGGCATACACCCGTGCCGCGTCGATGCCGACGTTCTTTGCGACGTCTGCGATCGCTGCGCTGATGAACGCGACGTCGTCGACGTTTTCACGGGCCGGCCTGCCGCAACAACCTCCGCCGTTGACGTTCCAGGCCCGGTTGACGCCGTCGGGATAGGCGACGAGGAACTTCTCCGAATCGGCCAATTGGTCCCAGCCGTACGATCTTTCGGCCTGCTCGGCGTTGCCGAAGCCGCCGTGCAGCACGACGACCAATCTTGCCGACGCGGGCAGCCCGGCGGGCTTGTGCAGCCGATAGTGGCGATCGCGCCCACCGAGATCGATGGTGTGGATGCTGGTGCCGTTCACAAAGCCCGACGGCGGCTTCGGATGCACGATCGAGCAGCCCGCGATGATCAACGCGACGCCCACCAGCGTCGCGATCCGACGAAGCATGTCAGCGGCTCGTCTTCTCCCGCAGGAAGGCGATGTCGTCTTTGCGGCCTTCCTCGGCCGTCTCGCAGATCACCGGCGCACCCGCGGCCTTGACCACAGCCACCAGCATGTCGGGATCGATCAGCCCGGTACCGAAATTGGCGTGCCGGTCGCGGCCGGAGCCTGCCGAATCCTTCGAGTCGTTGCAGTGCACCAGGTCGATCCGGCGGGTGATGCCCATGATGCGGTCGACGGCGTCGACCAGCGTCTCGCCGGCCGCCCAGGCGTGGCAGGTGTCGAGGCAGAAGCCGATTCCGGTGTCGCCGATGTGATCCCACAGCCGACCGATGGTGTCGAAGTGCCGGGCCATGGCGTGGTCACCGCCGGCGGTGTTCTCCAGGTAGACGGGAACCTCGGACTCCAACCGGTCGAGTGCCTTGCGCCAGCGCTCGAAGCCCTCGTGGAGGTCGTCGTCTTCGGTGACGTGCCCGCCGTGCACGATGACCGCCGCGGCGCCGATCTGGGCCGCCGCGTCGCAGGTGTCCTGCAGGATCTTTCGCGACGGGATGCGCACCCGGTTGTTCGCCGATGCCACGTTGATCAAGTAGGGCGCATGCACATAGATCGGCAGCGCCGCCGCCTTGAGCTCCGCGGCGTCGTCACGCGGCTTGGGCGCCTTCCAACTCTGCGGGTTGCCGAGGAAGATCTGCACGACGTCGGCGTTTTCGGCCGCAGCTGCGGCCAGCGGATCCTGCGGACTGACATGTGAACCGATCAGCACGCGGCCAGTCTAGTGGGGGCCTGCTAACAGCCTCCGCGACTGTGCGGCTGGACGCACACTCGACCGCGAACGTGCGGCTGGACGCATGCTCGGCGCCCCGACGCTCGATCCGGCGCACGAAAAAGCCCCGGGCGAAACCCGGGGCTTTTCGTTAGTGACTAGCGGTAGTCGCTGTACCCGTAGTCGTCCAGCGGAACCGCGGCTCCGGTGGCCTGACCGAAGTCCGGGCTGTAGTACTGATCCTCGTAGGACGGGATCGTGTACGCCGCAGCGCGGGCTTCCTCGGTCGGCTGTACCTGGATGTTGCGGTACCGGTTGATACCGGTACCGGCCGGGATCAGCTTTCCGATGATCACGTTCTCCTTCAGACCCTGCAGCTTGTCGCTGCGGCAGTTGATCGCCGCATCGGTCAGCACTCGCGTGGTCTCCTGGAACGACGCCGCACTCAGCCACGAGT
>JBAWAV010000573.1:0-2144 GCA_049589475.1 Mycobacterium sp.
TTGCGCAGGAAGCGCTTGACCAGCTTGTCGACGCCGTTATCGAGCGTCGCGGAGAACATCAGGCGCTGACCGTCGGCCGGGGTCGCGGCCAGGATGCGGGTCACGCCCGGCAGGAAGCCGAGGTCGGCCATGTGGTCGGCCTCATCGAGCACGGTGATCTGCACCGAGTCGAGGCTGATCACGCGCTGTTTCATCAGGTCTTCCAGCCGTCCCGGGCAGGCGACGACGATGTCGATCCCGGACTTGAGCGCGGACACCTGACGTCCTTGCGGGACGCCGCCGAAGATCGTGCTGACCTTCAGGCCGCGGGCGGCAGCCAGTGGGGCGAGCGTCGCGGAGATCTGGGTCGCCAGCTCGCGGGTGGGTGCCAGCACCAGGCCGGACGGCCGCGAGGGCCGCCGCTTGCCCGAACTCAGCCGGGTGACCAGCGGGATGGAGAACGCCAGCGTTTTGCCGCTGCCGGTCTTGCCCCGGCCCAGGACGTCACGGCCGGCGAGTGTGTCCGGAAGGGTGTCGACCTGGATCGGGAACGGCGCGGTAATTCCTTGCTGTGCAAGCACATTGGTAAGGGACTCGGGCACGCCGAGTTCGTCGAAAGTTCTTGGGGTAGTCATGTTTTCGGTGCCTCTCGGGCATCGGTTGCACCGCGTTGCCGCGACCGCATTGTCATGCAGCTGGTGGGTGCAAGGTTGGCGAGATTGCCAGTCGGCAAAATCGATCGCCGCGAAAAAAGCTTTGGATGTCGGAGCATTCCACGACGCTGTCGGCATTTTGGCGCCGACGTTGTTTCCCACCCTAGCTGACCAACCGCGGATCACCCGCATGCGGTGACACGCATCACCTTCTGGCGCGTCGGTCACAGCAGCCACGGGCGCACCAGAGAGCGACCATGACACGTTGTTTCAAAACGACGCCACATGCGATATCAACCGGCAGCAGACCCACAGCCACCACATAGGACGCTCACGTACGGTCGAAAGTATTGCTGCCAGAAGAGGGGAATCGCGTGGCGAGAACTGACAACGACACCTGGGAGATCACAGAGAGCGTGGGGGCGACGGCGCTGGGCGTGGCCTCAGCACGCGCGGCCGAAACCGAGAGCGACAACCCGTTGATCCAGGACCCGTTCGCGCGGTTGTTCCTCGACGCCGCCGGAGACGGGGTATGGAACTGGCACGCGGGTCCCGATTTGCCGCCCGAGGTCGTCGAGGCCGAACCCGAGTTGCCGCAGCAGATGGAAGCCATGGTCGGCTACATGGCCTCGCGGACAAAGTTTTTCGACTCGTTCTTTCAGACCGCCACCAATTCGGGAATTCGTCAGGCGGTGATCCTGGCCGCAGGCTTGGACGCGCGGTCGTGGCGGCTGCCGTGGCCGGACGGCGTGACGGTCTACGAGCTCGACCAGGACCGTGTGTTGGACTTCAAACTCCGCACGTTGACCGATCACGGGGCACGGCCGGCTGCCATCCGGGTCGAGGTCGCGGTCGATTTGCGGCAGGACTGGCCGAAAGAATTGCAGGAGGCTGGGTTTGACCCGTTGCAGCCGAGCGTCTGGTCAGCCGAAGGTCTGATGCCCTACCTGCCGGCCGCGGCGCAGGATCTGCTATTCGAACGCATCCACGCGCTCGCCGCGCCCGGCAGCCGCGTTGCGGTGGAGGCGCTGGGGCCGACGTTCCTCGACGAGGAGATTCGTTCCAAGCGGCGTGAGCGGATGGAGCGAGTGCGCCAGTTGATGACCAATGTGGACCCGGATCGCGAGATCCCGCGCACTGACGAGCTGTTTTACTTCGAGGAGCGCGAGCCGGTCGGCGAGTGGTACGCGCGTCACGGCTGGCACGTGACGGTGACGCCGGCCGCCGAGCTGATGGCCGACTTCGGCCGCGGCGCTGCTCCTGCGGTGAAGGATCTGGTGCCGGGCAACGAGTTCGTTTTCGCGCAGCGGGTTTAATCAAGGGAATGGTTTCACCGGCGGAATGTGCCACGTCCCGTTGAGGATTGACGGCTTTTGTCGTTGGGCCAATACAGCCGCAGGGTGTCGGCGTTCGGCGCGGTGATCGTGCGTGACGAGGGCTTCGGGTAGACACGCATGCGAGCGATCTACCCCATCGGGGCTGTGATGTCTTCCGCGGTGGGGACATTCGTCA
>JBAWAV010000574.1:0-17641 GCA_049589475.1 Mycobacterium sp.
ACGACGTTCGATATCAGCCGCGTATCGGGCTCCTCGGCGAGTTCCACCATCGCCACGATGTAGGGCGGTTCCAAACCCGGAATCCAGTTCTGGCGGTTGACCGTGTATGCCGCGACGGTTGCCCGCCCGGAGACGGGTTCTGGTGCGACGTCGGTGCTGCGGCAGCGCCAGCAGGCCGGCCCTGGCGGGTGGAAAAAGTGGCTGCAGCCGCGGCAGCGGGTGATCAGCAACTCGCCGTTGCGCCCGCCGGTCCAGAACGCTTGCGACTCGGCGGTAGGGCTGGGCGCCAACCGCAACTGTGGTCGTTGGTAGCCGCCGTCAGGTGTCATGATCCGGCCAACGATCGACCGATGACCAGCCGCTGAATCTGATTGGTGCCTTCGAAGATCTGGGTGATCTTGGCCTCGCGCATATAGCGCTCGACTCGGTAATCCCGGGTATAGCCATAGCCGCCGAATACCTGGACGGCGTCGGTGGTGACCTTCATTGCGGCGTCGGTGGCAATCAGCTTGGCCACCGACGCGTTACGCGAGTAGGGCAGTCCCGCGTCGCGGCGGCGCGCCGCGTCCAGATACGTCGCGCGCGCGGAGTCGACCGCGGCGGCCATGTCGGCCAGCAGGAACGCCAGACCCTGATGATCGATGATCTTGCGGCCGAAGGTCGTCCGTTGCTGAGCGTAGGACACCGCTTCATCGAGCGCCGCCTGCGCCAGGCCGACGGCCACCGCGGCGATGCCCAGGCGTCCGGAATCCAGTGCACTGAAGGCGATCTGAAGGCCCTGCCCCTCGGCGCCGATCCGGCGTTGGGCAGACACGAACGCATTGTCATAGTGCGCCGAGGTGGTCGGGATGGCATGCAAACCCATCTTCTCCTCGGGCTTGCCGAACGTGAGACCGTCGGTGTCCTTATCGACCAGGAAGCACGAAATACCTTGTCCACCTTCACCCGTGCGGGCGAATAGGCTGTAAAAGTCGGCTATGCCGCCGTGGGTGATCCATGCCTTAGCGCCGTTGACGCGGTAACCGCCGTCGACCGCGACGGCCTTGCAGGTCAGAGCGGCGGCGTCGGAACCGGCCTGCGGCTCGGACAAGCTGTAGGCACCGATCGTGTGACCACCCAGCATGGTCGGTAGCCACTGCTGTTGTTGTTCGGCGGTGCCGAACGCGATCAGCGGATGGCAGGACAGCACATGGACGCTGACGGCTACGGCGACAGCCGCCCACCGGGCCGCCAACTCCTCGAGGACCTGTAAATACACCTCGTAAGGCTGCCCACCGCCGCCCCATTCTTCCGGGTGCGGCAGTGTCAGCAGCCCGGTCTCACCCAGGGTTGCGAAGACGCCTTCGGGATAGGTCTCGTTCTTCTCATGCTCGTCGACGATCGGATCGAGCACCTTGTCGGCGACGTCGGCGGCCAGTCGAACGAGTTCGCGCGCCTCGGGCGTCGGCAGCAGACGTTCGACGGTCATGGGCGTCGTTCCTGCCACTCGCAACCGGTCAATTCGGCAGATATGTCCCACAGCCGTCGCGCGCTGTCCGCGTCGCGGGCCTTGTCTCTGAGCTTGGTGGGTTTCGGTTTTCCCCACTGGTGCATCAGGCCGCGCGGCGCGAGGTAGGTGCCGTTGGGCAGTGTCGTGGTGATCGCCTGAATGGTTGAGCGGGCGCCGTCGGCCGGGCTTTGTGCGATGTGTGGCGAGAGCACCCGGCCGGCCCACTGCAGCGCGCCCGATCCGTCGCGGGTGATCCCGGTGTCCGTCATTCCAGGATCGGAGGCATAGGCGGTCTTGCCGCGGGCGACCAACTCGCGCACGAACAGCAGGTTGGCCAGTTTGGATTCGCCGTAGGCCGACCACGGGTTGTAGCGGCGATGGTGGTAGTTGAGGTCGTCGAAGTGGATGCGGGCGGTGGTGTAGTTGGTGCTGGCCACCGCCACGACACGATCGCGGATCCGATCGCCGAGCAGACACGTCAACGCGAAGTGGCCGAGGTGGTTGGTGCCCATGTGAGCCTCGAAGCCGTCGGCTGTTCGGGTCAGCGGCAAGCCCAACACACCGGCGTTGTTCACCAACACGTCGACGTAGTCGACGGTGTCGGCGAACTTGCGCACGCTGGTGAGGTCGGCCAGGTCTAACTCGCGCACTTCGACGTCGCCGGGCATCGACGAAGCGGCCTCGTAGGCCTTTCCCGGGGTCCGGCAGGCGATGACCACGTCATGGCCGGCGGCGGCCATGGCATGGGCGGTCGCCTTCCCGACCCCACTGTTTCCGCCGGTGACAATGATCCGCACGTCGCCGTGCCCTCCTTCGCAACTTTGCACCAAACAGTAAACTATTTATCGTTTTGGTGAAACGGCGAGGAGAGACGTGATCGCTACCCGCCCGACGAGTCCGGTGGAACCACTCTTATGACGTGGCTCGAACGCATTTGCGCCGTCCACGAAGGCAGTGAACGTCCCGCGGTCATCAGCGAAGTGGGCTCCGTTACCGGCCGCGAACTGCTGGGGAAGGCCGTCGCCGCCGCGGACCTGCTCGTTGACCTCGACGTTCCGCCAAGCCAGCCGATTCCCGCGTTGCTCACCACCAACGCCCGTGCGCTTGCACTGCTGTTAGGTGGTGTCGCCGCCAACAGGCCGCTGGCTCCGCTCGGGCCGCGGCAGACTCCCGCGGAGCTGGCTGACGCGGTGCGTCGGAGTGGCTCGTCAGTTCTGCTCACCGAGGCCGCGTTCGCCGAGACCGCTCGACAGGTTGCCGATTCGGCTGGGATAGCGGCGGTGACAATCCCTTTATTGCCGGTGTCGAGTCGTCCGCTGCGCCCGGAGCCGGGTCCCACGGCGATCTACCTGCACACCGCGGGAACGACCGGATTCCCTAAAGCCGTTGCGCTCACCGACCGAGTGCTCGACGCGCGTGCCGAGGTGTTGCGGCGGCTGATCGGCATCGGCCCCGACGACCGCTATGCCACCGGCTCACCGCTGCATCACATGGGGGGACTGGGCAACGTCCTCGTGGCCCTCACCGCCGGGGCAGCCGTCATCTGCACCACCCGATTCTCCTTCGATTGGTGGCGCAACCTGAAGCAGCTCAACGCCACCCACTGCCTGCTCGTGCCGACCATGATCGAAATGTTGCTCAATGAAGGGCTTCTCGCCGCGGTCCCATTGACGACGTTGATCTACGGTGCCTCGCCGATGACCGTCGACACCCTGCGACGCGTTCTCGACATCCTGCCCGATGCCGCGATCGTCAGCCTGTACGGCCAAACCGAGGGCAGCCCGATCACCAGCGTGAGCCCAGACGACCATCGACTGGCCGCGGTGAATAACCCCGACATTCTGCACACTGTCGGACGACCCGTGATGGGCCTGCGTCTGCAGATCGACGAGCCGGATGCCGCGGGAATCGGCGAGGTGTGCGCCGCCGCGGCGCATCTGTCCGGCCAGGCCGCCGACGGGTGGTTACACACCGGTGATCTCGGCGTGGTGGACGATAACGGTTATCTCCGTCTCTGCGGGCGCCGGCACGACATGGTGGTTCGCGGCGGGGAGAACGTCTATCCGGTGGAAGTCGAGAATGTGCTCAGCACCCACCCTGCGGTCGCCGCGGTCGGCGTCGTGGGCGTGCCGGATCGGCGACTTGGAGAAACTTTGGCCGCGTTCATCGTTGCGACGGACCCGGCTCATCCGCCACGACCCGAGGAGCTAAGTTCTTTCGCCCGCGTCAAGCTCGCCGGCTTCAAGATCCCGCAGTACTGGTACTCGCTCGCCGAGCTGCCAGTCAACACCGCAGGCAAGGTCGTTCGTGCCCAGCTTCGGGAATCACACCTCAAGCGTCAACGCAGGGAGTGAAGTTGGGCTGCGCCGAATCGCTGGTTCTTATCCGTTATATAGTTTAACGTCTGATTTATGTCGATCGCCGTGTGCAATCCGGTCACAGCGTCAGGGCAATGGACGAGTCGGAAGTCGCTTGTTGCTGTGATCGTCGCCGCGGCTGCCGTCGGCGGGCTTCCGGTGGCGCCGGCACCGCGAGCGCATGCCGCCCCGAATCCTGAAGTCGAGTACGTCTACGACATGACAGTGCGGCGGCAATACAACTTTCCGAACAATGACGCGCTTGCCTACGGCCACGGAGTCTGCGACAAGGTCGGCCAAGGCGAGGGGTACGGAGAGGTCATCGGTGACGTGAAGCGCGACGTCACCCCCAACGACCAGTTCGCGGCCAACTACGTGGTCGGGTACGCGGTCAACTTGCTTTGCCCTGAACTGATATGGCAGCTACGGAACTCGGCAGGCGGCTACATACCGCCGGACGGAGCGCCCAGCTCCAGCACCTACTACTGAGCCGATCTTCTGGTACTGACTCGTGCGCCGGCTAGGTCCGGCAATCGAACAACGCGCCTCAGGCGTCCGGCGCCTTACTGGCCGCAGTGGTCGGCTGCTTGATCGACCGCGATGAGTTCGTCGCCGTTCTTGCCGAAATTAGCCTGCAGGAACTCGTCGGGTTCTTTGTACCAGCCGCCGTATTCGTAGATCATCGTGACGGCATGGGTCACGCCCATGGTCTCGAAGTGGATGACTGCGCGCTCGGGGCTGTCCATCCGGCCGCCGGATGCTTTCATCGTTAATCCCGTGGGAGAACACTTTTGGGAAAACTCGACGAACGCCTGCTGGGAGATGTTGTCGCGCAGATCTTTTGTGAACAACAGCCATTCGCCGGCGAAGTCTCCAGATGCGTGCCGGTCGGCTTTCTGTTGAGCCGCGGCGGTAGCGGCTGCGAGATCCTTCGGCGCTCCTGCAGACGTGGTGGTCGCCGACGAGGCGCTTGGCGCGGGATTCGGCTGTCCTTGCGGCGGGGCCGAGTGGCAGGCGCCGGCGATCAAGACTGCGCACGCAGCGATCGCGACTCGACGCCGCCGCCAGTTTCCCATGAAATCGCAGGCTACCCGCCTCCGTCCCCAATCGCGCGCCGTCGATCAGCACCGCCACGCGGCGGCTTGCCCGAGGCCGGTAACACATTTGTCAATAGATCGCGTAGTATCGAGGAAGTCGAAATTCTAAGTGTTCGTGTTCACACACGCTCGCGCAGAAACTTGGTGCGGGCGTCTCTTTCTCCTTGCAGGGCAAGTCAGAAGCAGCGTCTGATCATTCGGCCGCCGGTCCGCACGGTGCGGACCGGATCTCTGACATAGGAGAAATAAATGACACAGGGAACTGTGAAGTGGTTCAACGCCGAAAAGGGCTTCGGCTTCATCGCGCGCGAAGAGGGTCCGGACGTCTTCGTGCACTACTCCGAGATCGATGGCGGCGGCTTCCGCAGCCTCGAGGAGAACCAGAAGGTGGAGTTCGAGGTGACTCAGGGCGCCAAGGGTCCTCAGGCCAGTAAAGTTCGGGCAATCTGACCGACCCACAAGTCAAACGAGGCCGTACCCGCTCTGCATGGAGCGGGTGCGGCCTTGCTCGTCTGGCTTCGACGCGTTTCTAGAGCCCATGCGCAGCTGATGAGGCATCCGGTCGTCGATCGCCCCGCTGGTTCGTGGCCGCGCCGCGTTGCGCGTGTCGGTCTGGGTGGCTTACTGGTATTCACCGGTAGCAGTCATCTGAGCTTCGCCCGAACCGCCTTCCGCGCTCAGGTTCCGCGCTGGTTGCCGGTCAACGTCGATCTCGTGATCATCGCCTCAGGCGTGGTCGAAATCGCACTCGGTGCGACCCTGGTGCTGCTCACCCGTCGGCAGGTGACGGTCGGGTGGGCCGTGGCGATCTTCTTCGTTCTGGTGTTCCCCGGCAACATCTCCCAATTTGTCACGCACACAAATGCTTTCGGACTCGACTCCGATCTTGCCCGCGGCATCAGGCTGCTGTTCCAGCCGCTGCTGGTGATCTGGGCGCTGTGGTGCACCGGGGCATGGGCGGTCATTCGACAACGCTGAGCGAGAGATTCTTTACGCCTTTAACGTTGAAACACGCCCGAGATGCCTCGACGATGAGCCAACCTGGAACGGTCGTCGCGTCGCTGACGCGGTGCGTTTCGGACGGAGTGGCGTAGACATCGACCCGATCGACGAGGTTCTCTCTACCACCAGGGCAGTCACATCGTGGATCACCTGGGACGAGCACTGATGCGTGCTTACACCGTGCGGTTCACGGTCGACGCGCCCCCGCGCAGGGTGTGGCGCATCCTTCACCCACCACCGCCACCTGATGCGACAGTTCCCCGGATCGTCGAATACCCGGCGGGCAGCATGGAGATCTTGTTCGAGGGGGACGACGCCGGACAGGGGCTGGTCCGCACCTGCGTCTTCGACGTTCCCCGCTATCTACTGTCGGGTGGCAAGGCGAGGTCGTGGGAAGTCGTCACCGAGGCCAGGGTCAACGAGATCTCGCGTTACGTCGCGATCGGCAAGCCCTTGTGGTCCCGCGCTGAGGGTTACCACCGACTCGACGAGCAGCCAGACGGCACCACGATCCTCACCTTCCACGAGACCTACCACGCCTTCAACCCGGTACTTCGCGCGCTTCTCGAACGCCGCGTACACGCCAAGATCTCGGCCGACAACCTGTCTACGTACGAGCACGCGCTGGGCTTCGCCGGTAAGACCAGGAGGATTTCGTGACCTACGACTTGCTCATTCGTGGCGGCACGGTCGTGGACGGAACCGGAGCACCGGCCCGCACCGCCGACGTCGCCGTGCGTGACGGCCTGATCGTCGAAGTCGGACGGGTCGACGGCGCAGCCCTGCGCACCATCGACGCCGACGGACTCACTGTCACACCGGGATTCGTCGACGTCCATACCCATTTCGACGGACAAGCGACCTGGGATCCGCACCTGACGCCGTCGTCCTGGCACGGTGTCACCACCGCGATCATGGGCAATTGCGGCATCGGATTCGCGCCCGTGCACCGCGACCGGCACGACTTCCTCATCGAATTGATGGAGGGCGTGGAGGACATCCCCGGCAGCGCACTGGCAGAAGGCATCAACTGGGAGTGGGAAACCTTCGGCGAGTACCTCGACGCCTTGGAGAGGATGCCGCGCGCGGTCGACGTCGGCACCCAGATACCGCAGGCTGCATTGCGGGCCTATGTCATGGGCGACCGGGCTCTGGACGCCCCGACCGCTGACGACCTCACCGCGATGAGCAGAGCTGTCACCGACGGCCTGCACGCCGGCGCGCTCGGCATGTCGTTCGGGCGCACCGCCGGACATCGCAGCGCGAGCGGACAGCCCGTCCCGGGAACGTACTCCGAGGAGGATGAGCTCGTCGCCTTGATGGGGGCGATGGCCAAGGCGGGAACCGGTGTCCTGCAGGTGGTTCCGGCGGGAGTGGGCGGCGAGATGGGCGGTGACCAACGCCACTCCATCGACGCCGAGGTGGAGTGGATCAGTCGACTGGGCCGGCAGTTTGGGATACCGCTGACCTTCCTGGCGATGGTCAACGAGCAGGACCCGCACGACTGGCAACGCTGGTTCGCCGACGTGCGTGAAGCTAACGCCGCGGGCGCAAACGTGCGACCGCAGGTAGCCAGCCGGGCGTTCGGGATGTTGATGGGGCACCAGTCGCGGATGAATCCCTTCCGGCATCGACCCAGTTACCGCGCGCTGATGGAGCTGCCACTCGAGAAACGCGTTGAGGTGCTGCGGGATCCGGAGTTGAAGGCGCGGATCCTGGCTGAGACTCCGGACGCGGGCGATGGCCCCTCTGCCGATCGGCTCAACCGCCATACCTTCAAACGCGTGTATCCGCTCGGAGACCGGCTGGACTATGAGCCGTCGGCCGAAAACAGTATCGCCGCGATCGCCGAGCGGGAACGCCGCGATCCTTGGGAAGTCACCTACGACACGTTGCTCGGCGCCGAGGGCCGAGAGTTCCTGCTGTTCCCGCTGTTGAACTATGCCGGCAACGACTATCAGCATCTGCACGACATGATGTCGGATCCGCTGAGCCTGCAGGGACTCGGCGATGCGGGAGCCCACTGTGGCATCGTCTGCGATGCCAGCATGACGACCTACCTGATGTCCTACTGGGTCCGTGATCGGACCCGCGGTCCGCGGATTCCACTAGAGACAGCGGTGCATCGCCTCACCGGTGATCCGGCTGCGTTCTACGGCCTCGGCGATCGCGGTGTCCTGGCCCGCGGTCGACGTGCTGACATCAACCTGATCGACCTTGACAACCTGGGTCTGCACTATCCCGAGCGGGTCGAGGACTTGCCCGCCGGTGCGGGGCGACTCATCCAGCGGTCCGACGGTTACGTCGAGACGCTGGTGCTGGGCCAGACCATCGTCGACGAGGGCGAACTCACCGACAACCGGCCAGGTGGTCTGGTGCGAGGAGCGCGTCCTGCGGCGGCTGCCTAGCCCCAGTAACGGCGGCCCGATCAGTTCGACGCGCTATCTGTCCGCCACCAGGACGCGCGCAACCCATTCGACGCGACCCAGCGATTCCTCCAACGTCATCATCCCGGCGAGCACGCCGGCGAGAGAACTGCTCAGCGCGGCATTCAATCCGAATGTGATGTTCGGAACATCCTCGGGTGCAATACCTTCCAGCAGCCGGTTGAACATCTCGGTATTCGTCCGATTCATCTGGTCGATGGTCGCCTTGGCTTCGGGGTCGGTGGACGTCGTCGTCTGAAACATCAGCGCGGTCATATTCGGGTTGCGGTGAAACGCGCGCTGGGCGCGTCGCAGGTAATCCACAATGCGTGGCAGCGGATCCGGGTCGGCGTGGGCGCCCCGCGACGCAAGGATGCGGCGGGTCAGTCGTTTCTGCCAGTCCTCGAGTGCCGCCGCCAGCAGATAATCCTTCGAGCTGAAGTAGCGGTAGACGGTAGCCAGCGCCACTCCGGAGCGCTTGGACACGTCACGCATCTGCACGGCATCGGCGCCCACCTCGGCGATCAGATCGATGACCGCTTCGATGATCTTGGCCCGCCGGATGAGCTGGCGGCTGGTCATATCCGTGAGCGGAACGACGGTGAGTTCGGGCCGCGCGACAGGAACGCTCACGACGTAACCTCCGGTTCAGGCCTCCTGGCAGAACAGTCTTCTCATAAAGATGCCCCAGATCACGATATCTGTCCAGTAAGCGTTATGTTGTCGCAGCTAGAGCGGTCACAGAACCTTGACACAAGTAGAACCGTGTTTCAGTATTAGTCGACAGCGATGTTGCGCCCGATCGGAGGACTCCATGCCCGGACCGGTAGGTCTGCCGGTGATCGACACGATGATGGGATTTCCGCACGAGGGTTCCGCCCAATACGACTTCATCCGCAAGCAGACCAAGGACCGCGAATCCAAAGAGGATTTCGAGTTTCCGGTCGAGTACATGTTCAAAGATGTCCCGCACGGACTGTCGACCGACGACCCGGTGTCACTGGTGCTCCAGCAGATGGACCGCTTCGGTATCGAGAAGGCGATGATCGGGGTCGGCGAGGACTCCGCGCAGCTGGCGCTCAAGATGTTCCCGGATCGCTTCGTGCCTTCCGGTGCGCTCGTCGACCCCAACGACGTCATGGGCTCGGTGAACGCGATTCGTCGCGACTATGAGCAGTTCGGTATCCGCGCGACGTCGGTGTTTCCCGCCGGAACTTTTCCGCAAGTTCCCATCGACGACCCCAAGATGTACCCCATCTATGCCACCTGCGTCGAACTCGGTATCCCGATCTTCGTCTGCGCCGGCATCCCGGGCCCGCGGATTCCGTTTGCCCCACAGGAAGTCTCGCGAATCGACGTCGTGATGTTCGACTTCCCCGATCTGGTGTTCGTCACCCGCCACGGCTGCGAGCCGTGGGAGGACCTCGCCGTCAAGCTCATGCTCAAATGGCCGAACCTGTACTACTCGACCTCGGCGTTCGCGCCCAAGTACTACCCGAAGGCCATCATCGACTACGCCAATTCCCGCGGCGCCGACAAGGTCCTCTACGCCGGCTATTTTCCGATGGGCCTTTCCCTGGAGCGGATCTTCACCGAGATGCCCAACGTTCCACTGAAGGACGACGTCTGGCCGAAATTCCTGTACGGCAACGCCGCTCGTATCCTCGGGCTGGAAGGCTGACGATCGATGACGCTGGCGATCACCGCCGAGCAGGAGCAACTCGTCGACGCCGTGAGTCGGTTCGCTGCTCGCTACGCGCCCATCGACAAGACCCGTGCCGCGTTTGAGTCGATTGCAGCTGGCGAATTGCCCTCGTGGTGGCCGGAATTCGTCGACAACGGCTTCCATGCTGTCCATCTGCCGGGCCATGTCGGCGGGCAGGACGGCACCCTGGCCGACACGGCGTGTGTGGTCGAGGCGGCCGCCGCGGCGCTATTGCCCGGTCCGCTGCTGAGCACGGTCACGGCCAGCGCGGTGGCAACTCTCGCTGACGCGTCAGCCAAACCGCTGCTGACTGATCTGGCGGCCGGGGCGACGGCGGTCGTCGTGCTGCCCGAGCACTGCGACGTCCGAGCCGTACCCGAAGGCAGCTCGTGGCGACTCAACGGAATCTCCGACTCTGTATTGGGAATACTTGCGGCGCAACGCATTCTGCTGCCGGCGCACACCCCGGACGGGGCGCAACGATGGTTCGTGATCGCGCCGGGCCCAGGCCTGACGGTCGAAGCACAGCAGGGCACCGACCTGTGCACCGATGTGGGGGTCTTCGAACTCACTGGCCACGTCGTGCCGGACAGCGCGGAGATCTCCGGGATCCCGACCGAGCGAGCCCGTTGCGTCGTGGTGGCCCTTGCCGCATGCGCTGCCGCCGGAGCGGTTCGCCGCTGCGCTGACTCCGCAACCGAATACATTCGCACGCGTGAGCAGTTCGGTCGACCGGTCGGCTCTTTTCAGGCGCTGCAGCACAAAGCAGCGAGGCTGCTGGTCGACGCCGAACTGGCCGCGTCGTCGGCCTGGGACGCGGTCCGCGCGGAAGGCGAGTCCATCGAGCAACATCGGCTCGGGGCGGCCTCGGCCGCGGTGGTGGCGGTCGGCGCCGCCCCCGATCTGGTGCTCGACGCGATGCTGATGTTCGGCGCGATCGGCTACACGTGGGAGCACGACACCCACCTGTACTGGCGGCGCGCAACCAGTTTGGCGGCGTCACTGGGTCCGATGACCCGCTGGACTCGGAAAGCGGGGGAGTTGGCCTGCACGCTGAAGCGTTCCACCGCGATCAACCTCGGCGACGTCGAGTCCGAGTTCCGCTCATGGGTGGCCGCCACGCTGGATGAGGCGGTGGCGCTGGCCAACGATTACTATTCCGGCGACCCCAGGACGCCCGGCTTGGCCACCGGGCCGCAACGTGACCTGCTGGCGCGCGAGGGCTTGGTAGCGCCAAATCTATCCGCGCCGTGGGGTGTTGGCGCCTCGGCGGTACAGCAGGTGATCATCGCCGACGAGTTCGACAAAAGACCTGAGTTGGTCCGGCCATCGCTCGGGATCGCGGAGTGGATTCTTCCGACAATTCTGAACAGTGGATCGGATCTGCAACGTGAGCGGTTCGCCTGGCCGATCGTGCATGGCGTACAGCGCTGGTGCCAACTGTTCAGCGAGCCCGGCGCCGGCTCAGACCTTGCGTCGCTGTCCACCCGGGCCACCAAGGCCAACGGCGGATGGCTGATCAACGGGCACAAGATCTGGACATCGCTGGCGGACCGGGCTCAGTTCGGAGCATTGCTGGCCCGAACGGATCCCGAAGCGAAGAAGCACCGCGGCATCGGCTACTTCCTCGTCGACATGACGTCGCCCGGTATCGAGGTCTGCCCGATCAAACAGGCCAGCGGGCGTTTGGAGTTCAACGAGGTGTTTCTCACCGATGTGTTCGTGCCTGACGAGATGCTCGTCGGTCAATCCGACGAGGGCTGGAGCCTGGCCGTATCTACCATGGCGGTCGAACGAACGGCTATCGGCAATTACGTCAGCATCGACCGAGCCAAGGCGCTCCGAGGAATAGCCGAAATTGCCGGCCCGGAACAGGATGCCGCGCTGCGAGCGCTGGGCGACGTCGAGTCCTACAGCACAGCGATCAAAGCCTTGGTGTTGCGCGAGACCCTCCGGCTCGTCGAGGGGCAGGGACCCGGCCCGACATCCAGCATCGCCAAGTACGCGATGGTCACGTTGCTGCGCCGCGCGTGGACCGCCACGCTCGGCCTGACCGGCCGCATGGCAATGTTGGAAAAGTCCGAACCGGCGGTCGTTCAACCGTATTTCGACGCACCCGCCGAACTCCTCGGCGGGGGAACTCCCGAAATCCAGCTGACGGTCATCGCGTCGATGGTCCTCGGCTTGCCGCGTCACTGAATCATTGCTGAAGAAAGGACATCCACCGCGATGACGACACAGCTTCCGTTCCAGTTCTTCGACTGTGACAACCACTATTACGAAGCCCTTGACGCGTTCACCCGCCACATCGAACCCCAATACAAGAAGCGCGCAATCCAGTGGGCTCAACTCGACGGCAGGCAACGTCTCCTCGTCGGCGGCAGGGTCAACAGGTTCATCCCGAATCCGACGTTCGACCCGGTGGGTAAGCCCGGCGCGCTCGACGAGTACTTCCGCGGCCGTAACCCCCGGGGTGCCGATCTGAACGCGCTTTTCGGCGATTTGGAGCCGATCCCGGCGGCGTATCGGGACCGCGATGCGCGGCTGGCGTTGATGGACGAACAGGGCATGGCGGGCTGCATCCTGTTGCCCACTCTCGGAGTGGGGATGGAGCAGGCGCTGTTGCCGGACCTGGACGCCACGGTCGCGACGTTCCGGGCTTTCAACCGCTGGATGGACGAGGACTGGGGATTCGCCTACCAGGAAAGGATATTCGGCGCCCCCTACATCACCTTGTGCAAACCCGATGATGCCGTCCGCGAACTCGAATGGGCGCTCGAGCGCGACGCACGCTTCGTCGTGATGATTCCCGGTCCGATCACGACTGAGATCGGCATGCGCGCGCCGGGCGATCCCATGTTCGACGCTTTCTGGCAGCTGGCAAACGATTCAGGTGTCACCGTGTGCTACCACTCGGGCGAGACGTACTACTCGAAGTTCATGCCGGCCTGGGGCGAGTCGGACTACATGATGTCGTTCCAGGCGCTACTCGGTTTCCGCAGTTTGTTTTCCGGGGACGCCATACAGGACACCTTCGCCAACCACTTGCACAAAGGTCTTTTTCTGAGGTTCCCGAACCTGCGGATGGCGTGCATCGAGAGCGGCTCGACCTGGGTGTTTCACCTCTTCGAAAAACTGACCAAGTCCTACGGTCAGATCCCGCAGATTTATCAAGAAGACCCGCGGGAGAGCTTCAAAAGGCATGTCTGGGTGTCGCCGTTCTACGAAGACGAACTGGCGAGCCTGCTGAAACTGCTGGGTGACACACAGATCATCATGGGTTCCGATTACCCGCACGTTGAAGGCCTGGCCGATCCCGCGTCGTACGTCAAGGATTTGGAGAACTTCGACTACACCCCCGGGCAGTGTCGAACTATCATGCGCGACAACGGTCTTCAGCTCTCTATCCGCCGCCCGGTGTGACCGCTTTGTGATTGTCAGCAAGCCCAATCTGGTTGCCATGCTTTTCGAGGTCGGCGAGGAGAATGCGGCGGTGCTGCTGTCGCGCTCTGACCTGCCGGACCAGATCGACCTGCAGCGCGACATCGGCTCGCTCGTGGCGTTCGGACTCGACCGCGACCAGGTCGACGAGGTCGCGCAACTAACGAAAAGCGCCGTCGAGTCCGCAGGCCGGCAGCGTGACGAGACGGAAAAGACCATCTCCGGGCGATGGGCTGACCTCGTCGAGCAGTGGCTTAGGTAGGACAGGCACCTCCGGAAAGGTTACGGTCGGGCTGGCTGAACGGGGTCAAGCACTGGCAGGTGGACTACTCCAGCACTAGCCGCTATACCCCGTCTATTTCTCCCGCGTGACGAGCCCGAGTCGAACGTGTTGCGAAGCGACTCCGATTGCGGCACATGCTAGTTGGTTTCGTCCTCAGGTGGCATTCTGCGGCATCGTGGCCGATAGTCATATGTGATGTGAACCGCAGGTGTCAGCGAAGGTGGTCCCCCCAGCATGGGCGAGGTTTTTCAATTCCACCGCGAGATCATCGTCTGTGGTGACGACGCGCTGGCGAACACGATCATCGATGAGTTGCGCGGTGCTGGCGCGCGCATCATCCGGATCAACTCTGCCGCCGATCTGCTCGGAGCGGGTGTACATCGCTCGCGGGCGGTCGTCTGCGCCGGACCCCACGATGCGGTGAACCTCGAGATCGCGCTGCTGGCGCGAAGATACAGTCCCAACGTCCGTGTCGTCGCCCGCATAGCCGACAGCGTGCTGCGCGACGCGGTGGACGCGGTGAGCGGCCCGGGTGCCATCTTGAACGTCGCCGACCTTGCGTCACCCTCGATCGTCGAGGCAGTGCTGTCGCGTAATGCGCATCAGTTCGAGACGGCGGGAATGGAATTCGTAGTCTGGGGATCCGAGGCTCGCAAACCCGGCACACTACGCGAGATCTACGGTGACCTGGCCCCCGTAGCAGTGGTCCACGGTAAGAACGCACCTGTTCCCGGCGACATAGTGCCGTGTCCGGGACGCGACCAGAAGGTCTACCCGGGCGACTGGACCTCGATGATCGGGGTGAAGGACGAACTTGAGGCTCGCGGGATCACCGTGCCGCCGTCGACCGCGACGCGCTCGAGCCAATCCAGGGTGAGGCGCGCAATCGACGCGGTGCGCGCAATGCGTGAGGATGCCAACCCGCTGCTCTTTCCGTCGTTGGTATTCACGCTCGTGCTCATGTTCGGTGCGACGGCGACGGTGCGTTTCACCTACGTGAATCCGCGGATGTCGTGGCTCGACGCCTTGTATTTCACCTCCGAGATCATCACCAGCGTGGGCTTCGGTGATTTCAGCTTCGCGGCCCAGTCCTCGGTGCTGAAGATGTTCTCCATCGGGCTGATGTTCGGCGGTGTGATGGTCACGGCCATCTTGGTGGCGATCGTTGCCGACCTGCTGCTGTCACGCCGCTTCGTCCATACCGCGGGCCTGCGGCGCGCGCGCCGCATGCGCGACCACATCGTCGTTGTCGGCATGGGGTCGACTGGGATCCGCGTCGTCAGAGAACTGACCGCGAAAGGGTACGACGTGGTGGTCATCGAGCAAGACGAAAACAACCGATTCCTGTCCACCCTGACCGAACTCGACGTGCCGGTGATCTTCGGAGACTCGACGATGCACCAGACACTGCAATCGGCGCGCGTCGATCGTGCCCGCGGAATCGCAGTCATGACCCAGGACGACATGGAGAACATCCGAACCGGCATCGTGCTGCTGGAAATCTTGGGGTCCGATACCAAGCAGCCGATCGTGCTGCGGGTTCAAGGCCGTGCGCTCAGCGCCGCGGTCAGTCAGCAGTTCGGCTTCGAAAACGTGCGCTCTGTAGTGGATTTGGCGGCCCCGTGGTTCATCGGCGCCGCGATGGGCCTGAAGGTGCTGGGCACATTCTGGGTCGGTCAGCGCTCCTTCATGGTCGGCGCGATGTTGGTGGCCGAGGGCAGCGAGCTAGATGGGCTGAAGATGGTCGACATGTCGACGCAAACCCGGGTCATCGCGATCACACGCCCGGAGGGTGCAGTGAGCCTGCGGCCACGACGCAACTCTCAGTTGCGGGCCGGCGACACGGTTTATCTGATCGGCCCGTATCGCGAGCTGATCGCGACGCTGCGCAAGGGTCAGCCGCCGCCGATCACCGCGATCAACGGTGAGAGCGCATTGGCGCTCGCGGCCGCGCGTGGCCCGCAGCGACCCGAGGCGCGTCGGCCGCGGTGGGCGCCGGAGCCCGTCGAGTGACGACCGTTGGCCGAAGACTCAGGCCGCTTGAGTGCGGGCCGCTTGAGTGACAGTCACACTTCGGAAGTGCTCGATGCCGTCTTCGTCCGTCAAATCTCGGACGACCTCGGCCAACTTGGTTCTCACGTCAATCGGTGACGAGTACTCCGTGATCGCGCGCGCGCCGTCATCGAACTCAATAGTCACTAGGTAGTTGCTCACAGCGAGCCTCCTGATGCCGATGGGGTTGCTCAACGCTAACCCGAAAGCATCAGCCGCGCCCTTTGACCAGCTGTGAACCCGCTGTACGTTCCGCTGATATCGATCATGTCTGGCACTGCCGCGGTAGTTAGCTCACGCGTCGTAGTAGAGCGCGAACCACGTGCTGCGCGTTGGTGTTGCTTTGCTGTGCTGGCACTGTTGAGAACGTGCAGCTCAGAGTGTTTACAGATGTTGACGTTGTTTGTCCTTTTTGAGCCGCGTCAGCGGGGCTGGCGGAAGCCGGCCATGGCACTGAGGCGAGCCACACCCAAATCCCCAGCGCGACCGCCAGACCGGCGACCCAGCACACGTACTTCGTCGCAGACTTCATTGAACGTCCTCGCCGCCAGCATCATTCGGGACCCGGTCCAGCATCGTAGGTTAATTGATTCGATAAGCTACCCAATCCGGCGCGTCGACGCATAGAACAGCTGCCGCGCAGTGGTCATGCACGCGAGTTACGTACGCAGAGAACAGATTCAGATGTGCCTTCGCCTACAACGGCCACCGATGATGGGAACGGATTGCCAAATACAACAGTTGGGTTCTAAGTTTCTATAGAACGGCGGTTGTGCAATGCCGATATTGGTTGGACTGATAGCTCCTTGCGGTCGTGGATATTCGGGGTTATGCGCGATCAGTGCAATTTTGATCTAGAATTCCTGCGAACGGCGGATATATCGCGAACCGAAGGACGTTGCCATGGCAGCTGAGCCGCGAGCACCGGGTCGTCGATTGCGGGCAGTGGGCGGGTCTGCCGCACGCCCGGCAAAGCTCAACCGCGAGTTCGTCATCCAGGCTGCGCTTTCCTTTCTGGATCGCGAAGGCTGGGATGCGCTGACCGTCAACGCATTAGCTGCCCATTTGGGAACCAAAGGTCCGTCGCTGTATAACCACGTTGAAGGTCTGGATGACCTGCGTCGGACGGTGCGGGTGCGGGTGATCGGCGACATCATCACGATGTTGGGACGGGCTGCTGAGGGCCGGGTTGGTGACGACGCGGTGCTGTTCATGGCCGGCGCGTACCGTAGCTACGCTCGTCACCACCCGGGCCGGTATTCGGCGTTTACCCGAATGCCGCTGGCCGGTGGTGACGACCCGGAATTCACTGCTGCCACTAAGGGCGCGGCCGTTCCGGTGATGGCGGTGTTGTCGTCCTACGGCATCGGCCTAGAGGAGGCCTTTCCGGCGGCGCTGGAATTCTGGTCGGCGTTGCACGGGTTTGTGATGCTGGAAATGACCGGGGTCATGGACGACTTCATCGACATCGACAATCTGTTCACCGACATGGTGCTGCGGTTGGCTGCTGGCATGCAGCGTCGCGGGGAACCCGTCGTCCTATAGGCGAGGTTGCGGGACGACCCCTGCAGCAAACACAAAAGGGTCCGCTAAACCGCCGACGCGACGCTCCACGCTCCACGCTTGAAGTGGACGTTCGCGTCTTCTCCGTTGCGGCCGGGCCCGTCTTTACTGGCGGACTCGCAACGCATACGCAATGGAGTCGATGAGCTTCTGTCACGTTACATACCGACAATTGGACGTAATGTGCGTTTGCCCGACAATTCATCCGGCGGCGGCGGGGCAGCCA